>JAQULZ010000005.1 GCA_028718375.1 Victivallaceae bacterium | reverse complement strand
AATCAGGCATATTGTTAACGAGCTGAATATTCTGTTTGTGAAAGCATTGGGATATAAATCAAAAAATGATTTTTTCGAAGAATTTTGGTTTATTATTAATTCCAGGACTTGAATGGAAACATATCTGTCGGGGCCGTCTATATTGCCGGGTATGAAAAAAACGCCTGCACATCTCCCCGCCGCCGGCGGGATGAACTGAACCGGTTCGTTTCCATGGTACGAGCGGATTCAAACGCGAAATTGAAAATCCTTAAGTAATTTGAAAGTATGATTTTCGTGTATTTCGGGTGTTTCGTGGTATTAATACCGATTTGCAATCTAAGAGCAAGTAAAAATCGGAATTATTGCGGATGCCGGAAGCGTTAAAACGAACTGTGCGCTACCGAGGCAGCGACGGTTCGTTTTGGCGCCAAACGGCGCCGCAAGAATCCGACCGTACACGGCAGCATGCTTTTGGGCTCGTTCACCGGCAAAAAGAATGGTGCGATAGACCTATCGCTCATTATTTTTGCCGGCAACTCAGCCTCAAAATCAAAGCTGTTTTTACTAGCTATTAGAATGCAATTCGGTATAAAGATAACGGTTGCCAAGGGCTGACTTATGGATGACAAGCGATCTCCGCAAACCGCGGAACGGATTTTGAAAACGGCGCTGACCGGGCTGGAAAAATGGACGAAGGAACAGCTCACTGCGGATGATTATCTGGACCGGTACGTGACCGCCGATTTGCGGCCGCCGACGGCGAGTCTGCTGTTCGGATATTTCCGCAACAAGGCCTTGATCGACCGCATCATCGCCGCCAACTGCGCCCGGCCGCCCAAGCCGCGTTACCGGCGGTTGCTGGCCCTGGTTTTGACCCAGTGTTTTTTTCAGCGCGGCATCGGAGCGGAATCGGCGGTCAATGTCGCGGTGGAGACGGCGCGCCGGAACTACGGCGAAACTGCCGCCGGGTTCATTAACGGGGTGCTTCGGAATGTCCTCAGAACCGGGTTGAAAGTTGATCAGGAGGAAACGGCCGGTAATCCCCTGGCCCGGTTTCCGCAAGTCCTGCAGGAGCGCTGGCGGAAGCGGTTCAACTCCGGGGAACTGCGGGAAATAATTGCCGCGGCAGAGCGGGAAGCGCCGCTGACTTTCCGGCTGACCGGCAAAGTCGGGAAAAAAGAGCTCGAATCGGTGCAGGCGGAACCGCTTCCCGAATTCGCCTGGGCGCCCGGACTGAGTTTTTTCAGCGTTGCCGAACCGCGGGAGCTGTTCCGGGGAAATCTGATCGGGAAAGGGCGGATTTATCTTCAGGACCCGGCGGCGGCGCTGGCCCCCGGGATGGCGGAACTCAGCGGCGGCGAAAAGGTGCTGGATTTGTGTGCCGCGCCGGGCGGCAAGAGCCTGATCCTGGCGGAACGTTTGAAGAGCGGCGGCGAACTGACTGCTGTCGACCGTTCCGCCCGGCGGCAGGCTTTGACCCGGGAGAATTTCAACTGCCGCGGCCTGACTTGCCGGATAGTCGTCGCCGCAGCGGATGAACTGCAATTTCCGCCGGCGGGTTTCGATGTCGTCCTGGCGGACGTGCCCTGTACCAATACCGGGGTGTTTCGGCATAAGCCGGACGTTTTGTGGCGGTTCAGTGAGGCGGTGCTGGCCGATACCGTTGAATTTCAGGCCGGGATTCTGAAAAAAGCTGCGGAACTTGTTCGGCCGGAGGGGCAGTTGATCTACAGCACCTGCAGCATCGAAGCCGAAGAAAACCGCGGGCAGATTGAAAATTTTCTGAGCCGGAATCCGGATTTCCGCCTGATCCGGCAGCAATTGCTGCTGCCGGGGCGGGAGCACGACGGCGCTTTCGCGGCAATATTGATAAAAAAATAAAATATGACTTGTATTTGACCAGGTTAGTGGATAATTTACCGGCATATTGACAATAATCCGGGGTATGGGACAGAGGGTGATGAGTATGCGTTTTCAGTGTTCTTTTTGTTCGTCGATAATCTCCACGGAATTCCCCCCTAAAAGCCGGCTGGAGTGCCCGAGCTGCGGCAATTCGTGTTTCGTACCCGCTACCCCGTTTGAAGAACACTGCGTTATCGGCGATTTCGTTATCGGCGAGGAGATCGGTTCCGGTTCGATCGGCAAAGTCTACCATGCCGTCCAACTGTCCCTGGGACGCGAAGTCGCGCTGAAAATACTCTCCCCTGAACTGAGTTCCGCTAAATTCGTCGATTCGTTTCTGCGCGAAGCCCGCGCCGCCGCCCAATTGAGCCATACCAATCTGGTGCAGTCTTATGCGGTCGGCGAAGAAAGCGGCGTCTGTTATCTGGCGATGAGTTATATCAGCGGTGAAACCCTGAGTGCCCGACTGGAGCGGGAAAAACGCATTCCTACCGATGAAGCGCTGCATATTGTCCAACAGGTGGCCGAAGCGTTGTTCTACGCCTGGGATCACTCCAAACTCATTCACCGCGACGTTAAGCCGGACAACATCATGATCACCACGGACGGGATCGTCAAACTGACCGATATGGGACTGGCGATCCGGCAGCGGGACTGGAATGAAGCCGTGGAGATTTCCGGCAGTCCGTCGTATATGAGCCCGGAACAGTTTGCCGGGGAAGAACTCGACTGCCGCTGCGATATTTACAGCCTGGGAATTACGCTTTACCAGATGATCAGCGGCCAACTGCCGTTTACCGGGGAGTCCTTTCAGGAAATAGCCGGCCAGCATTTCAACGAGGAACCGCTGCCGCTTTGCCGGTTGAACCTCGGCGTCAGTCTGAAAGTCTCCAGCCTGGTCAAAAAAATGATGGAAAAGCTGCCGGAGGACCGCTTCCCGCATTATGAAGCCCTTCTGAAAGCGTTGTGGAATCTGCGCCATACGACGGCCCCGGACTCGTCTCTGATTCCGGAAGTCCATACCGTTTCCATCCGCCATCTGAATTACGGCTTGCAGAAAAAGTCCTACAAGAATATCATGTCCACCCAGAAACAGGTGAAAAAACTGAAGGGACGCCGGGATATTTTGTTCTGGGTGCTGCTGACCGTATTCCCGATTCCGATCGTTATTCTCCTGATTTTCCTGTTTGTGAACGAGTCTGCCGGCGAGCCGCATATGACCAGTGTCTATGAAACGAGAATGCAGATTTTCGCCCTCCGCTACAGATCGTCGGAATATTTGCTGCCTGACCTGAAAAAACAGGCGGATGAACTGCTCAGACCGCTGGAGAAGATTAAACGTCCGACTATGCGTCAGGAACTGCTCTTGTGGCAATTGCGGTATTATCTGCTGCATATTGAAAATCAGCAGTTGAAAAATCAGCTGAGAGATCAGAAGGTTTTACTGGAAAGTTACCATATCGGCTCGAAAGGCCGGTGAGATGACTGAACCGGCTTGCAATTTTAAGCTTTTTAAGATATACTTAAACCAAGCTAAACTAAAGGTCTTTTTCAGATGACGGATGATTTTAAAACGCTTCCCGGCGGGAAGGAAACGATTTTGATAGTTGATGATCATGAGACTATCTGGGATTTTCTTATCGAAGCCCTCCAGCGGCTCGGTTATTCGGTGCTGCTGGCGGAAAACGGACTGGACGCGGTCGAGATTTACCGGGAAAATCCCCATGAAATCGATCTGGTGCTGCTGGATATGGTTATGCCGAAACTGGGCGGCCATCAGACTTTCTATAAAATTAAGGCCATCGATCCTGACGCCAAGATTCTGCTTTCCAGCGGTTATGTTTCCGAGGAGGAAGTCAATGACCTGCTGACGCAGGGGGCGAAAGGATTCCTGCCCAAACCCCACCGCATTTCCGTGATGGCGACCGAGGTCCGCCGGATTCTCGACGAAAAATAAGCAAACCCCGCGGTAAAATCCGCTGTCCCGCCGCGGCCCGCGCCTGGTTTGATAAAAAACCCGCTTAACCGGCTGGACATTTTCTATATTGAGGGTATTTTATGGATATGGCGGTACGATAAAGCTCAATTTCCGGTTCACAGGAGAAGACGGTATGAAACAAAAACTGCTTTTACTGGTGGCGGTCTTTTTCGGGATTGTCGCCTTTGTGCTTACCTATCAGCAGCTTCAGCAGGAAAAGGAAAAAATCCGCGGCCAGGCGGTTACCTCGAAACTTATCCGGCTGACGGTCAATAAAAACGCCGGAGAAAAACTTACGGAAGAGGACCTGGCGCCCTATGTTGAAACCAGTATTAAAAGCGGCGCGATTTTTTCCCGGGCGATTCCCTGGAAAAACCGCGCTCAGATCCTCGGCCGGGAACTCGACAGTTACTTGGCCAAGGACAGCATTCTGCAATATGACGACCTGAAAGCCGCTTCCCGCCGGGTATTCGGGATCAATGCCAGCATCGCGCCCGGGATGCGCGCCAAAGCCATTGCCGTCGATTCTATTTCTTCGCTGAATTATCTGATTCGCCCTGACGACCGGGTGGATGTCCTCGGCACCTTTCGTTTTCCGGAAATGCGCGGCGAAAAGGACTGGGACACCATTACCCTGACCATTCTGCAGAACGTCCGGATCATTGCGACCGGCAGCCATTGGGGACGGAATATCGGCGATCAGGGGCCGTCCCGCCGGAGCTACAGCAGCGTCACCCTGGAACTTTCTCCCGGCGATGTGGAAATTGTCGAATTTGCCTCCCAGAAAGGGCGGCTTTCGCTGAGCCTGAGAAATAATGAGGACTCGGCAATTGTCACCGATTTGAAATCGGTCTATTTCCGGTCCCTGAAAAAATATCTTGAAGAACAGGCGCGCCGGCGCAGCTCCAAAAATTACTGATGGCTTTCACGGTTTAAAATATTTTTCGAGGCGAAAATGTTTGAAATTATCATCAGGCAGCCGGGACAGGACGATGCCTTGGGCAAGTTGGTTCCGGGGGCTTATATTGTCGGTTCCGAGTCCGACTGCCACATCCAGTTCGACCTTCCCGGCATTTCCGGCCATCATGCTCAGTTCAATGTCCGGGACAACCGCCTGGCGGTCATCGACCTGGACAGCCGCAACGGCACTTACCTTGACGGGCAGCTGATTGCTCCGCAGGAGGAATATCCGGCGGACATTAATTCAGTAATCACCATCGGAGAAATAGCAATAGAAGTGAAAGGCCCGGAATACGAGGAACCGGCTGAAAGTCAGCCGCCGAAGCCTCAGTCCGATCAGGATAAGCGGAAACTGGCTTCGCTTTCCCGGCAGTTGAAAGCCGTCAAATCCCCGGCTGCCGGCAAGGAAAAAATTCCGCTGCTGGAAATATCCGGCGTTCCTCAAAGTGTCCGCCCGCTGGTACAGGAAATAAAAAGACGCGCCCACGCCGAATTGCTCAAGCGTCTCAACCTCAAGAAACTGGCGCTTTCCGGCGCTTCGGAGGAGGAACTCGGCGAGCGCGCCAAAGAAACGATCAAGGAAATCCTCTCGGAATTGTCCATTCCGTTGCCGGATGAGGTCAAGGTCAGTACCATTGAGCGCGAACTGGTTCAGGAAGCCATCGGTCTGGGACCATTGGAATATCTGACTGCGCTCGACGAGATCACTGAAATCATGGTCAACAACGCCAGCGAGGTTTATGTCGAATGCAAAGGGACTTTATACCGCACGGATACGGCCTTTGCCGACGATAATCAGGTGCTGGCGGCCATTGAGCGGATCGTGGCGCCGCTCGGACGGCGGATTGACGAAAGTTCTCCGATGGTGGATGCCCGGCTCGCGGACGGTTCCCGGGTCAACGCCATTATTCCGCCGTTGTCCCTGAACGGCCCGTCGCTTACCATCCGTAAATTTTCCAGGACTCCGTTCTGTATTGACGACATCATCGGTTTCGGGACGCTCACGCCGGACATGGCCGAATTTCTGCGCGCCTGCGTGATGGTGCGGAAAAACATCATTATTTCCGGCGGTACCGGTTCCGGTAAGACTACGCTGCTGAACGTCCTGAGCAATTATCTCCCGAACCGGGAACGCATCGTTACCATCGAAGACGCGGCCGAACTCCAGTTGCATCAGGAAAATATTGTCCGGCTGGAAGCCCGGCCGCCGAATATTGAGGGGAAAGGTGAAATAGCTATTCGCGATCTGGTGCGCAACGCGTTGCGGATGCGTCCCGACCGGATCGTCGTCGGTGAGTGCCGCGGCGGGGAAGCGCTGGACATGCTTCAGGCGATGAATACCGGGCATGACGGTTCTCTGACCACGATTCACGCCAACAGTCCGCGCGATGCTCTGTCCCGGCTGGAAACGCTGGTGCTGATGGCCGGGTTCGATCTGCCCTTGCGGGCGATCCGCGAACAGGTGGCTTCCGCGATCGACGTTATTGTTCAGGTGAACCGGGAACGCGACGGTTCGCGCAAGGTTACCAACATCAGCGAAATCACCAAAATGGAAGGCGATATTATCACGCTTCAGGATATTTTCGTTTTTAACCATAAAGGCTGGGACGCTAATGAACGGATCATCGGCAGTTTTGAACCCGCTAATAATATACCGACTTTTATGGATGAGATCAGGCGGGCCAAGATTGGGTTGGATATTGCCATGTTCAGCAGTGACGGACCGGGAGGTGGAGTTTGAGTATTATGACCGGAACCTGGGTGCCGAGCGTCTGCGTTCTGATCGCGGTGACGCTGGCGACGCTGGTGATAATTGACTCGTTCATTTATATTTCCACCCGTTACAAGGAGCGTTATTTGAAAGAGGCGGCGGTGGAACTGGACGACGTGCTGCTGCAGATGCCCGCCGGCCGGATTTTCGATTTGAGTCTGGCGATCAGCGCCTTCTGCAGTTTTATGACGGTGGTTGTTTTCGGCGCCGCGAGCAGCGGTTTTTCCTGGGCGAAGGCGGTTGCCCTCGGTGTTATCGTGGCGGTGGCAAGTTTTCCCGTGCCGCGGCTGATCCTGCGTTACCTCCGGATTCGGCGGCTGGGCAAATTCAATGAACAGCTTGAGGACGTTCTGGGCGCAATCAGCAGTTCGCTGAAGGCCGGATTCAGCATCAATCAGGCGCTGGAGGCCGTGGCGGAAGAGAACCGGCCGCCGATTTCCATCGAATTCCGGCTGCTGATTCAGGAACTGCATTTGGGGGTGTCTTTGGAAAATGCCCTGGAAAATATGTGCAAGCGCATTGAAAGCGAGGATTTTGAACTGGTGGCGGTGGCGATCATCACGGCGCGCCAGACCGGAGGAGAATTGACTTCCGTCCTGGAACGGCTGGCGGCGGTTATCCGCGAACGCCTCCGCATTTACCGCAAGATAAGCGCGCTGACGGCGCAGGGGCGGATGCAGGCGGTCGTCATCGGCATCATGCCGTTTGCGCTGATGTTTCTGATGTCGTATATCGTGCCGGACGCCATGGCGGCCTTTTTCCGCTCGGTGATCGGGATCGTAAGTTGTGCGGTCGCCATTATTCTGGTGATCGCCGGTTTCCTGATGATTCGGAAAATAACCTCGATCAGAGTGTAAGGAGGCGGGTTATGGAAATTTTCAGTTGGACGCTGATTCCGGCGGTTTGCGCGGGTCTTTCCGCCGGTTTTTTCCTGCTGCTTTTCCTGAACCTCTCCCGCCGGATTACCGTCGAAAAAAAGCTGGATTATGAAATGCGCCGGCGGCTGCCGCTGATTTTCCTTCTGGCGCTGCCTTTTGCCGGGAATGTCCGGTTCATCGCCCGGCATCCGAGCTTCAAGTCCTGGGGTGAGCAGACTGAACGGCAATTGTCGATGGCGGGGTATTCCGATACGATTACCGGGGTCGACTTTATTGCCCTGCGGATTATTCTCGGGGTTTACGGCGCAATTGCCCTGGTGCTGGGCCTGATTCAGCAGCGGCTTGCAGTCGGGGTGATCCTGCTGGTTATATTGGTGATCTATCCGGCGGTCTGGCTGCGCAAGGTGATTCAGTCCCGGCATGAGGAGATCCTCCGGGCGCTGCCTAATGTACTGGACTTGTTGACGTTGTCGGTTCAGGCCGGCAAGGATTTCCTGGCGGCGCTGCGCGACATCATCAAACGCCGGAAAATGGATGCCCTGAACGAGGAACTGAGCCGCACTTTCCACGAAATCAAACTGGGTAAAAAACGCTCGCAGGCGTTGCGGGAACTGTCGGTGCGGGTGGGACAGCCGGATTTGTCCACGGTGCTCAGCGCCATTATTCAGGCGGAGGAACTGGGGGTCAGTATCGGCGAACTGCTGATGATCCAGGGCGACATGCTGCGCAATAAACGTTTTTCCCGCGCGGAAAAGCAGGCGGGCGAGGCCCCGGTGAAGATCGTGCTGCCGCTGGCGCTGTTCATTTTCCCTGCGGTAGTGATTATTCTGGTGATGCCGATTGTGCTGCAGGCGTTTAAGACCTTGCTGTTTTGATGGGATTGCCGTATTTCGGGATTAAGCATGATTGTAAACCTGACCAATAAAAAGTATATTGCGCGAAAACCGTTTTTTGCGGTGAGTTTCGGCGCCCGGCTGCAGGGAATGATCGGCCGGAGATTTTATGAATCCGGTTTCGACGCGATGGTGTTCGAGCGTTGCAATAATATTCATACCTTGTTCATGGGGCAGAACATTGATGTTATTTTCCTTGACGCCGACCGCAAAGTGGTCGGTTTGCGCCGGGGACTGGTGCGCTGGCTGCCCTGGGTCCGGTGTGCGAAAGCCGTTACTACCATTGAATTGCCGGCGGGGCTAATTGACTACAGCGGCACCGAAGTCGGCCATGTGATCAACGTTGCCGAAGAAAGCGTAGCGGAACTGGCGGCCAAACCGGACGACAAACGGCTGGTACGGGAAATGGAGTCGATAGTTCCCTTTAAAGAGAGTCGAAAATGAAACTGTATTTTCTGAATGGTTCGCGCAGCGGTGAACGGTTGGAATTGTCCGGCCGGGAAATCTCCATCGGGCGGGAGACCGACAACGATGTCGTCATCGAAACCGCGGGCGTATCGCGTTACCATGCCAAACTGACCACTGACTCGGCCGGAGACTGGCTCATCAAAGACCTGGGAAGCACCAACGGCAGCAAAGTCAACAAAATTCCGGTTGAAGGTGAAAAACTGTTGGCTGAAGGCGACACCATCACCCTGGGCGATCAGAATTTCCGGATAACGGAACTGAAGGCGGTTTCCGGAAATGCCTCTCCGGCTGCCGTTATTCCGGTAGTTGATTCCGCGCCGGCGGAAAAGTCTGAACAAGCCGGAACTCAGCCGGCCGTAAAGAAGATCGTTTTTGAACCGCTGCCGAAGAAAACCGCGCCGCCGGTTTCAGCGTCACCGCCCGAACCGGTGGCGGGTGAAACCGGGAAAAAATCGTCTGCCGCCGCCGAGACTGATTCCGGAGCGAAAACCATACCGGTGATTACGGTCAAAGACTTGTCGGAAGGCGCCGCCGATATTTTCGGCGCATCCCGGAAAACGGTAAAGACCGGGCGGAAAACTTCCGCTCTGCCGGCCGGAAAACAACTGTTCAATATTCTGTTTTACCTGGTGCTGCTGGTGGGGGTGGCGGGATTTGTCTTCTGGTTTCTGAGTTCCCGGCGGGACGGCAAAAAAACGGTCGGGATTACGGTTACGGCGGAAAAAGAAATCCCCCTGGTATTGGATTACGTCAAGGAAGTGGTCGCTAAAGACAATGTTTTCCGGTTTTCCCTGCTGATAGAAAACCATACCGCCACCTTTGCCATTGACGATTTGAAGTCCGACCGGCATTACAATAAAGTTATCGAGGAGGTCAAACCGGAGTTTCTTAAATCCTTGCGGACGGCGGTTGAAAACACCGGTTTTATGACCTTGCCGCCGGTGTCGTTCGGATCGGCGGTCAACAACCTCGATACGACCAGAAAACTGGCGATTGCGCTCAATAACCGTTATAACTCGATCGTTATCCGGAATAATTCCGCTCCGACCTCCTTTGAGGATATTGAAGGAGCGATTGAGGATTTTGCCGACGGTTACGATCTGCTGACTTTCGCCATGACCCCGGAGGAACTCCAAAAGCGCGCCAAGGCGAGTTTTGTGCGGGCCGAGGAGTATTACGCCAACCGCAATGCCAATTCCGCCAATTTATTGGAGGCGGAACGCCGGTATAAACTGACGATTGATTATCTCGACCAGTTTTCGCCTAAACCGGAGATTTGGAAAATTGCCCGGAAACGGTATGCGGAAGTCGAAGCGTTGCGGAAAAAACGCTGGACGGAATTGCTTTATGAAGTGGAACGCCTGGAGCGTTTGGATAAACTCAAAGAGGCGGTGGAAGTATTGAATGAGATGATTCTGCTGGCTCCGGAAGGCTCAAAGGCCTATAAGTGGGCCCGGTTGCGGATAAACCGGCTTTCGGAAGCCGCCCGGGAGAGGAAGAAATGATGAACTGCCGTTGGTTAATGATGATAAGTCTCGGGATGCTGCTGGTTACGGCTTGTGCGCCCGAAAGTACGCCGGAGACGAAAGGGCAACTGGAACTGGATTCCGTTCCGCAGGGAGCGGAAGTGCTGGTGAATTCCAGAATAAAACTCAAAAAACCGACTCCGGTCAATTTAAAACTTAAGCCGGGCGCTTATCTCATTAAAATGAGTAAGGAAAATTTTCAGCCGGTCTGGAGTTACGTTAACGTCGGGCTTGGCCGGAAAGCCGTTCTTAAGTTGAAACTGGCGCCGCTGAAGAGTGCGGTTCTGGTCGTCAGTAAACCGGCAGGGGCCAGGGTGGTGATGAACGGCAAGGTACAGGGGGTTACCCCTCTGGTGCTTACGGATTTGGGGGCGGGGGAATATTCCGCTCAAATTGAACATCTCAACCGGTCGCCCCGTACCGTGAAATGGGAAATCACCGACGCCCGCCCCAAAAAAATCAGCATTCTTTTGGAATCCAATATCGGCCAACTGGTTTTGAATACGGAACCGGATCATGCCCGGGTATATATTGATGATGCGGCTTCCGGTTTTACGCCATATAGTACGGAGTTGCAGGAAGGACGGCATGAAGTGAAAGTTACCCGGACCGGTTTTGCCGACGTAAAGACCTCAGTGGACATAGTCCGGGATAAAACGACGACTAAAACCCTTACTTTGGTGCGGCTCCCCGGCACGTTCAAGTTTATCAGTTCTCCGGACGGGGCGCTGGTATATATTGACGGGAAGAGTTACGGTAAAACCCCGTTGACCGTGGCCGATCTGCCGGCGGGCAAGTATAACGTAAGAGTGGCGAAGGACGGTTTTGACGGCATCGGCCGGGAGGTGCATATTACCCCCGGACGGGTCAATACAGTTGAATTCACCTTGACGCGCAATACCGGCGGGATCGACCTGAGCGTAAATCCTCCGGGAGTAACGGTATATATCAACGGCAAGAAACATGGCGAAACTGTTGCCGGGGAAAGCAAAGATTTATCGAAAGTGATCCGGATCCGGAATCTTCCGGCCGGGAAATACCGCATTATGCTGGCCCATAAACGCATGCTGCCGCCTACCGAAACGTTCGCAGTCACGGTACGCAAAGCCCAGATAACCCGTCCCAAACCAATCAACGTGTGGATTGCCAACTCGGTGCTTAAGCTCAAAGATGAACCCCGAAAGCTGGTTCTGCTTTTAGAAAAAAACCAGGGTTACATTATCTACAGTCCGGAACCCGGGGTCAAAATAAAAGCGGAACGCGTCCGGATAGAAGACCTTCATCCCCTGACCGATGCGGACGAGTGACGTTTTTTTAACCGCGAAACACACGAAATACACGAAAATTAAAGTTTTTTCAGGCATTGCTCTTGCATTTAATGAACAATGTATATATAATGAACAATGTTCATTATTAAACCCGAAAGCAGTGACGAGTGATTATGGGTATATCGGCCAGACGACGACGGGAAAAGGAATGCCGCCGGCAGAACATTCTGACTGCGGCCAGGACAGTATTTAGGCAACAAGGGTTCAGCGGCACTACTATTCGCCAGATAGCCGCGTTATGTGAGCTTGCTCCGGGCACTATTTATCTTTATTTTCCTGATAAAACCCATATTTTTGCCGCCTTGCTGCTTGAAAGCTATGATCTGCTGATCAGCAAACTTAATGCAGCCGTGGCCGGCAGCCCGGGGCGGCAGCGCGGAGTCATGATGGTGCGTGCCTTTTTTGATTTTGCGCTGGCGTACCCTGAAAATTTCAACTTGGTGTTTTTTATGGTTCAAAGCGAAAGACGCGGCGTCCTCGATGTGTTTGACCATGGAAGCGACATCTATCAGCGACTCCGGGCCTGTAAGGCCGCTGGTCTTGAATTGATTGCGGAGACGGTCCGAAGCATGCGACCTGATCTTAATGAAGAACAGGTGATCATTACTGCGGAAACCGCCTGGAGCATGCTGGCCGGAGTTGTTTACTATTTTGCCAAAGACGGTCCGGCGGTTTTTCAGGTAATTGCCGCTCAGGCGGAACAAATGCTGCTGGCCTGCATCGAACATGTACCTGTAATTGATATTGGATTAACCGAAAAAACGGGAGGTTAGTATGAAAAAGACGATCATAATGAATGTCTTGACAGTCTGCGTCGCAATTGCTTTGGTATTTATTGCCGCGGCTTGCGGCCCGATCTAGGGTTGTTCGTCTATGAAGCGGCTGGCGATTATACCTGCTGTCATAGAGCGCGACAGAAAAAAAGTCATAATTTTTTCATAATAAGCAATTTTTTAAGGCTGAATTTTTACTTTAAAAAAGGAGTGATAAAGTTAAGATGAAAAACTTATATGCGGGAGTGATTGTATTGAGTGCTGTATTACTGAGTTTTTCTACCGAGGCAGAAAGAGCAAAAAATGCCCCTGAAAAAAGAAACCCCATGACAATAGATGATCTTGTTTTTGTTGCAGCCGGTTACGGCCCTTTTAAAGATGTGGAAAATCTGGTGAGATGCGCAAGGCGTTTTAAGGGTGATATCAATGATGCCAGGGATGGTGAAGGGATGACTTTTCTTATGCATGCCGCCGCCCATAATGAAAATGTAAAGGCAGCGGAAATTTTGCTTAAGGCCGGCACAAAAGTCAATCTAAGAGACAACTGGGGCAAAACCGCTTTGCATTATGCAGCCACGTCAAATAAAAATCCGGAAGTGATAAAAGCATTGCTGAAAGCGGGGGCTGACATCAATGCAAAAAATGAAAAAGGAACTACCCCTTTGATGTATGCTTTGCGGTTCAATAAGAATCCCGAGGTAATTAAAACTCTTCTCGATACGGGAGCTGATGTCAACGTAAAAGATAACCGCCATACTTTGTTGGCAGTCAAATTTACCGAAAGTCCGGAATTCCTCAATATGTTGTTGAAAGCGGGCTTGAACCTGAAACCGGAAGGAAGAAGAAAAAGCTACCTTTCTCTTGCGGTAGTATGCGGAAAAAATCCCGAAATGATAAAAGCATTGGTAAATGCGGGGTTGGATGTCAACGAAAAGGAAGCTTTTTCCGGCATGACGCCGTTTTTTTATGCGGTTTTTATAAATGAAAATCCTGAAGTCGTGAAAGTGTTGTTGAAAGCAGGCGCTGACGTTAACGCGAAGAGTAAAAAAGGAGATACCGCGTTGATGTATGCTGCCGCCGATGGAAAAAATGGTGAGATAATTAAAATCCTGATAGATGCGGGAGCCGACGTCGCCATAAAGGACAGGCAAGGAAAGACCGCTTTGGATTACGCCAGGAAAAACAGAAATCTGAAAAACACTGATGCTGTTGAAATGCTGGAAAAGGCGATGAAAAGTAAAAAATAACCGAGAGATTTTCCGTAGTTCTTTATAATTTAAGGAATATTAAAATGGCTGAAATCGATGAAAAAGCAAAGTTTTCCGAAACGCCGCCGGTCTGGTTTTTTTATATCAGAAAATGCACTATCGCGAGTTATTTCAGGTGTTTTTATCTCAATTGCCGCCTGTTGAAACTGGCGGGCGCGAAGCGCTGGCTTTCCGGGCGGGATTACGGGGCCGGTTATGATAAAGCCGCGGCAACTTATGACGACCAATGGCTTTGCCGGTTGCGCCCGGTAACGGAAAAACTTTTAGGCAGTCTGCCGCCGGCGGGGGAGGGGGATATTCTGGATTTGGGCTGCGGGACCGGTTTTTCAACGGCGTACCTGGAAGCAGAATACCCGGGCAATCCGGTAATCGGGGTGGATATTTCTCCCGAAATGCTCCGGGTTGCCGGAGCAAAGTGTTCCCGCCCGGAACTGGTGGAGGCGGATTTACTGGAGTTTTTATCGAGCCGGGCCGATAGATCAGCCGCGCTGATCTTTTCCGGCTGGGCGATAGGTTATTCCAATCCGGCCCGGGTGATTGCCGAAGCCGCCCGGGTGTTGAAACCGGGCGGCAGTTGGGCTTTCGTGGTAAATTACCGCGACACGCTGGCGCCGGTATTTTACGCTTTCCGTAAATGTATGAATAAATTTCCCGGCCGGGTGAAACTGGCCTTAAAACCGGAATTTCCGGTCGCTTCGAAGCAGTTGTCTAAGCTGCTCACCGCGAACGGTTTTACCGTCCGGATGCGGGAGGACGGAACCGTGCCGATTCAGCCGGCCGGCGGCATCATCACTTTGGAATGGCTGTTG
Source organism: Victivallaceae bacterium (assembly GCA_028718375.1). Taxonomy (GTDB): domain Bacteria; phylum Verrucomicrobiota; class Lentisphaeria; order Victivallales; family Victivallaceae; genus JAHOYW01. Next base: position 34,951 of record JAQULZ010000005.1, on the reverse strand, counting down.
CAGACCAGCGTACTGGCCGGTTTTGACCAAGTGCTGCCGCTGCGGGACGATCCGGAACTGGCGGCATATTTCAACCGGGCGCTGAATGAATCCGGCGAGCCGCTGGCACATCATTATTTTATGGGGGTTTTCGTAAAAAATAAATGAATTTTCAACTGTTGAAATTATTGCGGATCATCGCCAATAGGCGGATAACCGGTCCCCCGTCAAAAGCGGTGCGGGAATTGCGCCAGCGCGGTATTAACCGGCTGCCTGAAGTTTTCGCTAAGGGCGGCAGCCGGTTGAAACGCCTCGGTTTCCTGCGGGAATGGCTGGCCGGGGAAATGCCGACCCGGCATAACGGAAAGTGGGTTTTGAATTCATTTCTGCCTCCGTTTCCGGGGCGGGCGTATGAACGGATGTTCGAAAATCTGCTTTCCGGGCGGCGTCTGAGTCCGGTTTCGGCATATCTGGCGCTGACCGCGCGCTGTCCTTTCGCTTGTCCGCATTGCAGCATCGGGGGACGTCCCGCAGGCGAGTTGTCTGCGGCGGCCTGGCTGAAGATTATCAGTCAATTGCATAAGTTAGGCAGCAGCATAATCGGTTTTACCGGCGGTGAACCGCTGTGGCGCGACGATCTGCCGGAACTGGTTGAAGCTGCGGTTGACGGCGGCGCTGAGGTGATAGTTTTCAGTTCGGGCGCGGGGTTTACGCCGGAATCGGCTCACGCTTTAAAGAAGGCGGGGCTGTGGGCGTTTTGTGTCAGTGCGGACTCTTTCGACGCTGAGCGGAATTCCCGGTCGCGCAACAGTTCCGAGGCTCTGCCGGTTGCGCTCCAGGCGCTGGAACTGTCCGTGAAGACCGGATTTTATACGATGATCGGCAGTGTGGCGCGGCGCAGTTGCGTGGAAAGCCGGGAATATGAGCAGGTTTATAAGGCCGCCCGTAAAATCGGCGTTCACGAGTTCCGGTTAGTTGAACCCATGCCGTGCGGCCGTCTTATTGACGCGAGTGATGACGAGTTGCTGACCCCGGAACATCTTGCGGTGTTGCGCAAATTTCATACGGAAGTCAATCGGCGGGGAAAATTACCGAAAATATGTGCTTTCAACCAGATCGAAAGTCCGGAATATTTCGGTTGCGGCGGCGGGACTCAACATCTGTTCATTGATCATAACGCTGAGGTGTGTCCCTGTGACTTCACGCCTTTGAGTTTCGGCCGGGCAACGGAACAGCCGCTGACGGAGATTTGGCGGCGGATGAATGCCGCTATGGGCAATCCCCGGCGGAACTGCTTCGTGCAAAAGAATCGCCGGCTTATCCGGAAATATTACCGGGAAACGGCAAACTTGCCTTTTCCGCCGGAAATCAGTGAAACAATCTGCCGGGAAGCGGGAACCGAACCTTTTCCTGATTATTTTGCGATGGTTACCGGGCGTAAACAGTAGCCGGTTCATTTTTACCCTTATTTCAAGTTGTTTTCCAAATCTTTGTTATGCTGATCGGAGAGATTTAAAACGCGTTTTACCGGCCGCCAGTTCTCAATGCCTTTTTCCGAATTGGGTTTGGCGGCAGTGGTCGGTTCCGGTTTCGGGGGCTGGGTTGCATTCCCGGTTTTAGTTTCCTCCGGTTTGGCGGAATAATGCCGGTAAAGCTTAATTCCCCCGAAAATCAACGCGGCAATAATAATGATCCAGAGCAATGTTTTCATGGCTTATCCTCTTATATGGGTTAATGAAATAAATATAATCGCAGGCTTTTATAATACAAGCAAAACGGGATCGGCGAAAATCATGATCGCACCGGAAAATAAAAAATCCTTTATTTTTCGCTTTTGCTATTTACATAATCCAAATGACGGCTATAATTATCCCCTATTGTTCCAGGGGTATCCTGGGTTTATTTTATATATTTACCGGTTTAAACTTGGGAGAATGGGATGAAAATCGATATAAATGATTTTTATACGGAGGAGGAGTGGCGTAAAATAACCGAATTCGCCCATGGAAAAGATACTCCGTTCCTGGTGGTTCTTCTGGACGTCATCAAAAATAAATTCGAGGAATTGAAAAAAAATCTCCCCTATGCTAAAATCTATTACGCCGTCAAGGCCAATCCGGCCGCTGAAATAATAACCATGCTGGACGAACTCGGCGCGTGTTTTGACGTGGCTTCCGTTTACGAACTGCGGAAGTTGCTCAGTCTCAATATCCGGCCGGAAAACCTCAGTTACGGCAATACCATCAAGAAAACCGCCGATATTGAAGAATTCTACAATGCCGGTGTCCGGCTGTTTGCTACCGACAGCGAGATGGATTTGCGCAATATCGCCCTGGTTGCTCCCGGTTCGAAAGTGCTGGTGCGGATTCTGGCGGAAGGCGTACTTACCGCGGACTGGCCGTTATCCCGCAAATTCGGCTGTCAGCCGGATATGGCGCTGGATTTGCTGGTACTGGCGAAAAAGCTGGGACTCGAGCCCTACGGGGTATCTTTTCACGTCGGTTCACAGCAGCGGGATATTTCCGCCTGGGACGCCGCTATTGCCAAGACGCGGTATCTTTACGACAGCCTGAACGAGGAAGGCATAACCATCAAATGTATCAATATGGGCGGCGGTTTTCCCGCCAATTATATTGAAAAAACCAATTCTCTGGAAGTTTATGCCAGTGAAATAACCCGTTTCCTGCAGGAGGATTTCGGCGATGAAATGCCGGAGATCATCATCGAGCCCGGTCGGTCGCTGGTCGCCGATGCCGGGGTGATTGTCAGTGAAATCATCCTGATTTCCCGTAAATCCAGAACCGCCATGGAGCGCTGGATATTTACCGATATCGGCAAGTTCAACGGCCTCATGGAAACCCTCGAGGAATCCATCAAATATCCGATTTACACCGAGAAAAACGGCATCCGGGAAAAAGCCATTCTGGCCGGGCCGACCTGCGACAGCGTCGACACCATTTATGAAAATTATCTCTACGAACTGCCCCTGAACCTGGCCTCGGGCGACCTGCTGTACTGGTTGTCGTGCGGGGCTTATACCGCCAGTTACAGTTCGGTTGAATTCAACGGTTTCCCCCCCCTGAAAAGTTATTATATCTGAATTCTTCCGCAGTTTACAGGGAGAGGTTTTCGAGCCGTTCCAGCCAACTTTCGGCGTTGGCGTCGGACGGCATCCGCCAGTCGCCGCGCGGGGAAAGGCAGATGGTTCCGACTTTCGGGCCGTCGGGGATGCAGTTGCGTTTGAACTGCTGCTGGAAAAACCGTTTTATGAAAATTTTCAAGGTTTCCAGAATTTGAGTATTATTGTAGACCTTTTCAAACGCGAGCGTGGCCAGATAATAGATTTTTTCCGGTTCCGCGCCGTATTTGATCAGGTGATAGAGGAAGAAATCATGCAGTTGATAAGGTCCCAGAATATCTTCGGTTTTCTGATTGATTTTACCGGTGCGTTTATTGGGCAGCAATTCCGGGCTGACCGGGGTATTGATAATATCTTCCAGTATACTGCGCAACTTGGCTTCGGAATTTTCCGCCACCCAGTTGATGAGATAGCGCACCAGGGTTTTGGGGATGCTGCAGTTAATGGCGTACATTGACATATGGTCACCGTTATAAGTCGACCAGCCCAAGGCGATTTCCGACAGATCACCGGTGCCTACCAGCAGGCCGCGTTCGCGGTTGGCGATATCCATCAGCAGTTGGGTGCGCTCGCGCGCCTGGACGTTTTCATAAGTGATGTCGTGGACTTCGGGATCGTGATCGATGTCCTTGAAATGCAGCAGGCAGGCATCCGTGATGTTTATTTCCTGGAATTCCGCGCCGATGAGCTTGATCATTTCCACCGCGTTGTTGTAGGTGCGGTCGGTGGTGCCGAAACCGGGCATGGTTACCGCCATAATATCATACATCGGGCGGTTCAGTAATTTCATTGTTTCGGCGCAGACCAGCAGGGCCAGAGTGGAATCCAGCCCGCCGGAGGTGCCGATGACCAGTTTTTCCGCCTCGACATGTTCGAGGCGCCTGGCGAGGGCCGCGGTCTGGATATGGAAAATTTCCTCGCAATGCGCAGCGCGTTCGGCCGGATTGGCGGGGACAAAAGGATCCAGGTCAATATGAGCGTACTCCACCCGCGGCGAAGGAAAGACTGTGGTCAGGGAAATCCGGGTGAAACACTTTTCGGGTTTCGCATCACCCAGGGAACTTTCAGCCAGCCGGATGCCGCGCAGGCCGGCCAAATCGACGTCGGCGTAAGTGATGCTGCTTTTCTGATGAAAACGGCCGTTTTCCGCCACCAGCCGGCCGTTCTGAGCGATGATCGAATGCCCGTCAAAAACCAGGTCGGTAGTCGATTCATGTACTCCGGAAGAAGTATAGACATAGGCCGCCAGACAACGGGCGCTCTGCTGCCGGACCAAGTCGCGCCGGTACTGGGATTTGGTCACCAGCGCATTGCTGGCCGAGGGATTGAATATTGCCGTCGCTCCGGCGAGCGCCTGGTATGAACTCGGCGGAATGGCGCACCATAAGTCTTCGCAGATTTCGATGCCGAACGAGAAATCCTGATCGCAACTGAAAATAAAATCCGTTCCGAAGGGCACTGAATTCAGGCAAATCGTATCGGGAGGAACAATACTGCCGGATTTAAAATAGCGTTTGTCGTAGAATTCCCGGTAATTGGGGTTGTTGATTTTGGGGACGATCCCGCGGATGCGCCCCGACTGCAAAACAAAAGCGCAGTTGAACAGCGCGTTCTCCCACCAAAACGGCGCACCGACGATAATGATCATTGAACTCCGGGAAAACGCCGCCGCAATTTTTTTTACTGCCTCCAGGGCATCCTGCAGCAGGACCGACTGGAAAAACAAATCCCGGCAACTGTATCCGGTTACCGCCATTTCAGGAAACACGACTGCTGAGACTTCGTTTTCCATGCAGGTATGAGCGTTTTTGATTATTTCAGCCGTATTGAAAGCTACGTCTGCAACTCTGATTTCAGGCGAAACCGCCGCGAAACGATAAAAACCAAACATAATAAGTTCCTTCTGGTTATTCAATAACGAGCATGATGGTCCGCAATGCCGGCTGACTTAAAGCCGTCTGCATATTGACCAGAAAACCGTATTCCTCAGCCGGCACGATACGCGGTTTCAGATCGATATTGTAAGTGATTTCCAGGCGGCGCGGCGCGCTTTGGCGCGCGGTAATCCTGATGCTGCCGCCGTCCTGCGGATATTTGAACAACCTGTCTTCAGGCTGAAGCACCACCTGTTTGCAATTGCCCGGCAGTTCGACGGAATATTTTACCCGGAGGCGCTGATAACGGCTTTGGAAATACGGGTTTTCACGTTTTTCGGCGCCGGTGCGGATCAGATCATCCAGGCAGTTGTCCGGCAAAGTAAAATACAGATATTTACCGTCTTTCACCACATAGTCGGGAATCTTCACGGCATAATGGACCTTGCCCGGATAAGCCGTGAACTCGGTAGTGAACGGGGTTATGGGTACTGCGGATTGGGCCAGCCGGGCTACCGCCTGCTGAAAATGACGGCGGCGCTCTTCCGGGGACAGTTCGCTGAATAAACGGTTTTCACGCCCGAAATCCGATCCGTAAGAAAAGGTGGTGGAGGAAATCAGCGTACTGCCGTCATCGATCAGCTTCAGGCTGTAATCCAATTCAAGCCGGCTGACCAGGTCGGGCTGCGGCCGGATTATTTCCAGTTTGGCGGTGTTCAATTCCAGCCCGACCCGGCCTTCAGCGGCGCAGCTGCCGAGCGGGGCATATTGATCGGTGTCATTGAAATAATAGCTTTTTCCCTGATGGACGACCCGGACCAGGACCGCATTGAAATCATTGGCCGGATAGGCTTCAAGTTCCGCCCGGGCTCGGGCCACCGGCGGGATTCCGGCGACGGCGATGAACTCCGGCGTGAAACCGGCCTGCTTGAGCATTGCGTCCAGTAATACCGCCCGGTCGGCGGAATTGCCGTAAGCGTCGCGCAAAGTGCGGTCGGCAGGGCTGATGCAGGTCAGGGGGAGGGCGCTCAAACCGGGTCCGGCCGCCCGGATTTCCCGGGCAACGTAATCGCGGATTGCTTTCATCGCTTCGAGCGGCGGTTTGCCGGCGGTCAGTTTTGCCGCCACAGCTTCGACTGCGGGCTGCTTGGCGGCAGCTTTTTCCAGGTGTGTTTTCAACTCCCTGGAATAAGCCGGCCAGTCGCCGCCGGAAAAATTCACCAGCGGCGCAAACAGCCAGGCCGGAGGAGTGTTGATTTCCGGGGGAATGGCAGTTAAGTTGGCACTTTGCCAGGTGTGAATTATTTTTCCGTCTTTCCGGGTCGTGGAGACATTCAGACAGTCCGGGGGAGGGGAAATTTTCAACTTCAGGCGCTCCGGACAGCACAAAACGGTTTCTTTGCTTATGATCGGATCGGAGTTTCTGAACAGAACCATGGAATTGACGAACGGCTGGCCGGCGCTTTCGATGGCTAATTCGTATTCGATCAGGCTGCCGACCTGGACGCCGGGCAGGCTGATCACCATGACCTTGCCGGCGGGATAACGCGGCGCACTGCTCACCCAGTCCTGATCCATGATATTGGTTTCACTTGGGTTGGGTTTCAGTTTCCGGCCGTCCGGATTGGTAATGGCGACCGTTTTTACGGTTACTTTTTGCCAGCTCGGGTTATAATGGATTTTTATTTCCGAGTTATCCTTGACCCCGGCATAATTCAGAATTTTCTTTTTTATCCGGGAACTGACGGTAAAGCGGTATGGATTTTCGACGTCAATCCGGCTTTCCTGGTTGACGATTACGGCCGGCGCAGTCGGGAATAAGTCCGGCAATTCCTTTACTCCCGCGAAATCTTTCCGCAAAACGATCAGTTTCCGGTTTTGAAATTCGATTTTTTTTATGTCCCGTTTCAGTTCCGCGTATTCTGCGGGCGTGAATTCGATCGCGTTGATGAGGTATTCCGAACTGCCGGCAAGCCGCTTGTCCCGGCAGGTGATTTCCCGTTTCCAGCTGAGCTTGTCCCAACTGATTTTTTCATATTCGGGCAGTTTGACGATCGCCAGCCCCGGCGGAATTTTACAGCAGAAATTCTCGCTGACGCCGCAGGTCGACATCAATTGCAGGGGATAGAGGCGTTTTTGCAGCCCCAGATCGCCCAGCAGCCAATTGACGGCACTGAACGAAGCTCCGATCCAGGGCAGTTGCAGCAGCATGGCATTTTTACCCCGGATGAAAAGACTGTCAGTGATAAAGTTTAATTCCAGGGAAAGCGGGATTTTGAAATTGCGCGGATTTTCGGGAGTGATTTTGAAGCCGGTGAGTTTGGCGCCCGGCATTATGGATTTCAGACGGGCGGCGAAAAATTGTTTAATGCGCTCCGGTTTCCAGCGTGAAAAGACATTGCGGTAGATGGTGTCGTTGATGCCGCTGAACTTAAGGCTGGTGGTTGCCTGCAGACTGCCGTCTTCCCGCAATTCTCCGGCGGTTTCCGCCCGGAGCAGATTGGTGCTCGCCGGAATAATCGGTGAAGTGAGCAGCGGACTGCCGGCAGGTTTGGCGGGCAGATAACTTTTGCCGGAAAGGTAGGCCGGCAACAATTCGCGGGTGCTTTCGTTGGTGGAGTCCATCAGTATGGTTTCGCCGGTTTTGGTGACGGCCAGGGTAATGGCATGATTGAACCGGTTGTCGGGAACTTCTTCGTCTTTTTTGCTGCCTGCCATGATCAGAACGGGATAGGCTTTGATGCCGGCCAGGCGGAGCATCCCGGCCAGCAGGGCCGCCTTGTCGCGGCAGACGCCGTAGCGGTTTTTGAAGGTGATATCGATGTCATGGGGTTCGTAGCCGGGAGCAGTGGTTTCCAGGGTGAGGCCAAGATAGCGAACCTGGGTCGAAACAAAACGGAAAATCGCCTCGATTTTCTGCCGGTCAGTGGTGAGATTCTTCGTCAGTTCGGCTACTTTCGCTTCCATTTCCGGAATTATCTTGAGCAGGTGCGGGGTACAGAGTTTAGCATACCATTGGGAAATCTCCGCCCAGGATTCCGCCGTGCTGACCAGCAGCCGTTCGGCATGGCGGTGATGAGCCGGCATCCGGGGTTCAGGGAACATGCGGGGGAGGTTGCGAAAGGTCCAATTATAAATAATCCGGTCACCCGCTTCCTTTTTCGCGAACGTCCAGGAATCTTTTACCGCATCTTTGACCAGGTATTTCTTAAGGGGACGGCCGGAGGGAGCATTTATCTCGATAGTGTAATCTACGACCGGAGCAGTGCTCTGTACCACGTACATATCCGTCCAGATATTTTTTATCCGCGGCACCGGCAGGGTACGCTGCACGAAATAACGGACGGTATCCCCGATTTCAACGCCGGGAACCGCTACCGTCAGCGTTTTCAGATTGGGATCATAGATATTGCCCCCCATTTGTCCCGAATAAATCATTATTTTCGAATTGGCGGCAACGTCGATTTTCACGCCGGCGCCGGACGGCTTGATGATTTCGATAGCCCAGACCTTGACCGTGCCGTAAGAACGGTCGAAAAATTCGCTGAATACACTCGCCCCGCGTTTACCTTTTTCGGTGAGAATCTTCTGGTAGAATTCGTCGAACTCGACGGCGGTGCCGTCGGATTGGTAAGTGATTTTCTGAACGTCCCGTACCAGCACCTGGTCGGCATCCGGATAAGTCTTCCGGTCAACCTTGGCGGCGGCCTGCATTGCTTCGGCGCGGTTAATGAAAGGCGCCGGAGCTGCCGTCAGGCGTAGCTGGGTGACCGCGAGGAGGAACAATGACCAAACTAAGGTATTATGAAAAAATGACTTCATCAGAAACTGCCCTTATGTTTCGGGTTTCGGTTATAAACAATAACCGTACTTGACAAAAATGCCAGTACATATTAACATAATTTTAAAAGGATTGGAATGATGATGAATCTGACGGGGCCGACAAAAGTAAAAAAAATGACATAGTCCAGAACTTGTTCTGGTCGGTGATCCAGCGGCCGAAAGCGCTGGCCGCTCGTCTCCAACGAGCGGAAGTAATGGCGCAAGTTGTTGCGCCTTAAGCAGTACCGCTCTCGCAAAGCGATGTCCGGAAAAATCAGCGGAGCGTATTTTTTTTCCGGATGTTGAGCGGGCGAGCTGGACGAAAAACATTGCATGCCGACTTTTGGCGGTGTCATCGAATCTCTCCCGGCAGGGAAATACCTGCGGAAATGTAATTTATGTTAGTTTTGCTATTGTTTTTTATAATATTTTACAGTATAGTTTATTTTTAACGATTTGTTGATAAAAAACATAAAGAGTTTGTTCGTAATGAAAATCAAATCATATAAAAAAAATGATGTGGTCGTTATTGAATTGTCCGGACGCCTTAATGCGGTGAACGTTCATCTGCTGCAAAAAAAATTCAAGGAATTCTGTCCGGGGGAAAATTGTTTTGTTTTCGATTTGGGAGCACTGGAATACCTGGACAGTACCGGTCTGGGGGGGATTGTGTCATGCCTGAAGGCCGCCAGCGACAACAACGGTGACGTGAAAATTGCCTGTCTGCAAAATAAGACCAAGATGGTTTTTGAAATAACTCGCGCGTATAAGATTTTTGATATTTTTGAGGATGTAGATTCAGCCGTAGCGGCTTTTAAATGAAAGCAGACATAATACCGCAGCAAATGGCAAGCAGCCGGTAATAGCCCGGGCTGTTGATTGTGAGGGGCAGTTAATTTGGAACTCCATGATCGAAACATAAAACTTTTAGCGGTAGACAATGAGGCGGTCAGCCTTTTACTGCTGGAAGAAACCCTGAAAGATGAAGGCGTTAATATCGATTGCTGCAATACCGGCGAAAAGGCGATTGAACTTATCAAAAGAAACAACTATGAGGTGGTGCTGTCCGCTATAATAATGCCCGGCATGGACGGTTTTGCGCTGCGCCGCCGGATTCGGGAATATGACCGTTATCTGCCGATAATTTACCTTACCACGATTGTCAATACCGCCGACAATGATTTACTTGAAAAAATCGCTGCGGATAAAGCCACCTATTACATGAAAAAGCCTTTCGAGCGGTCTCAGCTGGTCAAATTGCTGAGGAACGTCGTCCAGACCCACCGTTCCGAAAATCAGACCCGGAAATATTACAATATTTTGGAGGAAAACCTCAATTTGGCCTCCGAGGTGCAGCATCTGCTGCTGCCGGACTGGATCCGGCTGGAGGGCGATTTGATAATGTCCTTGCTTTACCGTTCCGCCTATAAGGTGAGCGGGGATATTTTCGAGGTTATCAGGATCAGTTCCGGGCGTTATTTCATGCTGCTGGGAGATATTGCGGGGCACGGCATCCAGGCGGCGCTTTACATGAGCGCTATTCAGGCTTTGGTCAAGACGATCATCATGACGGCCGACGATGATATTCGGCTCGATGACATTCTGAATCGCCTGAACGGTTTTTTCTGTGTGGACATGCAGGACCGGAATTACATGACCTGTCTGGTAGCCCTGTTCGATTTCAACATCAACCGGCTTCAGTTCATCAGTGCCGGGCATCCGGGATTCTTCATGTGTGACGGGCCCTCCGGGAAAATGGAACTGCTGAACCCGGGAAACCGGGGCGCGATTCCGGTGGGCTGGACCCGGGATTACGAATTTAATTGTGATCATGAGGCGGTGGAAGTAGATTTTCACGATGACAGTATTTTTTTCGGGATTACGGACGGCATTATTGAGATCAGCAATGAATACGGCATTGGACTCGGTACCGAACGCCTGCGCCTGCTGCTCGAGGACGCCGTGTCCGGAACGCTGCCGGCGCTGGTGCCGTATCATGTCTGCGATACCATCCGGGAGATCGGTTATAATGTGGTCGAAGACGATGTCTGTATGGTCATGATAAAAAAGAACCGAGGCCCGAAATCCGATGGAAATTATTTGCACCTCGCCACCAAGCCGGATATTGCGCACGCCGATCTGCTGGGGATCGAATGCGAGCGGTTCATCATCGAAAAAAGCTGCGATGAAAAACTGGCGGTAAAGGGTGAATTGCTGCTCAATGAATTCCTGAATAATATTATTATCCACGGACTGGGTGCCTCCCGGCAGGAAGTGCCGAAAATCTATGTATACCTGAGGATCAGTGACAGTGAACTGGTGCTGACGGTTTGCGATCGCGGGAAACCCTGGACTTTCAATATTAACCCGGCGCCCCTCGATGAACGGATCTGGGACGACAACACCCTGGCGACCGCCGGCCGCGGCATGGCGATCATCAGGTCTATGGTCAGCAGAATCGAAGCCAACCGTTACGGAGATTTGAATGAGACGACTTTCATCATCAGACGGGAGGAATAGTGCCGATGGCGCTGGTCACTATTGTCATGCGGTCGAAAAACGACATTTTGTATATCGCCGCGACCTTTGAACAGATATTGAAGCAGAAGTTCACCGATTTCGAGTTGCTGAACATCGATTCCGGTTCGGCGGACGGTACCTGGGAAGTCGTCCGGAAATACAATCCTGATAACTCCCGGCAGATCCGGCCGGAGGACTACATTCCCGGCAAAGTGCTCAATGAGGCGGTGCGGCAAGCCGCCGGCAAGATCATCGTATTCAACAATTCCGACTGCATTCCGGCCGCTGACGACTGGCTCGGCAAGCTGATCCGGCCGCTGCTGGCGCCGGGGGCGGAGCGGATTTCCGGCGTATTCGGCAATCAATTGCCCCGTCCGGATGCGTTTCCGCTGGTGCGCAAAGATCATGAGCGCGCTTTCGGGGACGGGAAGATAGCCGGCTGCTGGGAACATTTTTTCTCGCTGGCCAGTTCCGCCGCGTTGCGGGAATTGCTGCTGGCGCAGCCGTTCCGGGAAGACTTGCAGTACTCCGAAGATACGGATTGGGCCTGGCGGCTGAAACAACTCGGTTACCGGCCGCTTTACGTCCCGGAGGCGCAGGTCGAGCATTCGCATAATTACCCGCTGAAGGAGTTGCGGCGCCGCTTTTACCAGGAAGGGGTGGCTGAAGGACAGATCTACGGGACCAAAAAATCTTTTTTAGGGGGCTTCGCCTTGCCCTGTCTGGCGGAAATCGGCCGGGATCTGGTTTATTTGCTGAAAGCAGGGCGGCTTGCCGCGTTGCCGGCGGCGCTGAGTTATCGGGTGGTACAGCGCTTTTCCGCCTGGCAGGGACGGCGTGGCTATCTGACTTCCGGGAGGGCGGAAAATGGGCGGTAAGAAACATCTTCAAAAGCGGATTTTGTACGTCTCGGAAAAGGCGGGGTTTTTCGGCGGAGTTGAGCGTTACTGCTACGATACTGCCCGAGTCCTGAAATCCGCCGGCTGGAAGGTCGGTATGATGTTTGCCGAAGAAGTCCGGGACGCAGCGCGTTTTCTGGCGCTTTTCGACCAGACTTTCCGGAGCGGGGACGTGGATAAGATAATCGCCGAGGAGGATTTCGACCTGGTGGTCATCTTCAAGGTGAGCCGGGCGCCGCTGGTCTCCAAGCTGCGCATGGCGTTCAATACCGCCGTCTGCGTTTCCGATCATGACTATTATTGTCTGCGGCGGCATAAATATTTTCCGGTCGGCAGGATCAACTGTCCTTTGCCCTCCAACCTTCTGTATTGCGCACTGTGCTCTCCGGGGCGGAAAAGAATGTTTGCCTTTGCCGCTTTACTCAATGAGATCCGCCGCTGCCGGAGTTTCATCGTGCTGTCGGAATTCATGCGCGGCAACCTGTTGCTGAACGGGTTCGACCGGGATTCCGTATTCAAGATTTACCCGGTGCGGGAACTGCCCGCCGCCGGCATCCGTAAAAAAGGGTTTTCCGATCCCCCGGTGGTGATGTTTGCCGGGCAGTTGATCCGGGGAAAGGGGGTCGACCTGATGCTGCGGGCGCTGGCCCGGGTCAGCAGGCCGTATCATGCCCTGATCGTCGGCGACGGCAGCGACCGGGAATTGCTGGAGGAACTGGCCCGGAAACTGGGGATCGCCGATAAGGTCGAATTCACCGGCTGGCAGGATGACGTCGCCCCGTTCTGGGCGCGGGCCGACATCGCGGTATTCCCGTCGCGCTGGCAGGAGCCGTTCGGCTTGACCGGTATCGAGGCGTTTGCCTGCCAGGTGCCGGTGATCGGGTTCGACGTCGGCGGGGTTTCGGAATGGCTGCATAACGGCGAAAACGGTATCGCCGTGCCTTCGAAGGACATTACGGCGTTGTATGTTGAACTGGAATATCTGCTGGGCGAACCGGAAACCGCCGCTGCCCTGGGCGCCGCCGGTTATGACTTCGTCGCCCAAAATTTCACGGCGGAAAAATTCGTTGCCGCCCTGGACGCTCTGATCAAAAGAACGCGGAGCGCCGATGAGTAAGATTTTCGTCAGCGCCATGGCTTATGATTCAGGTAAGTCGGGAATTTCCGTGTGTATCGATCAACTCCTGGAGGAACTGGCCAAAACCCATCAGCTGGAAGTACTGGCGCTCCGGGACGACCTCAGCCGGTTGCCCGCAGCCCAAAATATAAAGTATCTGGAAACGGCTTCCTTCCTGCGCCGGCCGCTGGTCAACATGTTCTGGCATCTGTTCATTCTGCCGTACGCTTTAAAATGGAAAAATTATGATTTCATCCTGCTGCCTGCCGGTAACCGCCGGCTGCTGGCATTCTGCCGAAAATTCACGATCGCCGTGGTGCACGATTTGTCGCAGTATCACGTGGAGCGGAAATATGACTGTTTCCGGATGCTTTACTGCAAAAGGATTTTGCCGTTTTACCTCCGGCGCGTCGACCGGGTGGTCGCGGTGAGCGGCAGCACCGCCGCCGACCTGGAACGTTTCTGGCGGATTCCCGCCTCCCGGATAACTGTCAGTTACAACGGCTTCGACCGGAATAAATTCAATCCGGAAGCGGTCGACGGCCGCGCCGTCCGGGCGAAATATGGTTTGGAAAAAAACTACATTCTGTATGTTTCCCGGATCGAACATCCCGGCAAAAACCACCTGAACCTGATCCGCGCCTACGAACGGTTGCCGGAGCCGTTGCGTGACGCTTATGACCTGGTGCTGGCCGGCAGCTTCTGGCCGGGAGCGGAAGCGGTGCGGGACTACGCGGCCAGGTCCGGGAGTGCGGCGAATATCCGGTTTATCGGTTTTGTTGTCCAGGATGAACTCCCGGCGCTCTATCACGGCGCCGCAATGTATATTTTTCCGTCCCTTTTTGAAGGTTTCGGCCTGCCCCTGGTCGAAGCGCTGGCTTGCGGGATTCCGGCGGCCTGTTCGGCAACTTCATCGCTCGGCGAGATCGGCGGGGATGCGGTGCTCCGGTTCAATCCGGAAAACCCCGATGAAATCCGTTCGGCGATGCAGGATATCCTGGAAAAACCGGCGTTGAGGGATGAACTGGTCAGACGCGGTTTTGCCCGCCTGAGCAGTTTTGACTGGGCCCGGCAGGCGGCCGATCTGATCCGGCTTTACGAAAACCGCAATGAATCGGCTTACCGCGGTTTTTGGGCTGATTCAGGCATCCGGATGCTGGATTTTCTGTTTGCCCTGGCGGTCAGTGTTGGCGTGGCGCTGCCGGTGTTCGGCAGCGCGGCCGGCCGCCGGCTGTTTACCGGAAAAAGTATTTTCCGCCGGGAAAAAATTTACGGTAGGGACGAACGGATCCTGACCGTGCGTTATTTCAACTTCGATAATATTGTTTGCCGCTGCGCTTCGTTGTTTTTTCATGTTCTTACTTTTAAGCTGCGGCTGGTCGGGGTGAGCGTTCACGCTTATCCGGAGCCGGAACGGCGGCCGGGGGATGCGGATTTGTTCCGGGACCGCCCGGGAATTTTCAGTCTCTGGTTTCTGCGCCGAAGCCGGGGTATCGCTTACGGCGGCCGGCTGGAGACGGAACTCGAATACCTGCGCCGCCGCAGTTTCCACGGCGACGTAATGATTATTCTGCGTTCGGTTCCGGCGTTGCTGCTTTATAATAAGCAGTTGCCGTTCCCTCCTCAAATCAATTTGCTGGACGTCCGCTTCGACAATCTGAACATGAAACAGGTGATCGACGCCTTTGCCGCGGATATCGCCGCCGGCCGCCGGAAAAAAGTGTATTTCGTTAATTCCGATTGTTTCAATAAGACGTTTCATGACCGGAACTATCTTGAAATCTTGCGGCAGGGGGATTATATTTTACCGGATGGGGTGGGAATATTGATTGCGTGTAAGATGCTGAAAACCGGATTGAAGGAAAATGTCAACGGAACGGATATGCTGCCTTTTTTATGTGAGTTGGCGGTACGCCGCAATTATTCGCTGTTCCTGTTCGGCGCCCGGCCCGGCGTGGCCGCGCTGATGCAGCGGAAACTGCAGGAAGCTTATCCGGGGCTGCGCATCCTGGGGGCAAGAGACGGTTATTTCAGCGGCCCGGCAGAAGAGGCGGCGCTGCTTGCTGAACTTAAAGCGCTCGAGCCGGATATTTTGTTGACCGCTCTCGGTGTTCCGCTTCAGGAAAAATGGATTGCCGCCCATGCCGGCGAACTGCCGTGCCGGCTCATGCTCGGAGTAGGGGGGCTGTTTGATTTTTATTCCGGCAGGATTAAACGAGCCCCGCGCTGGCTGCGGGAAATCGGTTTGGAATGGGTTTTCCGGCTGGCTATGGAACCGGTCCGGATGTTCAGGCGTTATATAATCGGAAACCCTTTGTTCTTATGGCGGGTGTTCCGCTGGGAACAGAACACCAGGAAGTAAACGGATGAGCAGAAAAGAACAACAGCCGGTCGGCACTCAGAAACGGATTATGCGGGCGGAACTCGTCGACCTGCTGATTGCACGCGGCAGGCCCCGGGAAAGCAGATATATCCGGATCAAACTTGAACTTTGGAATCTGACCGTGAGACTGGCGTATTTCCTTAAACGTTTTTTCGATTGTCTGGGAGCGCTGTTTTTTATTATCCTGTTGTCACCGTTGTTTTTCATCACCGCCGTCCTGGTAAAGCTGACTTCTGCCGGTCCGGTGATTTTCACCCAGATCCGGGTAGGCAAGGACGGCCGGCATTTTAAATTCTATAAGTTCCGTTCCATGCGCGTCGATGCGGAAAAACTCCGGGAAGAGCTGAAACAGCAGAATGAATCCGCGGATGGGGTCATCTTCAAGATAAAGCGGGACCCCCGGATAACCTTTGTCGGACGTTTCATGCGTAAATTCAGCATTGACGAACTGCCGCAGTTGTTTAATGTGCTGACCGGCGACATGAGTCTGGTCGGCCCCCGGCCGCCGCTGCCGTCGGAAGTGGCGCAATATACCCTGGAACAGCGGAAGCGGCTGCATATCAAGCCCGGAATAACCTGTATCTGGCAGATTTCAGGCCGGAGCGATATTTCTTTCCAGGAACAGGTCGAGCTCGACAAGCAGTATATCGGCAGCCGCAGTTTCTGGAAAGACCTGATCATTCTGTTAAAAACCATTCCCGCCGTCATTACCGGACGCGGCGCGTATTAATAAGGAACCGAACTTAATGAGATGTCTGATCTATTGCCCGGACCGCGGAACTGAATGGGTGCGCCGGCTCTTTTCCGACGCGGAACCGTATATGCTGCGGATCGGCAATAAACCCCTGCTCGAGTTTTTCATTGAATTCTGCGCCCTGAATGGAATAAAAGAGATATATATAAGCTGCGAGCGCCCTTCCCATGATATTGAAAATTATTTTGAAAACGGTTCCAAATGGGATGTCAGCCTCAATTATCTGACTTTTGACCAGGGATCTCATCTCGAAAAGGTGCTTGAGGCCAGAAAAAAATTGTTCCGCGCCGACAGTCTGCTGGTTTTCAACGGTTTTTTCTTTCTTCAGTATAAAAAAGCGCATCTGGAAGCCGATTTTCTGCCGCGCCGGCAGTCGTGGCAAAACCTCACCGGGGAGGGGGCGGGATTGCTGTTCCTGCGCCAGGTCCGGGATTATAAACCGGGAAAGACCCTGGAATATTTTGACGGCAAACACTTTTTGCAGGCGAAGAAACTGGATACCGTCAAGGCTTATTTCGAACTGAATATGGAGATGGTTGCGGGGGCGGCCCGGAATTATATCATGCCCAGTTACAGCAATGAAAAAGGGGTGTTCATCGGCCAGAACGTCGAAATTATGTACGGCTGCGAAATAATCAAACCGATCATTCTCGGTGACAATATCCAGTTGAAACGCCATTCCCGCATCGGGCCGGGCGCCATCATCGGCAGCAATTCGCTGGTCGACAGCGACACTTCAGTCAGCAACACGGTAATTTACCGCAATTCGTATATCGGCACTAAACTGGAAGTAGATAACAAGATTATTTACAAACGCCGCCTGATCAATCCGGATTCAGGCCACGTAATTGATATTGCCGATGATGCTTTGCTGGCCGAAATCCATAACGACACGGTGCCGTTTTTCGCCAACTGGCTGGTGGAAGTGATCCTGGTCTGCCTGTTGTTCGCAGTACAGCTGCCGTTTTATCTCCTGCTGCGCCCCCGGTTGCATGGGTCCTACCGCAAAACGGCGGTTTGGAAGGATAAAAGCGGCTCAGCCGAGTTATTGCTGAACCGCTTTGTCTTTCGGCACAGTTGGCGGGCGGATAAACTTTTCGTCAAATTGAGCCTGCATAAATTCCATCTGCTGCCGTTATGTCTGACCAGGAAGCTGCGGCTGGTGGGTTCCATCCCCCGGCCGGCTACCCCGGAAGCGTTGCAGAATATCCGGGAACTGGCGAATTATTATCCGGCGGTTTTTTCCTTGAGCGACATGAACGGCTGCGACTATGATGATGAGAATTGCCAGGTGTACGAACTTTTTTATGCCCGGCACGCCACGCTGCGGCTCAATTTGGGGATTTTTGTCAAGACCCTGATTGTCAATTTTTTCGGAATGACCCATGCGCAGAAGGACTGACATAATTCTGGTTGGCGGCGGCTCGTGTTCGGGTAAAACCACCCTGGCGGCCGAATTGGCCGAAGCGCTGCATATATTCGGCACGGCCGCGGTAATTTCTATGGATAATTATTATTTCGATTTGGGTTCCCTGACGCCGGCCGAAGCCGACCGCAGGAATTTCGACCGCCCGGAAGCGGTTGATTTCGAGTCGCTGTTCCGGGACTTGCGGGATTTGCGGGCCGGGCGGCAGGTGCGGGAACGGCATTACGATTTCAGGACTCACCGGGTTACCGAAACAGACCGTTTTTTACCGGTTACTGACTTCATTATTCTCGAAGGAATTTTCGCGCTGTATTCCGGGCCGCTGCGCCGGCTGGCGACGGCGAAGATTTTCGTTCGGGCGGACGCCGATCTCCGGCTGGCGCGGCGGATTGAGCGGGATACGGCGGTGCGCCGGTTGCCGATTGAGCTGGTTATCCGCCAGTATCTGAACGATGTCCGCCCCATGCATGCGGAATATATCGAACCGTACTGCCATTATGCTGATCTGATGCTGGACGGCAACACCGCCGTCCCGGCCGATAATCAGCGGCAGGCGCTGGAATTTTTACGGGAGAAGCTGAATGGGAAAAAGTAAGTATACGGTATACGGCGATGCCGCGTTCGACGCGATGCTGGATAAATGTCTGGATACCGTGGTCGCGGCGGTAAGTGCCGCGCAAGTCAGCAGAGATATCGCCGCCGTGGTACTCGGCGGCGGTTACGGGCGCGGGGAAGGCGGAGTTTTTTCTACGGATGACGGAACGGAAAAACTTTATAATGACCTGGATTTTTTCGTCATTGCGGAAAACTGCGGCTGGCGCCGGATAAGAAAAATCAACGGGGTATTGAAAGTATTGGGCCGGAAGCTCAGCCGGAAAATCGGCGTCAAGGTCGATTTCGGGCCGGTTAAGACCCGGAAGCAACTTTCGAAATTGCCGGCTACTATCATGTGGCAGGAGTTGCGGGAGGGCCATAAAGTCATCTACGGGGACGAAACCGTCCTGAAACTGCTGCCGGCTTACGGACTGCATTACCTGCCGCATACGGAAGGTCTTCGGCTGCTTCTCAACCGCGGCGCCGGGCTGCTGTTTGCCCAGCAGCGCTTGGAACGGGAAAATCTCACGGAAAATGACCGGGATTTTATTGGACGTAATTTATACAAAGCGATCCAGTCCTGCGGAGATGTGCTGCTCCTGCTGCGGGATCAATATTGTCTCTCGGTAGTGGAACGGCTCCGGCTGCTGGAACAGATGCCGCCGGAGGACGAAACCATGGAAATGTATCGTTTGGCGGTACAGTTCAAGCTGTCGCCGGAAATTTATTCAATCCAGGAACTGGTGGAATTGCGGGGAACGGCAATGATGCTGTTTGAACGGGCTTGTCTGCATTTCTTCAGCGTCTGCTGCAATTTTCCAATCAATAATCTGCGGGAACTGAAAATGGTTTTGGAAACCCGATGTTATCTGACGCCCGGTTTCGGACTCCGGGAGATCGTGAAAAATTTTATTTTGAACACGGTTTACATGCGGCGCCTCGGGTGGCGTTTTCTGTTTTCCATCGCGTCTCCCCGGCTGAAGCTTTTGGAGGTTTTGCTCTGTTTATTATTTGAACATTCCCTCCACAGCGATTATACTAATCGTCGGAATGGGAAGAATTTTCTAATTTGTTGGAACCGGCTGAATTAGGACAAAGGATGATAGCGGATGCAGGACGAGCACAAGAATACGGAAACTGAAGAACAGTCTTTTCTGGGGGGACTTGACGTCGGCATCTTTAAATATGACGTGCGGGTTTTCCTGATCTCGCTGCGCCGTCGCCTGCCGTTCCTGCTGCTGATCCCGGTTGCCGTTATCGCCATGACCATCACTTATATTTATTCCATGCCTAAGCTGTGGCAGGCAACCTGCATCCTGTTCAAGACCGCTCCCGAACCGGAAAAGGAAAACGAATTGTCCACCCTGCGCCAGCAGTTTTCCGTCGATGTCATTAAGGAAATGATTCGCACCAAAGACAATATGAGGGCCGTGATCACCAATCTGAAATTGTCCGAATCCCTCCAGTCCCTCTACGGCGCCACTTCGGTTTCCGTGGATGAACATAACCGGAGCATGATCAATATCAGCGCCATTACCCCTGATCCCCAGGACTCCGCGGATATTGCGAACGAATTGGGAAAAGTATTTTTACAGGCTTATGAAAAGATGCGTAACCGTTCCGTCCAGAAAAAATATGATTATTTCAGCCGGCAGAAGATACTGGTTATGAATGAAATCAAGAATCTGGAAGCCGAGAAGAAAGCTTATCTGAACAAACACGGGATAAGTGCTATCGCCCTGGAACATTCCAAACATTTCACAGAGCTTTCCCGGCTGGAGGAAAAGATAACTCAGACGGAACAACGCGAATACGCGCTGAAGATACGAATCCGGGAATGCCTGGAAAAAATGCAGAAACTGGAACCCGAAGTCAAGCTTTCCTATGAAGTGACGGCCGTGGATGATACCGCCCTGGTGATGAAGAACAACGAACTGGATATCCTCCGCCAGCGCTATACCGATATCAATCCCAAGGTGCAGAAACTCATTGCCGAAATAAAAGCCCTGAAGAAGAAAATGGAACTGGACAAAAAGGAAAAACGTCCGGCCGGGAAAATCACTTACGGCAAAAACTGGCATCTCATTCACTTGGAAGACGAAGTTTTCGCGGCTCAGACCGAGCTCAAGAGTCTGAGCTTTACCCTGATAAAATATGCCAGGGAAAAAAAGGAGCTGGAAGAGCAACTGGGACATTTGGACAAAACCGCCAATGAATACAAAGAAATAAACCGGAAAATAGAGCTGAATTATGATCTGTTGAGAAAACTGGATAAGGGGGTTACTGAAATGAGTCTGGCGCTGACTTCCAGCGTCAGTGATCTCAGGGTATTTGAAAAAGCGGAACCGCCGGTTTATCCGACCGTGGATAAACGGCGGAAAATATTGGTCATGGGGATCATGCTGGGGCTGGTATTGGCCGGAGTTTGCGCTGTTCTGCTCGAAGCAATCGATTTGACGATAAAATCGGAATTTGATGTCGAGCACGTCCTGCATGTGAATGTTCTGGGCAGTCTGCCCCGAATCAATGAAGTCAAACTGAAAAAATTCTATTCCGCCATTCAGATTGTTTTCACCCGGATTTTCAAGAACGACCTCAAGGAACATCATAAAAAGGTGCTGATCGCGTTCGGCGATGTGGAAGGCGGCGCCGGCAAGACGTTTTTCATCAAGAAATGTATTGATATTTTCGGCCCGATGGAAAAGAAAACCTTATATATTTCCAGTTGCAATGAACTGGCGTCCGGACTCCTGCAGTATAAGATCAATGATTTCATCTACAATGACCAGGCGATAGATCCCGGTCTGGCGAGGGAAAATAATGATCACCTTTATTTTCTGCTGGACAATTACAGCTACATCGTACCGCTGGATATGGTACAGATTGAAAAATTCATCAGTTACCTGGACGATTATGATTTCATTTTTTGGGAACTGTTCAACTTCAAGCGGAATGAACCGCTGTTCGCTACCATCTGTTCGGCGGCCCATACCACCGTTATCATGACGAAATTCAAGAAATCCAGAAAAATGACGCTGGTGAACTGTATCAAATATCTCAAGGAACACCATGTCAAAAATATCGGCGTCGTCATCAACAGTGTCGAGAAGAGATATTTCGGCAAAAATATTTAGCAGTAAAGGGGGCGGTATATTGAACGCAAGCGCTTTTTTAACGGCAGGCATATTCGCCGGCAGTGTTTTATTTATTGCCGGATGCAACTACATGGCCCCCCAGGTGCCGTTGAAACTGGCCCAGAAACAGGAATTGGAAGAAGTCAAGGTGGAGCGGAAAAGTCCGGAGGAGATAAAACGTGAACTGACTGAACTGCAACAGGTCCAGCGGCCGCCGTACCGGATTTCCGGCGGAGATGTCTTTGATTTCTCCGTCTACGACAATCCGGAACTGCTGCATACGGGACTTACGGTAACTCCGGACGGTTATATCAGCATCGCCTTAATCGGGCCGGTAAAGATCGGCGGCATGACCATCCAGGATGCGACAAAACTGATTGAGAACAAGCTGGGCAAATATATCCGTAATCCCAAAATATCACTGGCGCCGAAACGCATTCAGAGTGCGACTTTTACCATCCTGGGCAAAGTCAAGACTCCCAACCGGTATGTCATCAGCAATGACGCGCGCATCACCGACGCTATCGCCATGGCCGGCGGTCTGGCGATGGGAGTGTTCGGCGGCGACTCCGTGGAAATCGCCAATCTGAAGGATGCCTACATAGTGCGGAGCGGCAAGATATTGCCGGTCAATTTTTCGAAGGCTTTATATGAAGGGGATGCGCTCAACAATATTCCCCTCCTGAACGGGGATTACATCTATATTCCGTCCAACCTGAACACTTCGGTATACGTCCTCGGCGAGGTCAACAATCCCGCCAGCATCGGCTACAAGAAAGACCTGACTTTGCTGAAGGCGCTGGCTTATGCCCGCGGCATGACGATCGAACATTCGGAAATGGTGATGGTTATCCGCGGCAGCCTGGTCAATCCGAAAGTGTATAAGGTCAATATCGACAATATCCTGGAAGGCAACGGCTTTGATTTCGCCCTGGAACCCAACGACATTGTTTACGTACCCAAAGGCGGCCTGTCCGCGTATAACGATGTCATCCGGAAAATCGTCCCGACCATCGCCGCCCTCAACCTGCTGGCCGGTCCGTTCAGCAGCGCCAACGTGGCGATCAGCGGAACTTCCAATTAACCATGTCGGAGTATAAATATATCATCTTTTTTCTGGCGCTCCTCATCGGCGTGCCGGTTGCCGTCGTTCTGGCCTACAGCAGTAAATTTTGGGAAAAAATCATTGTATTCATGATGATGTTTTTCACCGCCAGTCTGGCCGGAACGATCAATTTTTATTCACACAAGGATTACCGCGGGACTTCGCGCGGTTTCGAAGTCGGGATCGTCGACCTGGCGACGCTCGTGGTTTTTTTTCTGATCATAATTAAACCGAAATTCAAGATAAAATGGTTTCCTCCCGGCAGTCTGCTGTTTTTCATTTATTACCTGTTCAGCGTGATTTCGCTCAGAAACTCCGCCAATCTGTTGTATTCGGAATTTGAAGTATGGTCAATGACTAAAATGTATTTTTATTTCTGGGTGTGGTATAATTATTTTATTGACCTGGAGCACATTCAGCAGGTGATCGGCATGTTGCCGGTGATCGTCATCTATACTTTTCTGGCGGTGGTCTATCAGAAACGGATGGGCGTCTATCAGCCCGGCGGTCCGTTTCCCCATCAGAATTCGCTGTCGATGTATTTTATGACGCTGGGAGGAATTTTTCTGGCCTTGCTGCTGGAAATCAAAACGAAACAGATTACGACGCTCTGGCTGCTCGGGTTGTTCGGCATCTGCAGTTTTATCGAATGCCTGGCGTTGTCACGGGCGGGAATCGTGTGTTATGCTGGATGCTGTACCGTGGTGTTGTTCTTTTCCTTTCTGAGCCGCTTCAGAACCCGCAAAATACTCGTTTTCATCCTGATCAGTTTAGTCGGCTTGGCGGGGTTGCTGTTTTATGCGGATGCGATTTACGAACGGTTTGCGTATGCTCCGAAGTCTTCGATGGAATGCCGGGAAAACTTGGCGGTATCGGCCAAAAATATGGCGAACGATAAATTTTTCGGTATCGGCCTGAACAATTTCGGGGTAAAAGTGAATGCCGAGTATCCGTACAGCAAACATTATCTGCCGAAAGGCTTCAAGGAAGGACTGGTGGAAAGCGTTTACCTGATGATTGCCGCGGAAACGGGCTGGCTGAACATGTTCGTATTCATCTTCATGCTGGCGTATTTTTATATCATTAACGTGCGCAATATCTTCCGTTACCGGGATCAGAAAATATTGTATCTGCCGATTGCCATCGCCGGGGGATTGTCGGCGCTTTATGTCCAGTCTTACCTGGAATGGGTGCTGAAGCAGCCGTGTAATTTCTATCAGATGATGTTTTTCTTTGCGATCATCATTTCCATGGCCAGGATTTATCAGCAGAACCGGAAACGTCCCGCAGCGCTCGTTGAGAACTGATTTGTTTTTTTTACCACGGAATACACGAAATACACGAAAAATTTTTTAATTTGTCGGTACTGATACCGATTTTTCAGTATTGACTAATTCTTTTTTTCGTGTATTTCGTGGTTATACCGATTTGCAATCTAAGAGCAAGTAAAAATCGGAATTATTGCGGATGCCGGAAGCGTTAAAACGAACTGTGCGCTACCGAGGTAGCGACGGTTCGTTTTGGCGCAAAACGGCACCGCAAGAATCCGACCGTACACGGCAGCATGCTTTTGGGCTCGTTCACCGGCAAAAAGAATGGTGCGATAGACCTATCGCTCATTATTTTTGCCGGCAACTCAGCCTCAAAATCAAAGCTGTTTTTACTAGCTATTAGAATGCAATTCGGTATTAATTTCTAAACCAGACTCAATCCTCCTGCTGATCGGCCTGGTGTTTCGCAATGATTTCGCCGGCAATGTTGGCCGGGACCTGCTCATAGCGTTCAAAGTCCATCTGGAAAAGACCGCGCCCCTGAGTCATACTGCGCAGTTCGGTGGCGTATTTCGCCATTTCCGCCAGGGGAACTTCCGCGTTCACCACCTGGAGACCCTCTTCCGTGCCCATGCCCAGAATCCGGCCGCGTTTATGGTTCAGGTCGCCGGTTATGTCCCCCATATAATCATTGGGAATAGTGATTTTCACTTTCATGATCGGCTCGAGAATGACCGGCCGGCTTTTGGCCATGGCGTCGCGAAACGCCATCCGGCCGGCGATTTTAAACGCCATTTCGTTGGAATCCACCGGATGGTATTTGCCGTCGTAAACGGTTACCTTGACGTTTTCCACCTGACAGCCGACCAGCGGCCCGGCTTCCAGAGTACTGACCACGCCCTTTTCCACTGCCGGGATAAAGTTTTTCGGAATATTGCCGCCCACGACCTTGTTTTCAAATTCATATTTTTCCGGGGACGGTTCGATGCGCAAAAATACTTCCGCGAACTGGCCGGCGCCGCCGGTCTGTTTCTTGTGCCGGTAATGTCCTTCGCCGTTAATCGTAATGGTTTCGCGATACGGAACTTTCGGGGTTTCAAGGTTGACGTCGACTTTGTAATGATCTTTCAGTTTCCTGACGATCAGAGCCAGATGCTGGTCGCCCATCCCGGAAAGCAGTATTTCATGGGTTTCCCCGTGCCGGTTGAGAGTTACGGTAGGATCGCTTTCGGACAGTTTATGCAGGCCCTGCGCCACTTTGTCTTCCTCGCCGCTTTTGGCCGGGAAAATCGCATAGGACATGACCGGCCGGGGAAATTCTATCGGCGGCAGGGCTTTGGCGGAACTGCCGGCGCCCAAGGTATCGCCGATATGGGTATTTTTGAGCTTTGCCACGGCGCCGATGCAGCCGGGACCGATCGAGGCGGTGTTTTTCTGAGTTTTACCGTTGGACAGCATAATTGAACCCAGCCGCTCTTTCGTCGCGGTGTTGACGTTGTAATATTCGGTGTCGGAAGCGAAGGTTCCGGAAATTACTCTGAAGAAAGTCAACTGGCCGATGAACGGGTCGACTACGCATTTGAAGACCTTGGCGACCGGCGGGCCGTCGGCGGAGAGCTTCAATTCACTGCTGTCGGCCAGGGAAACGGTTTGCCGGGTCAGGGGGCCGGGGAAAAGATTATTGATGCTGTCCAGGAGTTTGGTCACGCCGATGTCTTTCGCGACGCTCGCCGCGTAAACCGGCACTAGGTCACCGCTCATGATCGCGGTAGATAAACCGGTGGCTATTTCCTCGTCGCTGAGTTCTCCGCCATCCAGGTATTTTTCCATCAGGGACTCGTCGGATTCGGCGATAGTGTCCATAAGCATTTCCCGGTATTTCGCGGCATCTTCGGTCAATTCTTCGGGAATGTCCGTATCCCGCAGGACATTGACCACCTCCCGGAAGTCCGCCCCTTTCCCTACCGGCAAGGTAACCGGCACGCAAACGGTTTTTCCGTAAGCTTCCTGCAGTTTGGCCAGCACCGCCTTGAAATCGGCGCGGTCCTGATCGATGCGATTGATTAGAATAAAGCGCGGCATATTCAGATCGCGGGCGATTTTCCAGGCCCGGGTAGACCCGATCTGGATACCTTCGACGGCATCGACAACTAATAAAAGACTGTCCGCTACGTTCATCGGGGCAATGGTTTCCCCGATGAATTCAGTATAGCCGGGAGTGTCTACGAAAAAAACCTTTTTGCCTTTCCAGGCGCAGTTAAAGGGAACGGAATAAATACTGGCCTGTTTTTCCTGTTCTTCGGGACTGTAATCAGAGGCGCTGGTTTTCTGGTCGACACTGCCCAGGCGGTCGACGGCCCCGGCTTTGAAAAGTATCAGATCGCAAAGCGAGGTCTTGCCGCATCCGCTGTGACCGGCGACAACAAAATTTCTGGTCTCATTTGCTTTTTCCATAGCAGCTCCTTTTCTATTAGGAATTTAAGAAAATTAAAGAAATAAACGGTTTAACTTTATTTAGTGCCTTGACAAAGCAGTAAATGTATACTAAAATAGCAGACCTTTGTGGAAAATCAAAAGTTTAATAAGATTTTTACCGCCATATATTAATGATGGAGCAAGGCGGAATTTCAGGAAGACGGCGAGGAGGTTTCAGGTTAGTATTCTCGCCTCAGATTATACAGGGGGGGTTGATAAAACCTTATTCAAGCTGTATATTCTAATCAGCGGGCAACAAATGGACAAACTGAAAATAAAAAATCAAGCATATATACCCCGTTTAACCTTTTCCGGCGAAACTCACATTGGTCTGATTCGGGATGTCAACGAAGATTGTTTCTGCTATATCGATTATCATGAAGAAATCAATTCCATGGCGGTAATAGCCGACGGTATCGGCGGTCATAAGAACGGGGAGGTTGCCAGTTCATTGTGCTGCCGCCAGTTCGTGGCCAGCTGGAAATATCTGAATATCGGCAATATTACCTCATTGCAGAAAATCAAATCCTTCCTGCAGCATGAAATACGCTCAGTAAATAAAGACATTTTTTCCCAGAATAAACGCAAGAATTTTTCCTGCCCGATGGGAACGACTGTGGTTGCAGCGGTTTTCACGCCGACGCATGTAGTGGTGGGACATGCCGGGGACAGCCGGTTGTACGTTTTAAACGAGGACAAACTGAAACAACTGACCGAAGACCACAGCCTGGTCGCTACCCTGGTCAGGAAAGGCACGATTACCAGCGAGGAAGCGAAGACCCATCCTTTTGCCCATATCATTTCCAAATCCATTGGCCCGAATCCCAATGTTGACCCCATGATCAGCGTGTATCCGAAATTGGTCGGTGAACGCTACCTGCTGTGTTCGGACGGTTTATCCATGCACGTTGCCAACCAGCGGATAAAAGAAATCCTTGCCCGGAGCACCACGCCGAAAAACGCGGTGAACGCCTTGATGAAAGAGGCGTTGATTAACGGCGGCGAAGACAATATAACCATCATCTGCGCCTTTTAATAATTCCCCATTCGATCGACGGTAACCGGGAGTCAGGTTTGATTTTTTCCTGATATTAAGGAGCTGTTCAAAAATAATCTTTACATCTGCGTGTTTCTCCCGGTTGTTTTGCGGCTTACCGATTCGTTGCATAGTCGATACTGAAAAACCCTCGATTATGAAACAAAATAGACTTTTTCAGTATCGACTACATGGCTGAGGCTATGCGCCTCATCGGTAATTCCTCAAATCATTCCGGGATAATTCACGCATCTTGTCAAGTTTATTTTCTTACAGTTCCTAAGGGGATATTTAACAATTATTGTTCCATCTGTTTATAAAAAGATTGAAATGTTAAAATCGCGCTGTATAATTAAATAGACGGGGAGCTGATAAATATTATATATAATTGTTTTCAGGTTGAAGCGTGCAAAATAATATAGACTTGGATATTTAACCGGGGGAGGGGAGAAAATGGGAGCTCGGTACGTAATAAATGTTGACCTTGCGGATGTATTTGAACAGCCGGGACGCAAAGGATTTCTCTATTCTTTGGCGTGGGGGGATTATGTGGAAGTCCTGGAGACGACATCCAGTTATTTGCGGATCAATACCGTCAAATATATGGAACGGCCGGATGGCAGTATTCTCCCGGAGAATATCGAGGCTTATATCTGTCCGAAAAAATCTTCTGGAATCAGTCCGGCCGAAGTAATAAGACCGTTGAATAAAAACCGGGTGCTCAAGGTTAACTTTGTTGACGTTCAGCAGGGCGACGGCGCAGTTGTCGAATCCCCTGACGGTAAAATTATCTTGGTGGACGGCGGTGATAATCAACTGTTCGCCCGTTATTTGGCGGCGCGTTTTCGCGGCACCAGTAAAGATAAGCCGAAGAAAATCGACTGCATTCTGGTTTCTCACGGCGATGCCGACCATTTTGCCGGGTTGACGGAAATCTATAAGTCGGAAAATAACCGGAATCCGCTTAAACGGCTTTTCATCAGCCCGGAACGCGTGTATCATAACGGCCTGGTGAAAAGGCCGTCGAAAAATGCTGACCGTCAAACTATAGCGGAAAAGGACCTGTTGGGAGAGACTCGGGTAATTGATGGAAAGGTTATTGTCACTGGTCTGAAAGATAATCTGCTTAAGGTTCCGGACGCGGAAATGAACCGGCCGTTCCTAAGCTGGAAAAAAGCGCTTTCCGAATGGAACAGCCGCCATGAAATTGAATTCCGCCGACTTGTAAAGGGCGATGACCGGGCTTTCCGGTTCTTTAATCAGGATGATCTTGAAATTTCAGTTCTGGGGCCGATCCCGACTTCTAAAGACGGGGTCGAAGGACTGAAGTTTTTAGGCAATCCCCCCCAGGATACCGGGGATCACGGTATATCATCCGGTTCCGGCGGATTATCCGCTTCCCATACCATTAATGGGCATTCGATTGTTTTTCGTCTCCGATACGGGAAATTCAGTTTTCTTTTCTGCGGTGACCTGAACGAAGAAGCCGGCCGGATGCTGGCGGACCAGCATCAGAAAGGCGAAATTACCCTTGATTCTGAAGTCTTAAAAGTTCCGCATCACGGTTCTGCCGATTTTTCAGGAGAGTTTATTCAAAAGGTTGCTCCGCTGGTCAGCATTGTTTCCAGCGGCGATGAATCGACCATAAAAGAGCATATCCATCCGCGGGCAACTCTGCTCGGTGCCTTGGGAAAATATTCCAGAATAGACCAACCGTTGATTTTTGTTACTGAACTTGTCGCCTTTTTCAATATGGAAGGCTGGGCCCGCTTGACCAATCCGCGGAAAACTTCCAAACGCGGCGACTTTTTTGCCTTCAGTCGTACTGCCTATGGTATTGTAAAAACCAGAACCGACGGTACCAGACTGTTAGTCTATACTGACAGCGGCAAAGCCAATATGAAGGAAGCTTACGCGTTTGCCTTTGGAGAAAATGAGGCCGTAACTTTCGTTCAGGTTACCCGAGTATAATGCTAAAATAACTAATTCGTTTTTGGGAGGAGATAATTATGAGAGGAAAACAAAACCGCCTCGAATCAGTGTACAGTGATGGAGTGCAGGACTTATTACTAAACGCGAAAGAGCTTCGCAGTCAGGAGGTATTAGTCGGTGGTAAAAAGGTATCGGTTCCGGTTCCGTTTCCGTCGCCGGCGGATTGGCGCGATCAATGGATATATTTTATTATGGTCGACCGCTTCAATAATCCCGACGCCCCGCCCCGCCACCGTTCCTGGAACGGCAAATGCGGCAGTTTCCAGGGAGGTAATATTAATGGGATCCGGGCAAAACTGGATTATCTTGAACAGCTTGGCGTCGGGGCGGTATGGCTTACTCCGGTTTTCAAGAATTGTCCCCGGCAGGATGGGACCTATCACGGTTACGGATTTCAGGACCTGCTGGCCATAGACCCCCGGTTCGGGACAGAAGATGACCTGCGCAATTTGGTCTATGAAGCTCATGCCAGAAATATTTATGTTATTTTTGATATAGTTCTCAATCATGCCGGGGATGTATTCGCTTATGAGGTGAATGGAAATATTCAGGCGGAAGCGGACTGGTCAGACCGAAAATATCAGGTTCGCTGGCGGGATGAAAACGATATTCTGCGTCCCGACTGGAAATCGGCCCCGGCCGACTGTCATTGTGATGCGGCCGTGCATCCGGTTGAGCTGCGCAACGATGATTATTTCCGGCAGCAGGGAAAACCTGAGAAAGTCATCCGCAAAGGTTATTGCAAGGGTGCTGAGCCCAGTGGTGATTTCTGCTCATTAAAAGAACTTGATACCGGCTGGAGAAAATATGACGGCATCAACGGAGATCATTATCCGGTACGGAATATTTTAATCCGGGCTTATCAGCTTATGATTGCGAAATTTGACGTGGACGGATTCCGAATTGATACCTTGAAATATGTAGAACCCGAATTTGCCCGGGTCTTCGGCAATACCATGCGGGAATATGCGCTCAGTATCGGCAAAAAAAACTTTTTCACCTTTGGCGAAGTGGCTGATGAAGAAGCCAAAATAAGAGAGTATGTCGGCCGCGATGCAAACCGGCCTGAAGATTTGATCGGAGTCGATGCCGCACTCGATTTTCCGCTTTGCGACAGGTTGAACTGGGTAGTAAAAGGAGAAAAAGCGCCCTGTGAACTGGTCGATATGTTTAATGCCCGCAAGGAAGAACAGAAGAATTGTTTGAGCTCTCATGGGGAAGCCAGTCAATATTTTGTTACCTTCCTCGATAATCATGACAAGCATGGCAGGTTCTATTATATTGATCCCCGGATGCCGCACAAGTATGATCCGCAATTAACGCTGGGGATCGCCCTGCTGTTTGCGTTGCAGGGGATTCCGTGTATTTATTACGGTACGGAACAAGGACTTTGCGGTCGCGGCGACAGTGACCAGTCGGTAAGGGAAGCCTTATGGGGCAAACTTGATGCGTTTGATGTAAATCATCCTTTTTTTCGTGATATTAGCGCCGTTATCAGGCTTCATGCGGCGTGTCCGGCGCTGCGTTACGGACGGCAGTATTTCCGGCCGGTTGCGGCACCGGGAGGAGACTTCGGTATATCAGTTTATCCTAACGGGGTGGTGGCGTTTTCACGTATTCTCGGCGATACTGAAATCCTTATTGCCGCCAATACGCAGACCGAAAACGGCTGGAGCGGCAATGTCCTGATCGATTTTGCTTTAAGCACTAACGGAGCAATTTGGCAAATATTGTACAGCAATATAAAAAATTCCCGGGCTCCCGGCGCGGTTTTGACCATTGGAGGTAACCGGGCCTTACCGGTTACCTTGGCACCGATGGAAATTCAAATTTTAAGCCGCGAAATCCTGTAAGGAAAATTATCCGCCGGGTTGCTGCCCTGATCGTTGCCGTTTGACAAATGCGTAAATATTGCCGTCCAGCGCCCCGATATACAGGCAGTTCCCCGAAATGGAAGGAGACGCCAGAACCGGAGCTCCGAGATTGTATTTCCATATTTTCTTTCCCGTAGCATTGTCCAGACCATAAATATAACCATCATTAGAGCCGATATAAACGGTACTTGACGTTATGGCAGGAGAAGAAACAATACCGGCGCCACCCCTTACCCTTCGATAAGGGGCCGCAAGGGTAATGGAAATCCCGGTTTGGCAGCTCCACAGTTTTTTCCCGGTAGCGAGGTCAAACTTGATGACCTGACCGGTAGAAGATGCGGTATAAAGATTATTGTCCCGAACCGCGGGCGTACTGAAAATGTTTGAGTCAACAGCATAACTTTTAACAATATCCCCGGTAGCGGCGTCCAGAGCGTAAATTTTGTCCGTTCTGCCGCAATATAACCGCCCCTGGTAAATAACCGGAGAGGCTTGTAACGTATAAAAACTACGGGTTTCCTTATTGGTTAATCCTTTCCTTTCCCACCAGGATTTGCCGTTTTTCCCGTTCAATGCGGCCAGGCAGTTGGTAAATCCGGCAAAAACTTTATCTTGAGAAAATGCCGGTACCGAATAGCAGGGGCACTGAAAATGCCCGACAAGATCATTGCGTTTCCAGATCAGCTTCCCGGTCCGGGCGTCTAATGCGACAAAATCGGAAGCCACTCCGACATAGACAATACCGTCAACGACCAGCGGGGAAGAGTAGAACCAAATTGGGCCCGGAACATCATCATAAAGCTGATAAATCCATATTTTATTGCCGTTATCACTATCTATGCAGTAAACCGTACCTTTAACGCTTCCCGCATATATGAGACCCCGGGAATAAGCCAGACTGCCTTTTACCGCGGAGTCCGTTTTGTATTTCCACCGGAGTTTACCCTTGACCGCATCCAGGCAGATAATTCCTGATTTATCCTCCCTGCCGTTTCCGTCTATTCCCGTATAAAGTCTTTTATTTACAATGAGCGGCGAAGAAAGTAAAATCGAACCTCCGGTCGAATAGAACCAGGCCAGATTCAAAGGCGGCGTCAAATCATGCGCCGATCCGGCTGTATGCTTGACATCTTTACGGAACATCGTCCAGTTTTCATCCGGGGCCGGGGAAAGGGCGCCCTTATCCACTGAAACTTTTTTCCGCGCACTCCAGGTTTCATTTTTTTGATTTGTTGTCCTGACCGTTATGTCATAATCTTTTTTGCCCGCTGCAGCAGGCATGGCCGCGTTCCAGCTCCAGTCACCGCTTTTTGCCATATCCGTCCAATTCTTTCGATCGAGCGAACATTGTACTTTGAGCCTGGTAGATGAGGTATCATAGATATTCGCCATTACCTTGATTTTGTTATCGTCGGAAAGGTATGTATTTGCGCCCGGACTGACAATAGTAATCTTTTTATGAATATTAGCGAGTCTGGGGGCTACACTGATCTTATCTTTATTTACAGAGAAAATATTGAAGCCTCCGGGAGATTGATCCGATCCTCCGAAAGATAAAGGCGGAGCAGTAATATTATAAGCTCCTTTAAGTAAATAGGAATGATTGGAATGATAGTGCCCGCTTATCAGCGCCTTGATATTATAATCGGCAAAAGCATTCATGAAACTGTCGCGAAACGGCTCATGCTGAAAAATAACAACCGGCTTATTCGGCGGCTGAAGCGTCAGATCTTTTTTTAACCAGGATAATTGCTTTGAATAATCTTCATAGCCATCCAGAATTACAAAATGGTATTGGCCGTAGTCAAAACTGTAATAGGTGATTCCTATGAAGGTACGGATGTTTTTTTCGCTGAAGGCGTCGTAAGAATTACGCTCTCCCGTAAAACTGTAAACATCATGATTCCCAATCGCATGATAAAATGGATATTTTACGCTTTTTACGGCTTTCATATAATCGTGCCATTGATTAAGGATATTATCCTTACCGCCGTAACCGTCAACTTTATCCCCGGTATCCACTGCGAAATCCGGATTGATATCCAGATTATTCAAGTCATGCATATCGGAGATTATACCGGGTTTTTTATTGGCAGTCATGTGGACATCGGTAATTTGAATAAAAGAAAAATTTTCTTTCAGGGAAGCTTGGTAAGGATGGAGGGGAAAGTTTAAGGCATGATAATCCTTTTTATCAACGGGCACCGCGGAACGTTTATATGGACTTATCGGTTTAAAAAACCCCTCAGTACCCTGATAGCCGGCGGGCATGCAAACAAATATGTACGCCGGAAGCCGGGTCGCACTGACCGCAAGACGGTAATCTCCGTTATTCGAAGTGGAAATTACATTTTCTCCATCGGAAATCAGTACTCCGTTCAATCCTTTTTCGTTGGGGTCACAAACCGCATTTTTATTCTCATCAAGGAATACCCGGCCTTTAATGGTAATTTTATTAACCGGACATAATTTTTCTATTTCCGCGCCGGTCAGAATCCGATCATATATTTTAAATTCATCTATTACTCCTTTGAATTTCCAGTTTTTCTTACTTCCCTGGTATGAACCGATGAAAATCTTTCCGGTTCCGAAATTGTAGTCTTCAGGAATATTGTTTTCCCCGCCGACTTCGTTCCCGTCACGATAAAAGTGCGTTATTCCCGTTGCCGAATCAACGGTAATTGCAATATGATACCAGCGATCCCTTTCCCATTCTAATGAACCTGACTGAACTGTTCTGGTCCACCTCCAGTCAGCCTTTTTCCCTATTCTGGCAGCCAGTTTCCCATAGGACCACTGGGCCTTCTTATAGAAACCCGGAAATAACCAGAATTCGGGATATTGACCCTCCTTTCCCCGATTGATAATTGTGGGATAATTATCGGTTTTTTCCTCGAGTGCTCCAATATCGGAAAACTTTACCCAGCAGGTCAGCGTAAATTTAGTGAGCTTGTCCAAAGTTTTGCTCGGAGCTACCGTTAAAAAACCATCTTCAAAATCCAGCGCCAGTCCTTTTTTGCCGGTTTTCAATGAAACCTTTCCTGTTATCAGGGCGTTATTATTATTGCCGCTTTCGTCGGGAATAATTTTATCATTAATGATTTTGTCCATTGTCCAGTACGCAACCGGTTTTGGGTTTCCATAAGCGTGATTACCCGTTGATAGTATGTAAGTACTTAATATCAATATGCACAAGCAGTAAAAGTTCAGTCCCGAAAAGTTGCTTCTCCTGAAAAAAGTCGAACTTTTTTCAGGTCGGTTAATTCTGGTGTTTACTTTTTGCATGACCTGGTCCTCCTATATATGTTAGTTTTTTTATAAAAATGATTGGTCTTTAATTTATGGTATAGCTCGACTTTACTTTTTCGGGATCCTTATCCGTTTGTTTAAGTATCCATTTATCCTTAATTTCCACATAGTCCCTGATCTGGCTGTGTCCCATCCGCGGGAACGGCAGAATCTGTTTTTCCGCGTTAATCACATTAAACGCCGAATATACGGTTGTCGGAGGACATACGGTATCAATGAATCCAACTGAAATAAGCACGGGGCACTTT
>JAQULZ010000004.1 GCA_028718375.1 Victivallaceae bacterium | reverse complement strand
CTTCAGCGCTTCTTGAACTTCGGTGCGCTGACGGGATGTAAACTGCTGTCTCGGTCTCACTTATACCTCCATGTTAAATTATGGAGTATAATATATATTACTAACCTTTAGATTGCAAATCGGTATTGGTTCTGGGTTGCATTTTAACGGGAAAAACAGTTATGTGGAAATTAACGCTGCCAGAGAGCTGAACCAAGCCGATGAACTGACCATAATGGCTTGGATCAAACCTGAAAGTTGAGCTTTCCCCAGCTCTGGATTACTTTTCTAAAAAGATAGGTGTAAAGACTCTGAGTTAATCAATGGCGAAGCCGGCTTCGTCCGCGAGCATCGATTTCAATTTCGTCAGGGCCTGGTTTTGGATCTGCCGGACTCGTTCCCGGGTGCGGCCGATCTGCTGACTGACTTCCTCAAGCGTCCGGGCGCGGCTGCCGTCCAGGCCGAAGCGCATTTGCAGAATCAGCCGTTCGCGGCCGTCCAGGTCTTCGAGCAGATCCAGCAGCCGGTCGACGGATTCGACATCGCCGAGAATCTGATCCGGGGTCATCGCCCGGCGGTCAGGAATAATATCCTGGAATTCGCCGTCTTCCCCCTGCTGAATCGGATCATGCAGCGAAAAGGTACGTAAATCCGCCAGCCGCAGTCCGGCCACCGTGCGTTCGCTGAAATCCAGATGTTTGGCGATTTCCGCGTCGGTCGGTTCCCGTCCCAATTCCTCGGCCAGTTTCATCCGGACGGATTTTATCTTGTTGATCTTACCGGCGGACTGCACCGGGATGCGGATCGTCCGGCTTTGGTTGGCCAGAGCGCGGCGCATGGACTGCTTGATCCACCACGCGGCGTAAGAACTGAATTTGGCGCCTTTGGCCGGGTCGAATTTTTCGACCGCCCGCATCAGACCAATGTTGCCTTCGGAAATGAGGTCCAGCAGCGGCAGGCCGAGTCCCTTGAAATCATGGGCTATCTTTACCACCAGGCGCAGGTTCGCCTGGATGAGAACGGCGCGCGCCTCGTCATGGGCGTTTTCATTTTTGCTGTGGATCGCCGCCGCAAGCTCGATCTCCTCTTTCTTGCTGACCAGAGAGATTTGACCGATATCCTGCATATAGACTTTCATCGTGTCATTCTTATTCCCGGAACTGACCCGGGAATTAAGCACTTCCTGACGCGCCTTGTCTTTCCCCTTTTTAGTTTTAGGAGCAGCCGCTTCGGCCCCCGCCCGGCGGCGGTCAGACGGTTTTGCGTGCCTCTCCGCCGGAGAATTTTTCTTCGGCGGGGAAACTTTCACCTTAACTGTTTTTTTCGGCGCAGCAGCCTGCTTTGCGGTGGCGGTTTTTCTATTTTTAGTTTCTGCCATATTTATTTTTCAATCGGTCCCGACGTTTATTTTATATTCTATCAATCATTTGCTATCTTTTTATTTTTATGGTAATATCTTATATACTGCCGTTTCTGATAAAGACTGATTGCAACAAGTCGCTAAACTAGCAATTATAGCAACAGATTATCCAAAAAGCAAGTGAAAACACCGATGAAATGGCGAAAAAAAGTAAAAGAATGGCTGACCGGTAAAAGCCGTACTGGTAATTCATTGCAGAATGTCGATGAAGCGGTATTGGCCCCGCTGATTTTACGCGCCGCGCTAACCTGCAAAAACCGGCCGTTACTGGCCGTGCTGCCGGTTTTGACCCAGGCTGACCGGGTAAATGCCGAAATTGCGGCCTGGCTGACCGAATTCGAGCTGCCGTTGAAAATTCTTTACCTGCCGGAAACTCACCGCGGCAACGCGTTCGATCCGGCCGGCGAAGCCCGGCGCGCCGAAGTGCTGCATGAGCTGCTTGCCGACCAAGTCGATCTGATAATCGGCAGTGCTCTGGCGTTCGGAACGGCGGTGTCGCGGCCGGAACGGATCCGGGAATGCGAACTGCGGCTGACCGCCGGGCTGCAGATTCCGTTCGAGGCTTTACTGGCAAAACTGGCAGAACTGGATTACGACGATGAATTCGAAGTGAACGTCGAAGGAGAATTTTCCCGCCGGGGCGGGATTATAGATATTTTTTCGCCGCACTGCGCTTATCCGGCGCGGATCGAGTTCTGGGGCGACCAGATCGAATCAATCCGGTCTTTCAATCCGGAAACCCAGCGCTCGACCGGAACGCTCGATGAGTACCTGATCATCAGCCGGAACAGTCTCGGCGCGGAAGGTGATGAATTCGATTTTTACGACTTCACCCGGCCTTTGAACGGTTCGCTGCTGACCGTATTTTACGAACAATGCAGCGAACACCTGCAAAAATACGCCGGCGAAGCCGGCAAAAAACGGTTTGAAACGCAGGTTGCGTCCTTCAGACCCGGCCGGCTGATCCGGTTTC
This sequence comes from Victivallaceae bacterium, assembly GCA_028718375.1. Taxonomy (GTDB): domain Bacteria; phylum Verrucomicrobiota; class Lentisphaeria; order Victivallales; family Victivallaceae; genus JAHOYW01. The sequence continues at coordinate 53,774 of JAQULZ010000004.1, read as the reverse complement.
TGGACGCGGCGGAGGACGCCGGTACGGAAAACGTCGCCGTTGCGGAATGTTTTCCGGCCGCGGCGCAGTTGAAATCCGCCCTGCCGCCGGAAACTTTGACCGGCGACCTGGAAATGCTCCGGGAAATGATCGTCCGACAGTTGCTTCAATGGCTGGACACCGGCTATGAAATAAGTTTACTGGGCCCGGATAAAAGCGCGCCGCGGCATATCCGCCGCTGGTGCGACGAATTCAAGCTGGATTTCAATAAAATAACCCTGGATACGGGCAATCTGCCGGGGGGACTTGTGTTGCCGCGGCAGAAACTGGTTTTTCTAACCGAGGGCGAACTGTTTACCGCGGATATTTTCCGGAAAAAATCCTCCCTGCCCGCGGCGAAAGAAGTAAAAACCCGGCCGGAAGCGGAAGAAGCGGCGGCCTCTGCCGATCTGGACGAAGGGGATTACGCCGTCCATCTGGTGCACGGGATCGGCCGTTTCACCGGCATTCGCGAAATAACCCTGCGCGGCGTCACCCGCGAAGTAATGGTACTGGAATATCGCGACGGAGCGAATTTGTACGTTCCTTTATGCCAGGCCGGTCTGGTTTCCCGGTACATCGGCTCGCAGGCGGAGGTTACCGTTGACAAGCTGGGCGGGCGGCGCTGGCTGAACGTCAAGGTGGGCGCCGCGCGGGCAATCCGGGATTTCGCCGCCGACCTGCTGCATTTCCAGGCTCTGCGGGATGCTTCCGGGGGAATTGCGTTCGGCCCCGACACCCTGGAACAGCGGATATTCGAAGCTGCCTTTCCGTTTGAACCGACCGTCGACCAGGCGCGGGCAATCGACGAGGCCAAAGCCGACATGGCAAAGAACCGGCCGATGGACCGGCTGTTGTGCGGAGACGTCGGTTACGGCAAAACCGAAGTGGCGCTCCGGACGGCGTTCAAGGCGGTCAGCGCCGGTTACCAGGTAATGTTCCTGGCGCCGACCACGATTTTGGTCCAGCAGCATTATTACAGTCTGCTGGAGCGGTTCGCGGAATATCCCTATACTGTCGAAATGCTCAGCCGCTTCCGGAGCAAGGCCGAACAAACCCGGATCGTCGCCCGGCTGAAGAGCGGCGGCATCGATATTGTGATCGGCACCCACCGGCTGTTCCAGGATGACGTCAGTTTCAAAAAACTCGGACTGGTGATCGTGGACGAGGAACAGCGCTTCGGAGTGAGGCACAAGGAGAAGATAAAACGTTTCCGCGCCGCCGTCGACGTTCTTACCATGTCGGCAACTCCGATTCCGCGCACTTTGTACATGGCCATGGCCGGGGCGCGGGATTTGAGCACGATCATGACCGCGCCCGGAGCCCGGCTGCCGATTCAGACCAGCATCGCGCCGTACAGTGAAAAATTCATTTGCGAGTGCATCACCAATGAGGTCAAACGCGGCGGTCAGGTGTTTTTTATCCACAACCGCGTCAAAACCATTGCCGGGGTACTGGAAAAATTCGCGCAACTGCTGCCCGACGTCCGCTTCGCCATCGGCCACGGGCAGATGCCCGAAGCTGATCTTGAAGCGGTAATGGCGCGGTTTCTGAAGGGAGAAATCGACGTTCTGATCTGTACGACGATCATTGAATCGGGACTGGATATCGCAAACGCCAATACGATCATCATCGAACGCGCCGACCGTTTCGGGCTGGCCGAACTGTACCAGCTCCGCGGCCGGATCGGGCGCTGGAACCGGCAGGCTTACGCTTACCTGCTGCTGCCGGCGCACAATGTCATCAGCACCGACGCCCGCAAGCGCCTGAGCGCCATCCGGCGTTACACCCACCTCGGCGCGGGTTTCCGGCTGGCCTTGCGCGACCTGGAAATCCGCGGGGCCGGCAACCTGCTGGGGGCGGAACAAAGCGGCCATATCAACGCGGTGGGATTCGATCTGTATTGCCAGTTGCTGCGCGCGGAAATCGCGAAACTCAACGGTCGGGAAATCGATTTCCTGCCGGAAGTCGAGATCAGCCTTGATTTCATTCATTTCGCCCATGAAGCGCCTCCCGATTCGCTGGCGGCGGCCTTTCCCCCGGAATACATTTCCAGCGAACGGCTGCGGATCGACGCCTATCGCCGGCTGGCAGCCCTGACTTCGGAAAGCCAACTGGAGGAATTCCGGGAAGAACTCGAAGACCGTTACGGGAATCTGCCCGCTCCGGCCGAACACATGCTCGACGTGACTTTAGTTAAGATTTTAGCCGCCCGGCAGGGCTATACCGCAGTGCAGACGGAAGCCGGAAAGGTTTATTTCCGGACTTCGCGGAAAATCTACCGCCGCAACGGAATTCTGCCGACCATCAATTCCCGCAATTCCCCGCCGGAACGGCTGAAGAACCTGCTTGACCTCGCCCGGATGCTTCGCCCGATAACCGAAATCGATCAGTAGCTTATTTTTTAATGTTTTTTTCGCCTTATCCTCAATATTCCACTTGACAATGGCACTTGGCAGTGTAGCTTCTTTCGAAGTCCGCTCGCCGGGATTTTTATGCCTTTAAGGGCGGGCAGGTTTAATCGAACATACCACCAAACCCGGAGGCTTCCATGAGCCGCAAATTAATGTTTCTGCTGTCGGTAAGTTTGTCCGTAATCGTTTTTTCCGGATGTTCCACGCCCCAGGTGTCCAGCCACGGCATCGTTGACGTCGACTCGGAGGTAATCGAGGGAGGAGTCGGCAGTAATGAAGTGAGAACCGTGGCTCAGAAAATGGGGCCGGCGGTGCTGGCGCTGCCGGCCGTCGCTAATAATGCCGGGGTAACCCGGATCGCCATTGCGCCGATGAAGAACAGTTCGCGGTTCGTCGTGGATACCAATATTTTCATGAAAAAACTGCGGCTGGAATTAAACCGCTATTCGCAGGGCCGGGTGCGGTTTTTCTCGCAGCAGAACAACGCCCGCAAAACCCGCCATGAAATTCTGGAAAACCGCCGGGAAGACGAAGTTGACGCCAGTCTGGATGCGGTGGCCGAACAGTTCGTCCAGTCTTATCTCGTAAGTAACAGCAAAAAACAACTGCGCCTGGCCGTTATCCCCGTCCTGAATACAAACCTGGTCGGCATGAATGCAGACAGCGCAACCGCGCTGCTGCGGAATAAGATCGTCGAGGCTTCCAAGGGTAAAGTAGTCTTTACCATGCCCGGTACCGTGGCGGGAGCGGATTATCTGCTTACCGGACAGTTCATCGCGGTCGGAATGAAAAAGGAAGGCATGGTCAATCTGGCCGAATATATCGGCGTGATGAATAAACGGATCAAGGAAGGTAAAAGCCTGGAAGTTTATCAGCGCCCCGTCAATAAAAACTCCGGGATTCAGATAAACCTGGTCAATCAGGACATTTTCCTGAATGAGCCGGAACTTTTCAAACAGATTCAGGCTTCGGCCAACCTGCGTGCCAACCCGAATGTGACGAAAAAGCTCAATCTGCTGGTCGTCAGCGCCCAAGATAAAATGGCGGTTTTCGAAAAACTGTTCGTGATCGAAAAGAAGATTACCGAAGGCACCGAAAAAGCCAAATTCATCCTGTCCGGCGAAATCACCAGCCTGACCAAAAAACAGGAAGGCAAAGTCGCCGACTATCTGCTGATCACCATGCAGCTGGTTTCTCCCGAATCCAATGAAGTGGTGTGGGAGGACGGCTACGAAGTCAAGAAATCGTCGGCAACCGGCATCGTCTATCAATAAAAAAGGAGGCCGTGGTTCATGAAAAATAAATTATCGGAATTGCTGGTGCCGGCGCTGGCGGCGCTGCTGGCGCTGAGCGGCTGCAAGGCAACTACCAACCTGAAACCGGAATCCGCCGCCGATCTCGCTGAGGAAGGCAAAATCGTCGTTGTCCGTCCGGATCGCTACGTCATTTTCGGTACCCGCTCGGCGGAAGATTACCTGCGGGTAACCTATTCCAAATTGACCGACAACGCCGCCGGATTGCCGGAAGTCAAAGTCGGACTCAGAAATATCAGCGGCAGCCATTGGTGGGATCCGGGCAGCAAGGATTGTACTATTTACGTCCAGACCGTGTTTTACCGGGAGCCGATAACCGGACAGGGTGCCAGGACGGCGCCGGTTTTCCGGACTAACAAGCAGCCGGTGGTCATCCGGCGCGGGGATACCCGGGATTTGAGTTTCGTTTCGCCGGTGAAAGGGGTCCGGGACTATCAGATCATCATTTCGGAAGACTGACACGAAAATAAAAGGAAAAAAAGGCGGATGCAACGCCTCCGTGATCCAGCGGCGGAAAACGCTGGTCGCCTGACCACTAAAAAATGGATTTTAGTGGTCAGGCGAAAGTAAGCCGCTTGCGGCGCTTGTTTTTATTAGCATTCGAGCCGGATTCAGACGTATGACATTACTTTATTGCCGCTTTCTTGTCAAGGCACAAAATCGAGCTCCTTACGGTTTATACGATTTTGGCCGTTGATAAAAAAAGCGGCGATAAAGTGAGTCAAAACTTTTGACAGAACCGGCGGTTGGGTAAGGATAAAATAATGAAAAATGCGTTGTTGAGTTGGATCGGGATTATTCTGCTGACCGGCTGTACCTCGTCCAAAGTGGTATACAAAAGCCAGTCCGAACTGAACAAAATGGAACAGGTCGCCGACACCGGGCGGGATTATTTTAAAAAGGCGGATTACGCCAAAGCGGAAAAAATAATCCAGCCCCTGTGTCTGGAGCGGACGGTCAATCAGCCGCTTTACCAGAGTGAACTGTCCAGTATCTACCTGCTGGCCGGCGAGAAGGAGAAAGCCCATCAGATGCTGATGCTGACCCAGGCGTCGCTGGCGGGGCTTTACGATGAAAGCAGCGAACGGCGGGCGGCGAGCGTTTGGGGAAACGAGGCGGAAAAAGTCTATAAGGGCGAACCGTATGAACGGTGCAGTCTGTATCTTCTGCTGGCGATGTCGTTTTTGGACCGGGGCGATCCGGATAACGCGCTGGCCGCGGTGAAAAGCGGTCTGCTGGCCGACACCGACAGCAAAACCAACCAGTACAAGGTTGACTATGCCCTGCTGCAATTACTGGGTGCCAAATGTTATGCGCTCCGGAAGGAGTTCACCCTGCGGGACCAGCTGCTGGAAAAAACTTTCAATTCTTTTATTCAGAATGAACCGGTAGCGAAAATCTTCGCCCGCGAATTGTACCGGGTATACAGTGAGCGCAAACGTCAAAACAAGCTGTCGCAGCCGCCGGCCAAACTGCTGCGCGGGCTGTGCGTCGTCGCTTCCCGGGAACAAATCGAAACCTGGCTGACCCGATCGCTGAAGGACGATAAAATCAGCAAAAACGACCTGCATGACGCCGTGGCCTGGGCAAAAGCCTCGACCGCTCAGTTCACTCCGCTGGATTTCAATACCCTGATCGTTATCTGGTGCGGTTTGCCGCCGGACATGTTCCGGGAAGGCGAATACGGGGAACAGCGCCTCATCCGGGAAGGCATTATCTCTTACCTCGATCCCTGTTCGATCTTCATCGACGGCCGGGAGTATGATCCGTTCTACGGCTTCGGCGATATTAATCACCAGGCCCGCACCCGCGGCGCCCGCACCATGGATCAGATATTGAAAGATAAAGCCAACATGAAAAAAACCGCCAACAATACCGCCGACATCCTGATTGCCGGGTCCGGCGCGGCCGCGGCTATCCCCGTTCTGGGTTTAGGTATGGCGCTCACCGGGGCGGCAATAAAAGGTACGGCCATGGTCATGTCTGCCAGGTCGGATATCCGGCATTGGGAAAATCTGCCGCATTCGTTCGCCATTGTCCCGCTGAAACTGCCGCCGGGTGAACACGCCATCGAAATCCGGCGCTGGTACCGGGCGCTGCCGCTGGGCTCTTCGGCCGCGAAACTGTCCGTTCAGGATAATGACGTCTGCCGGGTTTTTCATTTCCGGCCGCCGGAGCTGGATATGGATCAGATTTTCCGGAACTACGGTTACAGCCCGGATCAGCGGATCATCAACGAGTTCGCGAGCGTCACCGTCAACGCGGTCGACGCGAACGGCGACGGGGAGTTGTCCGAAACGGAACGCAGTCAAGCGAAGAAAAAGCTGACGGAGCTTTACGACCGGAATAAGGACGGCAAGCTGTCCGGTGACGAACTGTCAGCCGGTGAAGCCGCCATCCATGACGGTTTCGTCGGCAACATGAAAAAAGAGGAAAAATGAGCACCATTGCCTTAACCTTAGTCCCGGCGGCGGCAGTGATACTGCTGCTGATTTCCGGGTGTGCCGCCCCGAAAATCACCCTGACGGATATTCCGCACTATCAGAAAACCGGCAAATCTTATAACACTTCGGCCGGTTGTTATATCGACTGCAATGCGAATACCGTTTTGCTGCAGAATCTCCTGAAAGCCTCCACCGTCAGTCAGGCAAAAAGCAACATCCCGGCGGTAATGTTATGGCAAAGCTGCATGAAAGCCTACGCGGGCAGCGGGCTGAACCTTGACATCCCGGCCCTCCTCGCGTCGACCGGTAAATTCAGAACCCTGCTGGCGGAGGCGCTGCGCGCCAACGGCTATCCCGTGGTGGAGATTGAATACCTCAGTACGAAACGGATACGCCGCCGGATCGACAAAATGATTTTCCTGGAAATGTACAGCGACCGCTCACTGTACCTGCCGCTGAAAAAACAGGCGGCCTACGACGTCAGCCTCGTCGTCGCCGTCGCGGACGTGCCGAATTCAAAAAACTCCCAAGTGCAACCGCTGCGTTATTTCATTGCCTGGGGAAGGCGGGTCGTTCCCTGTGCCGATGAGGCCCAAAAAAACGCCCCCGTTTTTGCGCAAACCAATTATACCGCGGCCACTAAACAGGCGGTTGAAAATCTGTTCTGCATCGACGCTTTCCGTAAAGCGCTGGAACCTGCTGCCGCCAAAGCTGTTCAGCCCGCCCAGTCCGCCAAATCAGGAACGCAAAAAGTTTTTACAGAACTATCCGTCAAAAAATAATTTGACTTCTTTAGACATAAGGTATGCAATTCGGTATTAAGAAAGTTTTAACTTGAACAGGGGACGGGTGAGCGAATTGCAGAGCGGCGCAATCATCTCGCGGCAGTCGTTTTCCGCCTCCGGCCAGGAAGCCTCCAGCAACTGCACGGCGAAACTCGACATATCCGGAATCGTTAAAAAAATCGGCAAGTCTTTCCCGGCGGCCTGCTCGGCCGCCAAACGCTCGATGGTGGTAATACAGTTGTCAACCGCCTTTCCCGCGGAAAACAGATAGGGCATCAGCACCATCTCGGTCAGCGGTCCGCCCAGCCCGTGAAAACGGCAGAATTCGTTGATCATGAAAAATACCCGGATCGAAGGAAACATGCTGCTCACTCCGATCAACCGGATGACCCCGGCCTCGGCCAGACCGCGCGCCGAAACCGCCAGCTCCCGGGCAATGGCTTGCGTCGAAACCAGCCAGCGGTTATCCTGTTCCCAGGCCGCCAGCGAGACCGGTTCAATATCGGTGTCGGAGAAATCCGCGCTTTCATAATGTTTGGCCAGTTCGACGAACAATCCCGGCGCCGCATTTTTTATCCCCAACTGCCGGGCGGCGGCGATAACTTTGCCGCAAATGTCGTCCAGGGAAGCGTGATTTATTCCCAAATGCTTCCGGAACAGTTTCCGGATCGTATTGAATTCCGGATCGACCGTCATTCTGGAACACGTATTGCTGCGTTCGTAAATCGCCGCGATTTCAGGAAACCCGGTATCTTTCAGAATCCGGACAACCACATTGTTGATTTCGGAAAACGTGAAAATTTTTTCCTTCCGTTTGCTTTTGCGCAAGGAAAACTCCACCGCCAAACTGATGTCGTCCGCCAGGCAGCTTTCGGTAATCCCGGCGGCCAGGAAACTCCGGATAATCCGGCTCTGCAGCCGGTCAGGATCGAAAACGCTCGTCACGCCTTCCGCATCCGTAAGCATAATCGAAGTGTCCGCCAATTTTATCATAACCTATTTCAAAGCCCTGATTTCCTCGATGAATTCATCCACATCCTTGAATTTCCGGTATACGGAGGCAAAACGCACATAGGCGACATGATCAATTTTTTTGAGGGCTTCCATAACGTAATTGCCGATTTCCGAACTGGGAACTTCTTTATCGTATTTCTCCTGGATGGTGCTGTAAAGGTCCTCCAGCACCTGGTCGATGGTTTCGGAATTTATCGGACGCTTGTAACAAGCGTTCTCAATGCCGCGCCGCAGCTTGTCCTTATCGAAATCTTCCCGAATATTATTTTTCTTGATGATTTTCAATTCGGCATGGATAATGCCTTCATGAGTGGTGAACCGATGCCGGCAATTCAGGCATTCACGCCGCCGCCGCACCCCGTCACCATCGCGGACGGAACGGGAATCGACTACTTTATCATCCTGACAATTGCACTTGGGGCAGCGCATATTTTTCCTTCAACCGATTTTAAGTGCGTTAAAGATCAATATCTTTTTAATATAGCCGCCGCTTAGCAAAACAAAAGCAAAATGCAGAATAAAAGTATTTGAATTTTAAGGAAAACTGGCAGTCCCGCAAGGATTCGAACCTTGACTAAATGAACCAGAATCACTTGTGCTGCCATTACACCACGGGACTGGATTTTTTAAGCAGCACCTATTATAACCGGCTTTAAACCGAATTCAAGCAGAAATTAAAAAATACTCAAAGATTGCAATAAAATTTGAATTTTAAGTTTTCAGGTATTATTGTATTATAGTGTGGAGAGAATTTCTCTACGGATTTGCGTATTATTAAATTTTTTGGAATACGCGTTGTTAACAGTTACCAATTAATTTTAAAGGAGGAAATTTATATCAGGAACGTTTTTTTGGCGTGTTTATGAATTTTTAGTGAGAAGTGTATTAACGTACGGTTAATTTCAGAAGGAGAATTTAAAATGAAAAAACTGTTAATTACGATGTTTGTATTGAGTTTGGGTCTGGTAACGATGGCTGCGGCTCCCAAGGCCGCTCCGGCCGCTCCGCCGCCGGAAGAATGGAGCGCCATGGATCTCGGTATCTGGTTCGGACTTCCGACTTCAATGGAAACCGCCAATGTCCGCGGCTGCAGATTGGGTATGCCTATCTCTTTCGGGAAAGGATATGTCCGCGGGGTGGAATTCGCTTTGTTCTGCGCGGCAACCGATAATGTCGAAGGCCTCCAACTGAGCTGTGTCGACCTGTCCAAAAAAATATCCGGCACCCAGATTTCTCTGGTAAACGTCTGCTGCGGGCTCGTTCAGGGCAGCCAGATCGGGATCGTCAATTCCGCCGGCCAAAGAGGGTGGCAGATCGGGATCGTCAACTCCAGTACGAATGCGAAATTCCAACTGGGGCTCATCAACCTGAACAAAGACGGACTCTGGCCGTTCTCATTCCTCGTCAACTTCGGCAAGGACACGTTCAAGAGCGCCGACGAAATCCGCGCTGAACAAGCCCCGGTTGCACCGAAGAAAAAATAACCATTCGGAATCGCTGAAATCATCCGAGCCGATGCCTTGAACAAGCATCGGCTTTTTTTGTCCTCCTTGAGGGCAAAAATACCTCCGGCTTAGCCGGAGAGTAGCTAAAAATCTTCAGATACAAGCAGGCAGGAAAAACCTCCTAAGTTATATTAACGCAGGTTCGCCAACCGCGTCAAAAATAACTTAATACCAATTCGTTCTCATTCATAGACATTTCGACGGTTCTTTTGAGCCGATTTTTGCCATAAATCCTCGCGCGATACTCTATATCGCTCTGCGGTTTATAACCAAAATCCATCTCAAAATCCGCCATCGCCATTATCTATGACTGATCGCTCATTAGTATAAAAAATCAGTTAGCCGAAGATTGTGCAATGGAGCAAATGACGTTTAAAGAATACATTGACCCGTTTACGGGCAGCAAGAATACTAAGGCATAAAGAGAGGGCTGGTGCATACCACCAGCTCAGCTGGTGGTTTTGATTATTTTCCAATTTAATACCAAGTTGCGATCAAAAATATAGAGTTCTTCGCCGGTTTATGACATAAACGAGTTCGAAAAGCGAAAAACCTGAAAGACCGACTCTCACTATCCCATTCCGTCATAAAGTAAAGGCAAAAAACTGGCATAACGCGGCTGTGCCGCGCCCCTTCGGTGATTTATACAATTTTTGACTTGACGGTATGACTCCACGGGACGGGGAATCCATATGTTTCAGGGAAAACAAACAGTTTGTTTTTCCCTGAAAGCGAAGTCCTTGCCGGTCGGGTTCTCGTTTCTGTCAAGTGGAAAAACTTATATACAGAGAGCGGAAGCGAACAGCTTATGCTTGACAAAAGCGGGGTTCCCTTATGTCATAAACTGTCGAAGAACCGTTTTTTTGTTCAAAAAAATTCCAAATGATTTGTAATTTCAATAACCGGCATTAAATTTACAATCAATTTGATTGAAACCTTAATCCAGATTTGGATTTTAGCCTGTTTCAGGGCGAACCCGGAAGGTTTTGAATGACGGTGCGGCGGTCCGGCCGCGGCCGGTTGCATTTGTCCGCTTTCCTCTGACGGTTTAGGGTTTCCAACTGGCAAAAACCGTAAAAACGAGGATGATATGATTATGCCGAAGGATATTCGCGTATATTCCGGCAGTGCGCACCCTAAGCTTTCCAAAGCGATTGCCGATTACTTGGAAATACCGTTGGGAAAGGTGAATCTTACCCGTTTTCCGGACGGGGAAATTTTCGTTCAGTTCGAAGAAAACATCCGGCGCGCCGATGTTTTCCTTATCCAGCCCACCTGTATGCCGACTAATGAAAATCTGATGGAATTGCTGATCATGGTGGATGCCGCGGCCCGCGCGTCGGCAGCCCGGGTTACCGCCGTGCTGCCCTATTTCGGTTATGCCCGTCAAGACCGCAAAGATCGTCCGCGCGTTCCGATCACCGCCAAGTTAGTGGCCAATTTACTGGTTGCCGCCGGCGTCAGCCGCATTATCGCCATGGATTTGCATTCCCAGCAGATTCAGGGTTTTTTCGATATTCCCGTCGATCATCTCTATGCCCGCCCGGTCATCGTCCCTTATTTAAAGGACCTGCTGGGCAATGACCCGGTGGTGGTTTCTCCCGATTCCGGCAGCGTCAAGATGGCCATGGCCTATTGCGGGATGCTGAATGCCGGTCTGGCCGTGGTGGCCAAGCGCCGGCTCAATGCCGATACCGTGGCGTCATCGCACCTGGTCGGCGAGGTGGGCGGCAAAATCTGCGTGATTACCGACGACCTCACTTCCACCGCGGGTACCATTTGCGCGGCGGCGGACATCCTGCGGGATGCCGGGGCCGCCCGGATTTATGTAGTCGTTTCCCACTGTCTGCTGAATGAAAAAGGTAAGCAGAAATTACTCGAAAATACCAGCATCGAACAGCTTATCACCACTGACGGGGTGCCGCAGACCGACGACCTTGACGGCAAGATCAAGGTCTTAAGCGTTGCCCCGCTGCTCGGGGAAGCGATACGGCGGGTCCATGAAGGAAGGTCCGTATCTTCGTTGTTCAGGATGAAGGAATAATTCAGTCTAAATAAACCAAGGAAAGGAAACAGTATGAGCAAAACCAATTATGAACTCGCAGTTGAACTGCGGAACGACCTGGGAACCGGCGCAATGCGGAGGGCCCGGAAAGCCGGTAAAATCCCGGCCGTCATTTACAGTCACGGCGTTAAGACCGCGTCGCTGTTCGTCGCCGCCCGGGACTGGGACGTTCTCGCCCAACATGACTTCAACCTGGTAACCCTGGTCGAAGGCGAAAAACGAACGGCGGCCGTAGTCAAGGAAGTCCAGAACGACTACCTGAGGTCTCAGGTTGTGCACATCGATTTCCAGGAAGTCAAGATGAACGAAAAAATTACCGCATCAATACCGGTTATTGCCCACGGCGACCCGGTCGGAATATCCAAAGGCGGTAATTTCGAACAGGCGGTTCACGAGATCGAAGTGAAATGTCTGCCGGGTGATTTGCCGGAACACCTGGAAGTGAATGTATCCGCTTTGGAAATCGGCGCTGCGCTGCATGTCGGCGACCTGCAACTGCCGGCCGGGGTCGACGTACTTACGGATCACAAACTCGTCGTCTTCCATGTTGCCAAGCCGGTCAAGGAAGAGCCTCCGGCCGAAACTGCTGCGGCTTCCGAAACGGAGGCCGCGGAAGAAGCCGTGACTGAATAAGTCTCTGGTCAAAGTGCAAGGGTTGGTAATGTGAGCAGGGCGTCGGTCAGTCGGATCAGGTTGATCGTCGGGTTGGGAAACCCGGGGCGGGAATACGAGGGAACCCGGCATAATGTCGGGTTCGCTGCCACTGAGGCTTTTCTGGCCGCCCTGCCGGTGAGTTTCAAGCGGCAGGAACAGTTCGGCAGCGTTTATTGGGAAGGGCGCTTTAAGGGGCGCGGGTTGCTGGTGCAGCAGCCCCGGACCTTTATGAACCTGAGCGGTAAAGCGGTAGCGGCTTTAGCCGGGGCCCGGGGAATCGCGCCCGCCGAAATCGTCGCGGTGTATGACGATCTGGATTTGCCCCTGGGCAAGATCCGGATTCGGGAAAGCGGCGGCAGCGCCGGACATCGCGGGGTCGAATCGCTGATCGAACAGCTTGGAACGGTGGAATTTCCGCGGCTGCGGATCGGTATCGGGCGGACGGAGGCCGAAGCCGTCGATTATGTGCTGACGAAATTCGGGACTGATGAACGGCAGTTGCTCGACGCGGTGTTGAATACCTGCACCGCGGCATTGATTTTAAGCCTGACCCGGGGAATTGAAGCTGCTATGAATAGTTTCAACAGCATCCGTCACGGGCAGGATGAAAATAATAATCCGGAGGAAAAACCGGGACATATTAATCTGGAGGTAGAATCTTGAAGAAGTACGAAGCAATATTCATTCTGGACATCAGGAAAGTTGATGATGAAGGTGCCGGCATCAGCGGCGAAATCGCAGCTCTGATCGACCAATGGGGCGGGGAAATGGTCAAATCCGTTTCTCTGGGACGGCGTCAGTTCGCCTATGAAATCAAAAAGCGCAAGGGCGGGATTTACTGGAATTACGTCTTTACTGCGGCCCCGGACAAGGTCAAGGAACTCAAGGAACATTTCCGTCTCGATGAACGGGTGTTGCGGAACATGATCATCAATTTTGACCGTCCCGCGGTGGAAAGGAGCGGCGTCCTGAAATTGGCCGAAGAGGCCGAAACGGAATGATAAGGCAACCGGAGCAGCCGGTTTTCTGACAAGCGTCAAAGGAGGTGCGGTATGGCGTCACTTAATAAAGTGTTTTTGCTCGGCAATCTGACCCGGTCGCCGGAATTGAGATATACTCCGGGCGGGGCGGCCGTCTGCGAGTTCGGTCTGGCGGTGAACCGCCGGTATATTACCAACAACCAGGAAAAGGAGGAGACCTGTTTTATCAATATCGTGGTTTGGGGCAAACAGGGCGAATCCTGCCAGCGTTTCCTCGAAAAGGGTTCCACCGCCCTGGTTGAAGGCCGTCTGCAATACGATCAGTGGGACGACCGCGATACCGGCAAAAAGCGTTCCACCCTGCGGGTGGTCGCCGAGCGCATCCAGTTTATCGGCGGTGTCCGCCGCGATGACGGCCAGGGCGATTACCAGACTCCGTCCCAGGCCGGATATCAGGCTTCGCCGGGCAATTATCAGACCCCGCCGCGCGGCGCTTCTCAGCCGCCTGCAGGAAATCCCCCGGGCCGGGGTAATGACGGTTTTCCGGAAATGCCGAACGACGCGTTCGAGGTCAGTGATGACGTCGAAGACGATATCCCGTTCTAAGGAATTCAAATATCGGTAAATTATCTTAAACCAATACAGGAAAATTAACATGCAAAGAAGAAAAACCCGCAGAACCGCGAGAAGCAGCAAGCCTAAAATCTGCCGCTTTTGCGAATCTCAAATCCATTACATCGATTTTCTGGATGCGGATCTGCTCCGTAAATTCCAGACCGAAAAAGGCAAAATCCTGCCCCGGCGGATTACCGGCACCTGTCTGCAGCATCAGAAAATGCTCAGCACGGCGATCAAACGGTCCCGAATCATCAGTTTGGTATTGTAAATCAGGAGAATATCAGCCATGGCGAATCAAAAATATATCCTACTTGAAGACGTTGCCGATCTGGGACTGGCCGGAGATGAGGTCTCCGTTGCCGCCGGTTACGCGAGAAATTACCTCGTGCCGCGCGGCCTGGTCATGAAATCGACCCCCGGCACCGCAAAAATACTGGCCGCCCGGAAAGAGCAGAACGAACACCGCCGGGCCCAGGAACTGAGCGCCGCCCAGGCTCTGGCCGCAAAAATCGCGGAGCTCGAATTGTCGTTCGCAATGCAGGCTTCCGACGACGGCCAGTTGTTCGGTTCCGTCAGTGTCCGCAGTATCGCCGAGAAGCTCGCCGAACAGGATATTGCCGTCAATCATCAACAGATCAAGCTCGAGGAAGCGATCAAGACCGTGGGGGATTTTGAAGTGCCGGTCGCACTCGGGCACGAGGTGAAGACAACCGTAAAAATCAAGATCGAACGCGCCCCGGCGTAAGGAGTTTCAGCAATACCGGAATTATGGTTGATATTCGGAACAGTGACGGGGTCCCGGGCTCTGCCGTAAATGAACGTCCTCAGCCTCATAATCTGGAGGTTGAACGGGCGGTATTGGCGGCGATGCTGCGCGAACCGCGGCCCTGCATCGATATGGTTATCGAACAGCTCGGCGGCGCGGACGCCTTCTATTCGCATCTCCACCGCGAGGTTTTCAAAGCGGTCGATCTGCTTTATAATCATCGCAATTTGGGCGTCGACCTGATTTCCGTGGCGCATCAGCTGGCGAAAAACGGGACGCTGGAGGATATCGGCGGCGAGATTTTCCTGGCGGAATTGTACAATTCAATCGCTACTACGGCCAATCTCGAAGGATGGTGCGATATTGTCCGGGAATATCACATTCTGCGGAATATGATCAATGTATGCAGTGAGTCGCTGCTCAAATGTTATGATAATTCAATCAGCGTCCGGGAATTGATCGATCAGATTGAAACCGACCTGTTCAAAGTGCGCAACGTCACCAACCGGGCCGATATCGTAACCCTCAAAGAGACCCTGGGCGAAACCTTCAAGAACATCCAGGCGCTGATCAACGGCGAAATGGAAATCGGCATTCCCACCGGGCTGCCGGACCTCGACCGGATGATCGGGGGCATGAAACCCGGTGAGATGTTCGTCCTGGGCGCCCGGCCCTCGATCGGGAAAACTTCCCTGGCGCTGAACATAATCCGGAATATTACCATCCAGACGAATACTCCCCGGACGGTGGCGTTCTTCAGTCTGGAAATGACTTCCGAACAGGTTGCCCGCCGGCTGATTTGTACGGAGTCCGAAATCCCCGAGGCCCGGTTTTTCGACGGTTCCTTCAAAAATAACGAGATGCAGAAACTGACCCAGGCCGTCGCGGTGCTCCAGAAGGCGAAAATATTCATCGACCCGACCGGCGGACTGACGATCGCCGAATTGCGCGCCAAGGCGCGCCGCCTTAGGATGATGCACCATATCGACTTCATCGCGATCGATTACCTGCAGTTGATGAAAGTCGACGGGCGGATCGACAACCGGCAGCAGGAAGTCGCGGAAATATCTTCGGGCATCAAAAAACTGGCCAAGGAACTCAATATTCCGATCCTGGTGCTGGCGCAGCTCAACCGGGAAGTTGAGAAGACCGCCGGCGCTTCGGCCCGGCCGCGGCTGAGCCATTTGCGCGAATCCGGTTCCATCGAGCAGGACGCCGACATCGTGAGTTTCCTGCACCGCAACCGGGATGAATCGAAATCGATCAGTTCGGAGCAGGATCAGAGCGGGCTGGACGCCGAACTCATATTGGAAAAGAACCGTAACGGGCAAACCGGGGTCGTCAAGCTCAAATTCTTTGCGTCCCGGATGGAATTTGTCAATGTCAGCCGCTTCAGCGACGAAGACCGTCCCTACCGGGATGACTAAAACAAAGGACGCTATGATAAAAAAACTGGCAGTTTGGGGGGCAATGGTCTTATGCGGTTTCAGTTTCGTCCTGAATGCCGCCACCGTCGCAACCGTAAAATTCGACCAGCGGGGAGGTTACGCTTTCCCGGAGAAGATGCTGTTGTATAACATGCAGCAGAAAGCCGGCCGGGAATACGACAAAAATACTCTTAATGATGACCTTAAACGGCTTTACGGTTTAGGTTTTTTCGATGACGTGGTGTCGGAAGTCAAAAACCTTCCCGGTGATCAGGTCGGGATTATCGTTAAAATAAAAGTAAAACCGCGCGTCGATAAGATCGTCCTGGAGGGCAACAAGAAATATCCCACCAAAGATCTGAAAACCAACATCGTGCTCGACGAAGGTATGCCCCTGAACGATAACAAACTGCGGATCAGCGCCAATCGCCTGCGGGCTTTTTATAAGGACAAAGGTTATAACGACATTCAGATCGCCCCGGCATTGCAGAGCTCCGGCGAAGGCAAGGTCAAGGTCATTTTCAGGATCAAGGAAAATCTGCGGCTCAAAGTGAACGATGTCACTTTTTCCGGCGTTACGGCGTTCTCCAGCTGGATGCTCAAGAACGCCATCGCCAACCGGCATTCCTATCTGAGCCGGTTTATGGAGATCGGACTGCTGGAGCGCGAGGAACTGGAAAAGGACAAGGCGCGGCTGCGGATGTTGTTCTGGAGCAAGGGTTATCTCGACTTCCAGGTTAAGGATATCAAGATAACCCCTGAAAAAGGCAATCCCGAATACGTTGACATCCATTTTGACATTTATCAGGGCGAGCCGTATAAGGTAGGTACGATAACTATCATCGGCAATCAGGTTTTCAAGACTGCGGAACTCATGCCGCTGATGCGGATCAGGAAGGGCATGACTTACAATCAGGAACTGGTCGACATGACGGTCGAAATGATCCAGAACGCCTATGAATCATTGGGGTACACCGATATCGCCTGCCGCGAAGTCCGGCTGGCGGATTTCAAAACCCATATCGCGGATTTGCAGTTTGTGCTCACTGAAGGCCGTAAATTCACCGTCAACCAGGTCATCATCAGCGGCAACAATATTACCAAGGACAAGGTCATCCGCCGGGAACTGGTGGTTCAGCCCGGCGATCCGCTGGACAAGAACCGCATCAAGGCCAGCAAGGAACGGCTGATGGGCATGGGCTATTTCAAGAAGGTGGAAACCGTTACGGTCAATTCGAACGATTTCAATAAGAAAAACGTCGCGTTTGAAGTTGAAGAAAAACCCGCTTACCAGTTCAAGGTCGGGGGCGGACTGTCAAGTTACTACTCCCTGGTCGGGATGGGCGAGATCGTCAATAACAATTTTGACATCACCGATCCGGAGAATTATTTCCGGGGCGGCGGCCAGCGCATCCGGCTGCAGGGGTTGATCGGTCTGAAACGTAACAGTTTGAATTTTGATTTCGTCGAACCCTGGCTGTTCGATATTCCCCTGCGTTTCGCGTTCAACGGTTACTGGAATACCGTCGTTTATCCGAACTGGGATGAAACCCGGATCGGCTTCAGAACTTCCCTGTCCAAAAAGCTTCTGGACGATTTCACCAGCGCCACCATCGGCTATAAGTTCGAGAACGTCAATGTTTCCAATATGGGCAGTTCCGCGTCCGAAGAACTGCGGCAGAATCAGGGCCGGCAATGGGTCAGCCAATTTTCCCTGCTGCTTAACCGCGATACCCGGGACAGCATGTTCAACCCGACTTCCGGTTATAACTTCAATGTAACCGGAGCGATGGCCGCGCAGTTCCTGGGCTCGACCAACAGCTTTTACCGTCTGGAGGCCAAGGGCAGTCATTACTGGTCGCTGCTCGACAAGGCGCTTATTTTCCAGGTTGGGGGTAAGATCGGGACCCTGGCCGACTTCAACCGCAATCAGGAAGCGCCGCTTTTTGAACGGTATTTCCTCGGGGGCGGTGAAACGATCCGCGGTTTTCCGTACCGGTCGATCGCGCCGACGGACTGCAATGACGATCCGGTAGGCGGTCAGACGATGCTGCTGCTTACTGCGACCATGACGCATCCCATTTACAAATTCGTGCGCGGAGCGATTTTTGTCGATGCCGGCAGTGCCTGGGCGAATTCTTTTTCGATGAACTTCAATAAAATGAACCTGGGCGTCGGCTATGGCCTGCGGATCAAAGTGCCGTATCTGGAGGCGCCGATTCAGCTCGATCTGGCTTATCCGGTGGTCAACACCGTCGACGGGCTGCAGTCAAAACTGCGGTTTCATTTCAACATGGGGTTTACCTGGTAGAGGCGGTTATGGCTGAGAAAATGCCCAAGCTTGAATTTCCGGCGGACTGGAATTACCGGCTGATTATCGATCCGGCGAAAGCCGGATGTTATGAGCGGATACTCGAAATCCTGAAAGCTCACGGCATCGCGGCGGTACCAAAGCCGAAGCGCAATTCGTCCGGCGGCAAATACCAGTCCTATCGGATTCCGGTGGTTTTTACTTCGCGGGAAATGATGGCGGCGCTGAGTTCCGAACTTGCCGCCGTCGACGGGGTGAAATTTCTGCTTTAATGAAAAGGAGATATATGCGGGTAAGCATTATCTGTACCGGTACCGAGTTATTGAAAGGAACTACGGTAAATACCAATTTGGCTTTCATCGGCCGGGAGCTCGGCGCCATCGGAGTGGTACCGATGCAGGCGCTGGTTGTCGGAGACCGGGCGGCGGATCTGCGGCGGGCGCTGGAGAGTCTGGCGTCTGACTCCGACCTGATCATTACTACCGGAGGATTGGGCCCTACCCACGACGATCTGACCCGCAATACCGTCTGTGAGTTTTTGCGGCTTAAACTCCGGCGCGATCCTGAGATCGAGCGGAATTTAATCCGGCGCTGGTATCAACGCTATCAAAACGCTCCCGGCGAAGCCTATCTGTCGCAGGCGGATATTCCCGAAAATTCGGTAGTTTTGAGTAATTCGGTCGGTACGGCGCCGGGTTTGTGGATCAAAGCCGCGCCGGTGATCGTGCTCCTGCCGGGGCCGCCGGCTGAACTGAATCCGATGTTCGGCAGTGAGGTGCTGCCGCTCCTGAAAAAACTTGTCGGGCCCGCGACTTTTACGTCGGGCTTCATGGTAGCGGCGACGGCGGAATTGGTCGTTCAGGAAAAAGTCGTGCCGTTAGTACGGGATTTGCCGGTGTCTTTGGCTTATTGCGCTTCGTTCGAGGGAGTGAAAGTGTTTTTCAGCGGCCCGGACGTGGCATTGGTCAAAGCAAAGGCGGCGGAAGCAAAGAAACTGTTCGGGGACGCGGTGCTGGCAGATGACGAACTGTCGGTTGCGGCCGAAATTTCCGGACGGCTGCGGCGACTGGGGTATACTTTCGGTACGGCGGAATCCTGTACCGGCGGGATGATTGCGGCGGCGATCACGGAGCTGCCGGGGGCGTCGCAGTTTTTTTTCGGCGGCATAGTTGCTTACGACAATGCGGTCAAAACCCGGCTTTTAGGAGTGCCGGAGCTACTTCTGGAGCGGCACGGCGCGGTCAGTGCTGAATGTGTGCGCGCTATGGCAGCGGGAGCGGCAAAGGCATTGGCCGTGGATGCGGCAGTGGCGGTGAGCGGAATTGCCGGCCCGGACGGCGGTTCCCCGGAAAAACCGGTCGGACTGGTTTATACCGCCGCGGTGCTTCATGACGAGATCAGCGTTTCAAAGAACATCTTCCCCGGCAGCCGGGAGGCGATCCGGGAGCGGACCAAAATCCGCGCCCTGCTGCTGCTCCGGGAACTGCTGCTGAAAAAACAGCGGATTTGAGTTCCTTGCAAACTCGCTTTACCGTGATATATTCCGGACTGCCGGTATGAGTTAAACTCGGGATTCAAATATGGACAGCAGGAAAAATTTCAGCATAATTGCTGCAGCTCCGGAACCGCGGAAATTACCGACTGTAGCCGTCGTCGGCCGTCCCAATGTCGGGAAATCGGCTTTATTCAACGCCATTATCCGCAAACGCGTAGCGATAGTTCACGAAATGTGCGGCGTAACCCGCGATCGCGTCGTTGCGCCCGCTTCCTGGAACGGCAGACATTTTCAAGTGGTGGACACCGGCGGTCTGGGAACCGTGACCGGAAAAACCCGCGGTCTTGACCGCTGGGACGAATGCATTTCCAGACAGGTTGAAATCGCTATTCAGAACGCGGACGTCCTGATTTTCGTCTGTAACGTTCAAGACGGGGTGGTCGCCCTCGACGACGAAGTCGCCCGCCGGCTGCGCGCGAGCGGCGTCCGGGTAATCCTCGCCGCCAATAAAAGCGACAACCCCCGATTGAGCTTGAATGCCGCGGAATTTTCCCGGCTGGGTTTTGAAGAACTGGTTCCGGTCTCGGCGCTTCACCGGGTCAATATCGATATATTGCTGGACCGGGTCGTCCGGGATTTCGTTGAGCTTGGCTTGCCCGAAACGGAACAAGAACCGTTCCGTATCGCGGTAGCCGGACGCCCCAACGTCGGAAAATCATCACTGGTCAATGCGCTGCTCGGCGACGACCGCGTCATCGTCAGTGAAAGCGCCGGCACCACCCGCGATTCCGTCGATATCGACTTCGAACTCGAGTACAAAGGCGAAAAACTTCCCGCCGCGCTGATCGACACCGCCGGTCTCCGCAAACGCGGCAAGGTGCGTGACGCCGTGGAAATGTTCAGCGTCATGCGTGCCCGGGAAGCCGTCGAACGGGCCCGGCTGGTGCTGTTCCTGGTGGAAGCGTCTCCGGAAGGCGTTACCGCTCAGGATCGCCATATCGCCGGGATGATCGAGGAGGCCGGCAGAGCCTGTGTATTGGTCATTAATAAGTACGATACCCAGCGCAACCGCCATAGCAGGGAAGAACTGTTGCGGGAGATCCGTTATTCTCTGCCGGGAATGAATTACGCTCCGGCGGTATTCGTCAGCGCCCGGGAAAGCTACAACCTCGACGGACTGCTCGACCAGACCGTCCAGGTCATGGAACAAATGGAATTGCGCATCTCCACGCCGCTGGTCAACCGGGTGCTCTCCGACGCGTTCGCGCGCGTTTCCCCGCCGGTAACCGGCACTTCCCCGCTGAAATTTTATTACGGCGCGATGATCGGTAACGAGCCGCCGCGGTTTTTACTGTTCGTCAATCATCCCGACTACTGTGCGGCCAATTATCTGGCTTATTTGAAAAACGAATTGCGGACGGCTTTCGGTTTTACCGGTCTGCCGCTGGTCGTAGCGCTGCGCGCCCGTCCGAAAAAAATCGCCGGTTTTCATACCGCCGGCCGGTCGGCAAAAACCAAAACCGGCTCCGGGGCCGCGATCGCCAAATTCAACCGGGAAAAGAAAAAAGCGGCAAAAGAACAGAACCGCCGCAAAAAGCGGTATCCGTCCGGCTTCGGAACTTCCACCCGCAAAAAGCATTAACGGGACGATATGAATATCGTCCGAAATCGCAATGCGGAAATACGGCCATAAGACGCTCGCCGCGTCGCAGTTGCGATCCCGACTCTTTGTCATTTACCGGTGCGGTTCGGGTTGTATGCCGCAAAATCATTGCGGCGCATTTCCTCCCTGCGGCCTACAGTGTCTTTGTTTTGCACTTCGATTACGAAAGCGTTTCTAAATACGGAAAATCCATAGGATTTTCTCGTCGTCCAGGGCTTGCCCTGGTCGCGGTCCAGCGGCGAACCGCTGGTCGCGCAAAGTCCGCCTTATACTAATGAGCGATCAGTCATAGATAATGGCGATGGCGGATTTTGAGATGGATTTTGGTTATAAACCGCAGAGCGATATAGAGTATCGCGCGAGGATTTATGGCAAAAATCGGCTCAAAAGAACCGTCGAAATGTCTATGAATGAGAACGAATTGGTATTAAAAAACTCCGTAAAGAAATTATCGACTGACTGCCGGCAACGGGAAATTTAACTCTGACTGAGTAAATCTGATATTTTTTTATCTATTGTTTTTGAAGTTACCGTAATAGTGCATTAAATTATTGTTTACAATTTTTATTCTTAATCAAACCCAGCAGGAGGTTGAAAGTCATGGCTAAGATCATGCCGTTTCACGGGTTAATGCCGGCCCCGGAGAAAGTAAGGCAAGTTGCCGCAGTACCGTATGACGTCGTCAATTCGGAAGAAGCAACAGTGCTGGCGGCAGGCAATCCCTGGTCGTTTCTGCATGTATCGCGCCCTGAAATAGATTTGGCCCCCGGCATTGACCTGCACGACGACCGGGTTTATGCTCAGGCCGCGGAGAATTTCAAAAAGCTTTGCGACCAGGCGCCGCTGAAACTCGATGCCGATGCTCATTTATATCTTTACCGCCTGGTTATGGGGACTCATGTCCAAACCGGAGTTCTCGGAGCGGCGTCCGCCGACGATTACCGCCGCAACGTCATTAAAAAGCATGAAAAAACCCGGCAGGATAAAGAAGACGACCGTACCCGTCATGTCATGACTTTACGCTCACATACCGGCCCGGCATTTTTGACATACCGGGATTCAGCCGAAATCGACGCGCTGGTTGCCGAACTGACGCAGGCGGTGCCGACCTTCGATTTTACTGCCGTTGACGGAATCAGACATACGTTGTGGCGCATCGATCCGGATAACAGCCGGAAATTGTCCGTGCTGTTTGAGCAAATTCCTTATTTATACATTGCCGATGGCCATCACCGCAGCGCCGCGGCCGCGCGCACCCAGGCCGAATGCGCTCCCGCCAATCCGAACCATACCGGTCGGGAGGACTACAACTTTTTTCTGGCGGTGACTTTCCCGGCATCGCAATTGAAGATTTTACCGTACAACCGTGCCGTAAAAACCCTCAACGGTTTAACTGCTGAACAATTGAAAGAAAGAATTTCTGAAAAATTCACGCTTACTCCCACTGCTGATTCCGTGCCGCGGCGGTCCGGCGAATTCTGCATGTGCCTGGAGGGTCGATGGTACCGGCTTCAACCGAAATTCGATATCTCCCGGCTCGGAGTGATCGAGTGTCTCGACGTGAGCATTCTGCAGGATAATATTCTCACTCCGCTGCTCGGGATCGACGATCCGCGCACCAGTACCGGAATCGATTTCATCGGCGGCATCCGGGGAACGGAAGAATTGGAAAAACTCGTCAGCGCCGGTTCACATGCCGTTGCATTTTCGATGTTCCCGACTACCGTCGGACAATTGATGGACATCGCCGACGCCGGCGCTATCATGCCGCCCAAATCGACCTGGTTCGAACCGAAACTCAGGGACGGCCTGGTCTGCCATAACTTCTGAAGCCGGAAACGGACTCGTCGATCTTCCTGATCTTCAGGGCCTGCTGGCTCCGCGTCCGCTGCTGATTGATATCGGCGTCAATGACTCCTGTTTTAAAGTGGACGGCGCGCTGGCCTGCTATCATGCCGTGGCGCAAATCTATGCCGCCTCCGGAGCAAAAGAAAAGTTGGAGTTGGATTCGTTCCCCGGGGAACACAGCTGGGGCGGCAATAAAACGGTGGAATTTTTCCGGAAATATCTGGATTGAAGTCTGCCCGGGGAGGGAAGATAAAATTACAGGGGAACAGTTACCGGTTGCGGTTTCCGCGCCGGCAAGGTATGGAATTTTCCCGGAAAATCGCTCACTCCAGTCGAAATTCAGCCGCGGATCCGGTCATTGAATTCGGCGCTTCGGTTATTTTTACCTGATCGATAAGCACTATCTCCGGTTGAGTTTTCAGTTGGCCGGCGTTCAGCAGCAGCAGATATTTCCGTCCCGCAGCATCAACTGCGCCGGAAAAGATTTTTTCCGACAGTTCCGGAATGAGCCGGGCCGGGCCGAAAAACGTCATCCACCTCAGCACGTTTTTACGGTCGGATGAACTGAGTCGGGAGTTTTCGGTACGGTTTTCCAGTTTCAGCAGCACCGGCAATTGTTTCAAGCCGGCTGCGGCAAATAACCGGTTACCGCGCGCGGCATCGAGAACCGTCCCGTTCCGCCACCAACTGTTGCCGATATAAATCAGCGCCGGAATCAGCCAAACCAGACACAAAACAAGTTTCAGCAGTGCGGGTACGAGGGGACGGCGGAATCTGCTCCAGACCAGCCGATTCCATTCTGCGGCACTGGCGCAGTACAAAATAATGCCGACGACCGCCACCGGCAGGAAATAGCGGCTCAGCGCCTGTTCCGGATGAAGAAACGGGAACACCCGGTAAACCATGTAGCACTGGAGCAGATAAACTGCGATCAAGCTGAACGCCGCCAGTCGTTTTTTGACGGAGCCGGCCCATAAACAGAATACCGCACTGGTCAGTCCAAGCAGGAAAATGAAAAAACAGGGCATGCTTTCAAAATATTTTCCGTGCAGGGAAAGCGGGCGGAAAAACGACAGCAGCCAAGTGAAAAAGCCGCAATATTCGGGGTCCGGCTGAGCACTGAGGTGCGAACCGGCAATCAACTGAAGCCGGCCGCCGGAAAAGCCGCAGAGGCGGTTGATAATCAGGGTTTCAATAATCAGGCCGCCGGCCACTACGGCTGAAAATAAGCTGAAGGCAGCGCCGATTTTCAGCCGGAAAAACCTGAACCGGACTCTGGTTTCGGTACTGTACAGCCCGAGGGCTGAAACCAGCGCCAAAGCCCAGTAAAGGGAAGTTATCTTGCAGCCGTAGGCCAGAACGATCATGATGCCGGCAACAGCGATGTCCGGCAATTGTCTGGAATCAAGCCACCGCAGGATGAAATACAGCGCGATCAGAATAAACATAGTGGCCGGCAGCATCGGCAGAAACTGGGTATGTCCCCTGGCGGTCAGGGGAAAAATCTGGAAAATCAGGAAAGCCGCCGCCCCTGCCGTCCGGGAACTGATTTTCGCGGTAACGGCATAGGTGAACAAACCGGCGATTATTCCGGATGCGAACGGATACAGGTAATATACCCAAATGGAGGTGCCGAAAATTTTCATCAGCATAATAACCGGGAGGTTCAAAGCCCAGCGTCCCTGGTGATGATCGGGGAACGGCGGGTACCAGGCCCCCAGTTCCACATAATGGCGCAGAATCCCCCATTTATAAACCGCGTCGCCGCTTTTTTCGACGAACTGCGAGGTTAAGAAGGCGAATATTACCGCGGCCGAAATCAGATACAGCAACAGTTTCAGCCGGGACAGCGCATTGATTCGGGCTGATATTCCGGTGATTAGCGCCGTACAGTTTTGAATAATTTTCTCTAAGACTGATACCATTTTCCGCCTGATTTTAGCTGCTGGGAACGGTGATCCGACAGCTGTTCCGGAATTATTTTTTCGGGTATCCGACGGGTTGGGTCAGGATGATCCGCTGGTCGGATCGCAAGCCCATTTTTTTTGCCAGGGCGGCTTTATCGACATAACCGAGCACTACCGTAGCCAGGCTTTCCGAAGCACAGAACAGATAAACATTCTGACTGATGAAGCCGGTATCGGTGGCGGCATAGAAATCCTTGTATTGGGGGGCGCTGTTTCCCATCCGGAACAAATCGGCCACGTAAATCAAATTTACCGGCGCGTCCCCGGTAAAACGCTGGATTCCGGCGGCGTTCCGGAGATCTTCGGCCAGGATCGGTTCCAGCGTGTGGGTACGGGCGTCATAGAGATAGAGCCCCTCGGCAAGCGCTACGTAAATACTGATTTCCTGCCAGTTTTTTGCTGACGGAGCGGTACGTTTTCCCGAATCGGGACGGTTTACTCCAAACGCCGCCCAGAGCAGATTCGACAGCGTCTGCGCCGC
This sequence comes from Victivallaceae bacterium, assembly GCA_028718375.1. Lineage (GTDB taxonomy): Bacteria > Verrucomicrobiota > Lentisphaeria > Victivallales > Victivallaceae > JAHOYW01. The sequence continues at coordinate 28,006 of JAQULZ010000004.1, read as the reverse complement.
CAGTTTTTTATTGCTGAACTCCCGCGTACTTTCTCTGGCTTTCAACGCCGCCATCAAGGGTTTGCCCCCCGCGGTCTGCGGCTTCAACAGCCGGATCGGTTTTAGCTTTTGACCCCAAGCGGCAGCAGAACAGATTAACATCAATACCAACAACATGCTTGAAAACGAAATTTTTTTCATGATTTCCTCCGGTTGAATGACGGAATTGCCGATTTCCGTTAATATATTCTAAACGGCGGAGAAATTCAATGCAATATATCCCTAATGTGCCGAATTCCGGGATAAGTATCGCTTTTCGGGAAAGGCGTTGGTTGATAAAACCAACCTCTTCGGCCGTTGGATTACCGAGGCGTTACACCCGCCTTCTTTTTTCATTTTTTTTCAGGTGATTTTTGACCCTGCCCGCTTGTAATCATAATTTATTGCAAGTAATGTTATGCTTTCTCAGGCGTATTTATTAACAAGCAAATAAGGAATCATCGAATGCTGGCCAAAAGGATTATCCCGTGTCTTGACGTTACGGACGGACGGGTGGTCAAAGGGGTCAATTTCGTTGATCTCGTCGATGCCGGCGACCCCGTCGAAGCCGCAATGAAATATGACGAACAGGGCGCGGATGAGATCGTTTTTCTCGATATTACCGCCTCCAGCGATAATCGTTCGACTATGGTTGACGTGGTTCGAAGGACGGCGTCCCAGGTTTTTATTCCCCTGACCGTCGGCGGCGGCATCCGCACCGTGGACGACATGCGTCTGATGCTGACCAGCGGCGCCGATAAAATTTCCGTGAATACCGCCGCCATCAATAATCCGGAATTGATCCGCGCCGGCGCCGAACGTTTCGGCAGTCAGTGCATTGTGCTCGCCATCGACGCCAAACGCGTGCCGGGGTCGAATCGCCAATGGCAGGTTTATACTCACGGGGGACGCCGGGCGGTAAAGCTGGACGCGGTTGAATGGGCGAAACGGGCGGTTGAATTGGGCGCCGGCGAAATCTTACTGACCAGTATGGATGCCGACGGCACCCGGGACGGTTACGACTGTGATCTGACCCGGGCGGTTTCCGAGGCGGTTTCCGTGCCGGTTATCGCTTCCGGCGGCGCCGGCGCCCTGGAACATTTGGTGAAAGTACTGGAACAAGGCAAAGCTGATGCCGTTCTGGCCGCCAGTATTTTTCACTTCGGCACTTTCACCGTTCCGGAAACGAAGCAATTTTTGAGAAGCCATAATATTCCGGTAAGACTGTAACCCAATCAGGTGGAAACCAAATGAATAACCAGAAAAGATTCGAACAGGCATGTCTGGATTATCATGCCAATCCGGTTCCCGGCAAAACTGCGCTCAAAACCACCAAACCGTGCGAAACCCAGAAAGAGCTGTCCATGGCTTATTCGCCGGGGGTAGCCATTCCCTGTCTGGCGATCAGGGACAATCCGCCGGAAATCTGGAAATACACCGCCAAAGGCAATACCGTTGCCGTGGTCAGTGACGGAACCGCCGTCCTCGGGCTGGGCAATATCGGGCCGGCTGCCGGTCTGCCGGTCATGGAAGGCAAGTGCGTGCTCTTTAAACGTTTCGCCGATATTGACGCGGTGCCGATCTGCGTCGGGGACGTATTTCAGGAAAACGGACGGACGGACGCCGCGGCGCTGATCGATTTCACCCGTAAACTCGAACCGACTTTCGGCGGTATCAATCTCGAAGACATCGCCGCGCCGGCGTGTTTTGAAGTCGAACAGACGCTGAAAAAGATTATGAAAATCCCGGTATTCCATGATGACCAGCACGGCACTGCGATCATTTCCCAGGCCGCGATCATTAATGCGTTGAAAATGGTCGGTAAAAAAATCGAGAACTGCAAGTTCGTGATCAGCGGCGCCGGCGCCGCGGGCATCGCCTGTTGCGAATTCTATATTTCCGCCGGGGCCAAACGCGAAAATTTCATCATGTGCGATTCTAAAGGAGTCATTCATCAGGGCCGCGACCGCCTGACCGCGGAAAAAATGCGCTTTGCGGTAAAAACGGAGAAACGCACTCTGGCGGACGCCATGGCCGGCGCGGATATTTTTCTGGGGTTTTCCGTGGGAGGAGCGCTTACCCCCGAGCTGGTCAGGACTATGGCGGCAAATCCGGTCATTTTTGCGATGGCGAACCCGACCCCGGAAATTTATCCGGACGAAGCGCTGGCTGCCGGAGCCGCCGTAGTCGGTACCGGACGCACGGATTTCCCGAATCAGGTCAATAACGTCCTCGGTTTTCCCGGCATTTTCCGGGGAGCTCTGGATGTGCGCGCCCGGAATATCAGCGAAGAAATGAAACTTGCCGCCGCCCAGGCACTGGCCTCACTGGTCAACGAACCCGCCCCGCCTGAAGTGCTGCAAGTCCTGAATGCCGCTTATCCGGAAGACGCGGCGAGCGGGATGTTCAAAGGGGCCTCCCCTCTTAAAAATACCTATGTGATCCCCAAGCCGTTCGATCCGCGGGTGGTGCCGCGGGTGGCGCGCTACGTTGCCGAGGCGGCCATGAACAGCAGAACAGCCCTGCTGGAAATTGCGGACCTGGACGCTTACGAACGGGAAGTGGCTGAACGCATCAAAGCGGCACACTGCAAATAACCTGAAAATTAATGGACTTTTGGCGGTTTTCGGCTTATATTATAGTAGAGCAGGTTTATAATCCGGGGTTCGTAATATGAGTTTAGGTCGAAGCCATTTCACTATCATTGAACTGCTCGTTTCCATCGCGATCATCGCTATTCTGGCTTCAATGATGCTGCCGGCTTTCTCCGACAGCCGGGCGCGGGCGCGGTTCGTCCGCTGGCTGCATTTCAACAAGCAGTGCAGTACCGATCCGGCCTGCGTGATCAATTTCAATTTCCAAGAAGGCGAAGGCGATGTCCTGCAGAATTCAGCCCAGGGGCATGAGGCGGAAGGATTCAATGCCGTCAACTACAACGGCATTATCAAGGGGGACTATGAATGGGGACGCGGCCGCTGGTGGAGAGGAAAAAAGGCCTTGCAACTGGACGGGGCGAGCACCTACGTTGAACTCCCTGAAACCGAACATGTGGATTTTGACAGCGGCAGTGATTTCACCTTGATTATCTGGGTAAAATTCGACCGCCTGGATAACTGGGTCGGTATTTTCGGCAAATGCTATATGCGCAACGCGGTCAACGGGTATCCTCAATATGCCCTTTATCTTAAAGGTACGGCACACGGGCATTCCGCTAATTCCAGACTTTTTTCGGTGGACATCGGCAGTATCAACGTCGATTTTGATACGGTGAGCGAGGACGGCAGCCAAAATGTGCCCCTTGATACCACGAATTGGTTTCAAATGGTATTGCGTCATAAAGTCGTCGACGGAAGCGAAAAAGTAGACATGTTCATTAACAGCGTCAAATTAAAGGCTTACTATAATAATCCGGGAAACGGCAATAAGGATCGCGATGCCGCCCGGCTGGCGGTCGGCTGTATCCGCTGGCTGCTGGTGAACAGTCACAGTTCAAAAAGCAATCCCGGCGAGGGTAAGCCGGATAATTTTTTCAAGGGCAAATTCGATGAATTCCTGGTTTATAACCGGGCCCTGAGTGACGGTGAGATCAGAGCGGATTACGAAATGGGCGCCGAACGCCTGTAGCCAGTCAATCTTCCTGCTGGGACTTGCCGTCCACAGCGGCGATCCATTTACCCTTTAGCTGATGCAAATCCACATGATGCATGCCCGCCGCATTCCAGCCTTTGCCGCTGCGGGTCACAATTGGTTTTTTGGAAGCGGGTTTTTCGGCGTATTTGGTTTCGGACAGTTCGGTTATTTCAAACGCCCAGATCCGGATTCCGTAATAGGGCGCGTCATCCTGGGCGAACCGCAGCGGTTTGCCGTGATAAATAATCACTCGTCCCCCGCACCGCGAAGTATGTTCGTCGAATTTTATGATGGGGTTCATCGGATGGGGTTTCCACCGGCCCAGCAAGTCGTCCGAATAATAAAGATTCATAATATTGGAGGCGGGCGTGCTGACGAACATCCACCATTTGTTGTTATAGCGGAAAATCGAAGGATCCACAAAAGAATAACCGGATAACAGGTTTTTGACGTATTTCCAGCGGTCAGGGAACTTTTCCGCCTGGTACAGCCGCACCGACAGGTCATGATGGCTTTCCGCAATCAGATAATAATCCCCTTTCCAGGCGAACACATAGGGATACGACAGATGAAATTTTTCCGAGATGACGATCCCTTTATATTCCCAATGCCGGGCGTCCGGACTTTCTGCATAGGCGATATCCCCTTTATTGTCGGCTTTGTTCACCCGTTCGAAAAACAGATAAAACTTCTCGTCTCGGACTGCTATGAACGGATCGGCGACAAACAGTGCATCGCTGCAGGTTTGCCCGGTTAAGACCGGATTGGCGATATCCGGGGGAGAAACCAGATCGAACGGTGAAGTTCCTTCATAAATTCCGATCGACCAGGGACCTGCTTCCTCATTGCCTAAAACCTCGTACAATGCTTTTACGCTGTTATAGGGAAAGATTTTATATTTCTGCAACAGCGCCCCGTAAATGACAGCTACCATCAGGAGGAATAAAAAGCTGGCGGAAAAAATGAACAATTTCTTTTTTCCGATCAACCGTTTTATCATCTGCCTTCTCCCTGGTTTACGACCCGTTGACTATTAATAAAGTAGTCCGGGTATGGCAAAAAACAAATCGGGAAAACCGTTTTATTTCCGGTTACTTCGGAACGGTTTGATTCTTTTTCGGAGTTTTTCCGGGTCCGGATGATTTACCGGTTGCGGCGACCTGCCGATAGCCCCAGTCAAGCAGCCGGCTTACGAAGGCATTGCGCGCTTTTGAGCTTTTGAACCCGGTGACTACGGCCGCCAGCCGTTTGCCGTTACGCAGGCAGGTCGCGGTAATACAGAAACCGGCGACCTTGGTGTAGCCGGTTTTCAGCCCGTTGACGCCGGGGCACTTGCCGACCAGGCGATTGGTGTTGGTCAGCAACTGGCGGTGCGGGTTGCCTGCGGGGCGGAAATAATCCTGCCGGGTCGAAGTCCATTTTACCAGCAGGGGATATTGCAGCAACTGTTCGGCCAGGATAACCAGCCCTTCGGGACTGCTGACCGAATCGCTCCCGTTATCGGCCGGCAGCCCGTGCGCATTGATGAAGTCGGTATTCGGCATCCGCAACCGGTAGGCGTGCGCATTCATGTCGTTGACGAAAGCGGCCAGGTCGCCGTCACCTAAATATTCCGCGATCAGATAAGCCGAGTCATTGGCGCTTTTGACCGCCATGGTTTTAAGCAGTTCTCCAAAGGAGTGAGTTTCGCGGGCGTCCAGATAAACCTGGGAACCGCCGATGGCGGCGGCGGCGGCGCTTACTTTTACCGGCGTATCCAGTTTCAGCCCGGAACGGTGGTCCAGCGCTTCGAAAGCCAGCAGTAAAGTCATCATCTTGGTCATCGAAGCGATCGGTACTCCGGTGCGCGGATTTTTGGCCCACAGCACGTTATGGGTATCGAGGTCGACCAGGATGCCGCTTTGGGCGTCCCGGCAGCCCGGAACCGGCAGATGATTATCCCACACCGCCCGGCGGTAATTGAAGAATTTCCCGAAACAGGGATTACGGGAAGGTACCTTGTAACTCCGGCGGACCGGAGTTACGGGAGCTGCAGCGGCGTCCGGCAGCGGAGGTTTGGCCGCCGCCGGCGGCGATTCCGGTTTTGAGGAAAACAGTGGCGCGATAAAGAAAATGTGAACGGCAATCACCGTCACCAGGATTATTGCGACAGTAATATATTTCTTCATTTATACCGGTTCCTTGCTTTTTAGTTGAGCTTTGCCGCCATGCGGTTCAGGGCGTTGAACAACGCGGTGGTCGCGGCGCGGTCGATATTCGAATGTTCGCCGGCGCCGTACACCAGTTGCCCGGAAGCCAGATGCCGGACCCCCACGAACGCAATTGCCTGGGCGTCGGCGTCGTGCCCCATGGTCTTTTCCGAAAAATCCTCCAACTTGAAGGCCGGGATTTCCGGGCAGTGCTGCAGCGCATGGGTGATCGCGGACAACGGACCGTTGCCGCGTCCTTCCAGCCGGTGCGGCCGTCCGTCAATCGTGATTTCGACGGTCATTTCAATCGAGTCTTCGGCCAGCAGCCGGCGGTCGCATTTGACCAGCGCGTATCTGCCGCTCAGATTGACGAAGCGGCGGTTGAAGATTTCCAGCAGTTCGGCGGCATCGATTTCGCCGCCCTTTTCGTCCAGGTAGTGCTGAACTTCCGCCCCGATTTCGGGGTGCATCGGCTTCGGCGGATAAATGCCGAATTCTTTTTCCAGCACGAACGCGATGCCGCCCTTGCCCGACTGACTGTTGATCCGGATGAGTTTTTCGTAAGTCCGTCCGATATCGGCGGGATCGAGGTGCAGATACGGCACTTTCCAGCCCTGTTTGAAATATTCGGCGCTTTCCTGCCTGACGTCCATGCCCTTGCGGATGGCGTCCTGGTGGGAACCGGAAAAAGCGGTGAACGCCAGTTGCCCGGCATAAGGATGCCGGGCATGGACGTCCAGGCCGGAAGCCGTTTCGACGCACCTGATGATTTCGGGCAGGTTCGAGAAATCCAGTCCGATGTCGATCCCGCGGGAAAGAAAATTCAGCGCCAGCACGACAATATCCAGATTGCCGGTGCGTTCCCCATGCCCGAAAATCGTCCCTTCCGCCCGCTCCGCCCCGGCAAGGAGGGCCATTTCGCTGGCCGCCACCGCGCAGCCCTGGTCGTTATGAGCGTGAATGCTGAGCGTGGTTTCCGCGCGATAAGGATACTGGCGGCAGAAATACTCGATCATATCCGCGTACTGATAAGGCGGGCGGCGCTCGACGGTCGCGGGCAGATTCAGAATGAAATCATTTTTCCGGGACTTGCCCCAGGTCTCCTTCACCGCCGTGCAGACCTCGAGCGCAAAATCCAGCCCAGTGTCGGTGAATTCTTCCGGGGAAAATTCGTACGCCACCCGCTTTTCGAGGCCGGCGGCGTGGATTGCTTCCTTTACCATGCGGGTGCCGTCGACGGCCAGTTGCCGGACCCCCGCCCGGTTGCGCCCGAACACGACCCGGCCGTGAAGGTCGGAGACCGCCACGTAACAATGGAGCAGCGCCTGCCGGACGCCTTTCAGGGATTCGACGGTGCGCTCGATCAAATGCCGCCGGGCCTGGGTCAGCACCGCAATCCGGACGCCGTCCGGAATATGGCCGCCTTCGATCAGGGTGCGGATGAAATCGAAATCGTCCTGGGACGCCGAAGGAAAGCCGACTTCTATTTCCTTGAATCCCGTCCGGACGAGCATCCGGAAATATTCGAGTTTGGTTTGCGGCGGCATCGGCATCGGCAGGGCCTGGTTGCCGTCGCGCAGATCGACTGACGACCAGATCGGCGCCTGTTCAATTTTTCGGTCCGGCCACTGCCGGTCTTTGAGGGCTATCGGTTCGGGATAGGTATATTTAGGATAGGTCATAATATTTTACTCCAAAAACAGGGAATACAGTCAGTTTTTGCTAAAGCGAGCAGGATAAGACGGTTTAGAGCCAGGCAGCTAAAGCACCCAGCAGCCGGTTCCGGCGCTGAGTTTTGCCTCCAGGTATGCGTTTGCTGTCGATATCCATTTTTCGTCGATTCCAGAATGCCGTTTCGAATTACTATACCGCGGCTTTCTTAAAACGCCAGCGGCTTTCAAAAAAAACGTCCGTTTTATCCGTTTCATCCGTTTTTTTTAAATAAAACCATTTGCTCTTGCTGGTTTAGGGTGATATTTTATTTGGACTATGAATTGCAATTCAATCCGATAAACAGAGGTCGATTGATGGTGGATAAACAGAACCTTGACCGGGAAGTCGATAATTCCAGGCTGCTGACCAAATTATCCGTCCTCGGCGGCAGCGGCGCCCTCCTGCTCGCCATTCTGATATTAATCCTCGGAATTTCCGCGAATTTTGCCGGTTCGGATACTTTCAGTCTGGCGGTATTGCCTTATACCCTGGCTGCGTTGTTCGCGTTCAGTGCGATGATTTACGGTTTGATGTCGACGGCCGCGGCCCAGGAGGAAGAAGAAAAACTGCTGCTGGCCAACCGCAAGCAGAGCAGCCTGCTGAGCATCGAGGAAGATGTCCGCTTTACCGCCGGCCGTTCCTTCGAGAATTACAAGCGCTACGCCCCGTATGTGCTGGCTTCACTGGGGGTGATAATTCTGGCGGCGATTGTGACCGGCTTCTATTCGGCCTGGAACGCCAGGCCGGAAGGCATGAAGATTATCCCTCCGGACGCCAATCTTTCCGCTTTCGTGGCGGGTATTTTTATGCTGATCAGCATTTTCTCCGGCGCGTTCCTGATCGGACAGTCGCGTACTAAGACTTTCCGTTGGCTGCAGCCGCTCGGCGCCTGGCTGATCCTGGGATCCGTCGTGCTGCTCGCGGCCGGGGCCGCCACGCTGGTGTCCGCCAGATTCCTGCCGCAGGCGGATTATTACACTTCCCGCACCGTGATCGTCATCTATATGGTGCTGGGCGCTGAATTCATTTTCAATCTGGTAGTGGAATTTTATCGCCCCCGCACCCTGGAAGAACCCCGCCCGGTCTTCGAAAGCCGCCTGCTCGCGTTGTTCACCGAGCCGGGCGGAGTCATGCGCAATATCGCCGACACTCTCGATTATCAGTTCGGATTCAAGGTTTCCGGTACCTGGATTTACCGGTTTCTGGAAAAAGCCCTGTTTCCGCTGTTGATCGTGTGGGCAATGATTTTATGGGCTTTTACCTGCATTCAGGAAGTCGGCCCCAACGAAGTCGGCATCCGGCAGCGGTTCGGCCGGATCGTCAGCGAAAAACAATTGCCGCCGGGGGTTTACCTTTCCTTGCCCTATCCGTTCGGAAAAATTGCCCGCTACTCCTGTTCCGAAATTCACCAGGTGCTGGCGGGGCCGGAAATGACTGACCCCGGCGGTAAGAAAATACTGCCGCGCATCATTCTGTGGACCAAAGAACATTACGGCAAGGAAGCCAAATACCTGGTGGCGGTAAAACCCAATGCGGCTTTCGCCGAGGCGGTGGCCAAAGAAACGCGGAGAAAAGCCTTTTCGGAGGAAAAGTACCGGCTGACGCCGAGTAACGCCACTCCGGTTTCATTTCTGGGAGCGTCCCTCCCCATTCAATACCGCATAAAAAAAGAGCAGCTGATCAATTTTGCTTACCAGTACCGCGACGCGGCGCAAATCCTCAAGAATATCGGGGAAATGGAAGTGACCCGCTATTTCGCCAGCGTCGATTTCATGTCGGTCATGTCTTATGCCCGGCATCAGGCTTCGGAAACGCTGCAGGCGCGAATCCAGCAGGCGGTCGACGATATTGAGTTGGGCGTGGAGATCATCCGGGTAAATCTGCTCGACGTTCATCCCCCGGTGGGCGACGTTTCTCAGAGCTTCCAGAAGGTCATCGAAGCCCTCGAAAACCGGGAAACCAGGATTCTGGAGGCGAAAGCTTACCGGGCCAGCACGCTGCCGGTGATTCAATCCCAGAAAGCGAACATCCTGGCGATCGCCCAGGCTTATCAGTACCGGGTAAAAACCGTGGCCAGAGCGGAAAGCGAACGATTCGGAAAACAGTTGAAAGCCTTTGAGATCATGCCGGGCATTTACAAGCTGCGCACTTATCTGGATTTTCTCGAAAAAGACACTGCCGAGATTCGTAAATTTATTGTCAGCGCTTCGATGCCGTATCAGATTTATGAATTGAATTTTGAACAGAAACAGCGGCTCGACCTGATCGATGCGGATCTCGGAAACATCACCCCGAAGTAAAAACGAATTCATATAATTAAGGAGTCTGAAACTCATGACAAAAAGCAAGTTTTTCACCCATTGGCCGACTTTACTGCTGGGGATTGTCGTCGCCTCGTTTTTTCTGATTGCGATATTCACGTTTCAGATCGAAGAAACCGAGACCGCGATAGTAACCACCCTCGGCACCCCGAGTGATAAACCTGTGGAACCGGGTCTGCACCTCAGATGGCCTTACCCGATCCAGGAAGTGTACCGCTTTGACCGCCGTTACCGCTGTTTTTCCGGAACGATCGGCAAAGACGGCCAGGAAACCACCACCCGGGACAATCAGAATATCATCGTCAGTATTTTCGTCAATTACCGCATTGCCGATGCGAAAAAATTTTACAGTTCGTTCGTGACCATCCGCAAGGGCGAGGCCCAGCTCAACAACTGGATGCGCGGCACCGCGCTCGAAGTTTTCGGCCGTTATAATTTCGGGCAATTGGTCAACGTCGACCCGAAAAAAATGTGCCTCACCCGGATTCAGGGTGAAATCAGGAAGGAAGTAAGCGCGCTGGCCGCGCCTTCCGGCATTGAAATCCGCTCGGTCGGGATCAATTCCCTGAACATCCCCGAATCGATCAGCAAGAGCGTCTTTGACCGGATGATTCAGGAACGCAAAGTCGAAGCGGAAAAATTCCTGGCCGAAGGCAAGAGCGAGGCTCAGCGGATCCGGACGGACATCAACCGCAAACGCGACGACATCCTGGCGCAGGCCACGGCGCAGGCCAAGGAGATTCGGGCTCAGGGGGACGCGGAAGCGGCTAAATACTATGCGACTTACAAGCAAAGCCCGGAACTGGCGGCTTTCCTGCGCAAGCTTGATTCGCTGCGTTCGATCATGAAAACCAAAACCACGCTGATCCTCGATACCAATTCCGCTCCGTTCGATATTTTCAAGCTGAATGCCGAACAGCTTCAAATTACCGGACCCCGGAAAAACTGACCGCCGGAGAATTGCCGCATGGATAACTCAAATACAACTGTCGATAATCCCCGGGAACCGCAGGACAGCCTTTACGATGCCGGTCTGAAATCGCTGGTTAAAAGTCTGCGGATCGTTTTCCTGTTTCTGGTCATCATCATCCTCGGGATGCTGATCCGCTTCCTTACTCTGGAAGGCTATTTCCACGTCAAGAAATCCCAGGAAGCCGTAATCGTCCTGCGGTTCGGGAAATATGTCGATACTTTCGATCAGGGCTGGCATTGGTTTATGCCCTATCCCATCCATAAATTCATTACTTTCCGGACCAACCGGCAGGTACTCAAAGTCAATTTCATGCCGGCCAGAACTCCCGCCGTTCCGGGATCGGTTCCGCAGGGCAAGCCGCTCGTTCCGGGACGGGACGCCTATCTCATCACCGGCGACGCCAATATTATTCATACGGAATGGGTGATCAATTACGAGATTGTCAATCCCAAGGATTATTATCTCAACACTTCCTGGCCGCCCAATCCCCTGGATGATGACCAGATCGAGACCGGAGACATTCCGGGCACCCGGGGTCCCCAGACGATGCTGGGCGCCTTTTTGCGCGATGCGGTCATTCAGGTGACCGGCACTATGAAAGTGGACGCGATTCTGACCCGGCAGAAACTGGCTTACAAAGACCGGGTTTACAATTTGTTCTGCAAGAATCTGGCGCAGATGCGCTGCGGGATAAAGATCATCAGTCTCGATTTGAACAATGTTGCGCCGCCGCTGAGCACCCGGGACGCTTTTACGGCGGTGACCAATGCCGGCACCGCCGCCGCCGCTCTGGTGGACAAGGCGAAGGAATACCAGGTCAGGGAAGAGAACGCGGTACAAACCCGGGTCGCCCAGATTCTGGCCGATGCGACGGTTTATAAAACTGAAGTCGTCTCCCAGTCCCGGGCCGACAGCGTTTATTTCGACCGGATTTATAAGGAATACCGGCGCAACCCGGAAACCGTACTGATGGCGCTTTACAATAATACCCTGTCCGACGTACTCGATAAGATCGATCAGAAATATATTATTGCCGGCCGGACCGAAGGCAGCCAGCAGGTCCGGATAAAAATCAATCCTGAACTGCTTAAAGAACAAGCGAACGCTAAAGATTAAACCAGGGGAACTGACAAATGGCTGAAGCCTTGAATTCAACGGAATCTGCCCATGAACAGCGGCATGGTAATCATCGTCAGAGCGGCAATGGTCATCGGCACGACCGGGGTGTGACTTGTCCGGTTTGCGGCAACGTATCCGAGGGCGCCGGGCATGACCGTACCATGGGAAAAGTGGGTATTGCGGTTGTCGGCGGTTTCTTCATCGTCAATTCCTATCTCCTGGAACGGCTGCTGCCGGATCAGACTTTCGCCGCCATGTTCAGCGCCATTATCGGCGCGGCCACGCTGGCCGGTCCGATCATTTTCACTGCCGTCAAAGACCTGGTCAAAGGTCAGGTTTACATGAACGAACTGGTGGCGCTGGCAATTCTGGCGGCTATGGCCGGGGGTGATTTCCAAACCGCCGGGCTGATCGCGTTTTTCCTGCTGGCGACCATCATCATCGAATCCCGGACGGCCAGCGGGGCGCAGCGTTCCATCGAGGAACTGGTCAAGCTGACTCCGAACACTGCCCGCAGGATAGTAAACGGCAGGGAAGTGGAAGTCCAGGCTCTGGAACTCAAAGTCGGGGATGTCATCAGTGTGCGGCCGGGGGAGAATTTTCCGGTCGACGGCCGCGTTATCAAGGGCGAGAGCGCCGTTAACCAGGCCTCCATTACCGGTGAATCCCTGCCGCTGGACAAAGCCGCCGGCGATGATGTTTTTGCCGGTACCCAGAACCTGACCGGACAGATTGAAATGCAGGTTACCAAGGTCGGCGAAGATACGACGCTGGGCAAAGTCAAGGAAATGATTCTGGCGGCGGAAAGTTCCCGCACTCCCATCGTTCGGATCATCGACCGTTACGCCGGCTATTACACCCCGACCATCCTGATGCTGGCCGGAGTGACCTGGTCGTTCACTCAGAGCATGGAACGGGTGATTACCTTAATGGTCATCGCCTGTCCCTGCGCCATTGTGCTGGCGACGCCCACCGCAGTGGTCGCTGCGGTCGCCGCGGCGGCCCGGCTGGGGATTTTCATTAAAAACATCAGTCATCTGGAACTGGCGGCCAAAATCCGGGCGTTCATTTTCGATAAGACCGGGACTTTGACCGACGGCATCCTCTCCGTGGCCAAACTCAGTCCGATCGGTAAACTTTCACCGGCGGAACTGCTGAAGATCGCCGCTTCCGCGGAAGTTCACAGCAACCATCCGACGGCTGTTGCGCTGCAGAAACTGGCGCAGGAAGCGGGCGTGGAACTGGATAAAATCGAATCTGCCAAAGAAGAACACGGCAAAGGCGTCGAAGCGACTGTCGGCAGAAAGCTCATCCGGGTCGGCCGCGCCGCCTGGCTTGAAAAAATGGGTATCGCGGTCGGAACCCATCACGACGACGAATCGCACGGCATGAGCGTGGTTTATGTGGCCAGCGGCGACAAAATCATCGGCTGGATCGGCTTCAAGGACAAACTCCGCAACGAGGCGCCTCAGATATTGAGCGATCTTAAGACGCTCGGCATCAGACATTGCGCCATGGTTACCGGCGACCGCGAGTCCGTGGCGAAAACCATCGCCGCCAGCCTTCAGACCGATGAATACCGCGCCGGCTGTCTGCCCGAAGACAAAGTCGAATACGTCGAAACGATCAAAAAATCCGCGCGCGTGGCCTTCGTCGGTGACGGGGTCAATGACGCGCCGGCGCTGGCCGCCGGCGATCTGAGCATCGCCATGGGGGCGATCGGCAGCGATATCGCGGTCAACAGCGCCTCGATCGCGCTGATGACCAATGACTTGCGCCGGGTTCCGATGCTCATTTTCCTGTCCCGGAAAATGCGTACCGTCATCAATCAGAATTTATCCGTCGGGCTGCTGTTCGTGCTGGGCGGCATGGTGCTGGCGGCCTTCGGCAAACTCGGGCCGGTACAGGCGGCGATACTGCATACTTTGAGTACGTTATTAATTATTTTTAACAGCGCCAGATTAGTCCGGGTCGGGGAAGAACTGACCCTGGAAGAAAGCCGCGCCGCCCGCCGGGAATAACATTAGGACAGCATAATATGGCAGAGCAAAAAGCACCAATTGTCAAAGCCGTGGGACTGACCAAGATTTTCCGGGATTTCTGGAACCGCCCGAAGGCGCGGGCGGTGAATGACATCGATTTTGAAGTCCGGGAAGGCGAAGTGCTCGGATTGCTCGGGCCCAACGGCTCCGGCAAATCCACGACGGTCAAGATGATTCTCGGACTGCTGTATCCGACCGCCGGTGCGCTTACCGTGTTCGGGCGCTCGCCCAATGCCGTCGAAATCAAGAAAAACATCGGCTATCTTCCCGAAGAATCTTATCTTTACAAACATCTGACGGCCATGGAAACGCTGGATTTTTTCGGCGCCTTGTTCAATTTGTCGAAAACGGAACGCCGGCAGCGCAGCGAACAGTTGCTGGACATGGTCGGTTTAAGCCATGTCCGCCGCCGCCCGGTGGGCGAGTTTTCCAAAGGCATGGCGCGCCGCATCGGTCTGGCCCAGGCGATGATCAATGATCCTGATCTGCTGATCCTGGACGAACCCACTGCCGGTCTCGACCCGATCGGCTGCAAAGAGGTGAAAGAGCTGATCCTGCTGCTGAAAAAGCGCGGCAAAACGGTTTTGATCACCAGTCATTTATTGAGTGATGTCCAGGACATCTGCGACCGCGCCATTATCCTTTACGGCGGTAAAATCCGCGCCGAAGGCGCCCTGAACGAATTACTGACCGATACCGACGCCAGCCGCATCACCATGCCGCTGCTGAAGCCGGAAGTTACCGCAAAAGTCATTAAATTGCTGCGGGAAAATCTCCAGGGCGAAGAATTCGTCATCGACCATCCGCGCCGGACGCTGGAGGAATTTTTCCTCAGCGTCATTGACCAGGCCAAGGCGGAAAGCGTCGAGACTTCCGGGGTAACCAGCGGCGGGCAGATCGCGCATTTTCTGAGCGCGGAGGAGGATAAATCCGCCGTGCTTGCGGAACTGCTCGGCGGCGGAGAGAAACCGGTCAAATCGGAAGCCGAAATCGCGCGGGAGAAGGCCGCGGCCGCGGCCCGGGCCGAAAAGCTCAAAGCCGCAGCGGAAAATATCCGGGTTCAGGAACTGACCGCCGAAAAGACTGCCGGCCGGCAACCGGAAAAAAATCAACCGGAAAGTGAAACCACGGCGCACCTCGCCGCAGCGAACGAAAAACTTAAAGACCTTCTCGGCAACAAATAACGTCACCTGACCCCGGGCTTCTGCCGTTCACAAATTTGGTTAATGCCGTACCACCCGAAAAAAACCGCCGGAGACGGAGAATGAATGAAGAATTGACCTGGGGCGAAACGGAGTTTTCCTGGTCATTGAGCCGGGATCACCTGTTCAGCTTCTGTCCCCGGGCTTATTTCTATCATTATTACGGGGCGGCCGGCGGGTTCGAATTCGGTTCCGGAACGGAATTGCTTTACCGGCTCAAGAAACTGCAGAAACTGGAATTATGGCTTACCGCGCTTTGCACCGCCGTCCTGCGCGGCTTTTTTTACGAAAACCCGGAAAATTTCAACTTCCGCCTGGCCGCCCGCCGCAATTTTCGCCGGGGCATGCGTTCGGTTTCATTGCGCGAGTGGCGCGCTGACCCGCAGCAACTGAATCTTTTCGAGTTGTACTACGGTCTGGAGGAAATCAACGCGCTGACCGAGCGCGGAGCGCAGCTCCTGAATACATGGATCGATCAGCTGATTGAAAGCGGATTGACGGATTATTTGGGAAAGATTCCGTATTTGGAGCGGAAAACCTTTTCCTTCCCGGCGGCCGCCTATGTCGGCAAAATCAAAACCTGGCTGGCGCCGGCCGTTATCTGGCAGGAAGACGGCCGGCTGAAATTCCTCACCCTCAATAACGGCCGTACTGATCCCGTCCGGCTTCATCATGCCGCCGCCCTCCATAAGATTTACGCCTTCAATAAGCTGAGGATTGCTCCGGAACGCGTCGTAACTTTGAATTTCGATTTGACTTGCGGAGAAACCACGGGAATTTCCGCTGCTGCGGTGAATGTCAGTGAACTGATCGCTTATGTTAAAGCCAGCGCCGCCGGAATGCTGGCAGCGGCGACCGGCCGCGATACCGTTTCCGAAGCCGATTTTCCCCGCAGTCCCGGGAATTGTCCGGAATGCCGATTCCGGAAATACTGTGAAACCGCCACCGAAAACGTCGAAAACGGTTGATTTAAGCATGTTCCGGATGTATCCTATTAAAAGAGGAAGTTCAAGCCCGGCTGTCCGCCGGTTTCTTTTTTGTGCCGGAGTCTGATAATGAAAGCAAGCGAGAGCCGAAAATCGATCCCGGAATCGATCCTGGTAATTGACGGCGACCGGAAAACAAACCTGCAAGTCCAGGACCAGCTCCGCGCGGCCGGTTACGCCGTCGACGGCGTGTTCAGCGGCGAATCCGCCTTCAGCCGGATAACGGAGAATCCGGAGGTGCTGTTGCTGCTGGATTACAAACTGCCGGACCTGCGGGCAACCGAACTGATAAAAGCTTTGCGGCAGCGCGGTCTGGCGGCGCCATTTATCATCATGACGGCTTCCCACGAAGAAAAGCAGGCGGCCCGGATGTTGAAACAGGGAGCATATGAGTACCTGATCAAAGAAACCGGCTTCCTGGACCTGCTGCCGGCGTTGATTGAAAAAACTCTCCATGAATTGAAAATGGAAAAACAACTGGCGGAACTTGAGCAGGCCCTGCGCCAGAGTGAACGAAAATACGATTTCGTGTTTGAAAACGCCAGTGTCGCGATGGCGATTCTGGCCGGGGACGGAACGCTGCTCATGGTTAATAACGCTTTTGTGAAATTATGCGGCTATTCGAAAAAACAATTGGAAGGAAAATCCAGATGGCAGGACTTCGTCTTTGCAGAAGACCTGAAAAAGGTGGAAGTTCCGCATAACCTGAGCGTAGACCATAACCTGTCGCTGCTGAATTATGAATTCAGAATGACCGGCGGGCGGGACTGGGTGCGGGATATTTTTTTGACGATCAGCGTTATTCCGGATAATTCCTGGCGGATAGCTTCTTTCCTGGACGTATCGGCGATGCGGCAGATTGAAGAAGCTCTCCAGCAAAGCGAAAAACAGTTTCAAAGCCTGATAAAGAACATTCCGGGCATTGTTTATCTCCGCCATGCCGACCGACATTTGACTATGCAGTACATGGTACAGGAAATAGAGAAGATTTCCGGGTATCCGGCGTCGGATTTCATCAATAACAACGTCCGGAGTTATGCCAGCATCATCCATCCTGACGATTTAGCCCTGGTGGAAGCGGCCGTAGAAAAAAAAATCGCCGAGAACAAGCCTTATGAAATAGAATACCGGATTATCCGGAAAAACGGCAATATTGTCTGGGTTTACGAAAAAGGCCAGAAGGTTTACAGTCAGGATACCAAGGTCTGGCTCAACGGGATTATTTTTGATATTACCGAACGCAAGCAGATCGCCGCCGCCCTGAAAATCGCCCTGGATGAGTTACGGGTCACCTTTGACGCGATACCGAATGCCGTTTTTCTGCTCAACCGGGAATGCTGCATAATGAGATACAACGTGGCCGCCGCGAAAATACTGGCCAAAAAGCAAGCGGATATCATCAATAAACGCTATTACGAGGTAATCGATCATCTCCCCGGACTGCCGGGGAAAACGCTGTATATGCGGATGCTGAAATCCCGGCGCCGGGAAAGCGTGGTGTGTTCCCTCGGACGGAAAATCATGGAATTCACCATTGCCCCGATCATCAATGCCGAAGGAGAAATTTACGGTTCCGTCCTGGTGATCGTGGACATTACCGAGCTCAAACTGGCAGAACTCCGGCTGGAACACAAGACAAAGCAACTGCAAAGTATTTTCCATACCGCGCCAATCGGCATGGGGGTAGTTTCCCGGCGGGTGTTCATCCAGGTGAACGATCAAATGTGCCGGATAACCGGTTATGCCAGAAATGAACTGATCGGCAAAAACGCCCGGATGCTTTATTCCAGCGAGGAGACCTTCAGGCAGGTCGGACTTGAGTATGAAGGAACCCGCGGAACTGCGATCGCTGCCGTAAAAACCCGGTTTCAGCGCAAAGACGGCCGCATTATCGACGTATTACTGCGTCTATCGCCGCTCAATATCGACATCAACGGTTTTACCTTTACCGTGACGGAGATCAAATCACTGCCGTCCGGAATTCAACCGAACCTTTGAAATACCTAATAGCCAAATCATCCGGTAAATAATTGGTTTCGGCCGCCGGGAAGTTTTACCTCAGGATTGGCAGCAGGTCGGCGAGCTTATCCACTTGGACGAAATTCTGGTGGTTCGGATCGTAATTATCGACGTTTTCATGCTGCCAGGTGGCGGGGTAGGGGATATAAACCGCATGGGCATTGAGCTCCAATACCGGGATAATATCCGATTTCAGGGAATTTCCCACCATGACGAATTCCTCCGGCTGCAACCTTAAACGGTCAAATAATTCCCGGTAATCCTCCACCTGCTTATCGCACAGAATCTCGATATGATGAAAATATTTCTCCAGTCCGGATTCGCGCAGTTTGCGTTTCTGGTCAAGCAGATCGCCTTTGGTGATCAATATCAGAGTGTATTTCTCCTTAAGCCGCCTTACCACGTCTTCGGCTGAATCCAGCAGCTTCACCGGCATGGCGAGCAGTTTCCGCCCGAGCCGGATGATCCGTTCGATGTCTGCCGCCCCGATCTGATAGTGTGACAACCGGCAGGCGGCCTGGGTCATCGACAAGGTCAGCGATTTCGCGCCGAAACCGTAAAGCGGCAGATTTTCCACCTGAAGCCGATGGATAAATTCGTGAGCTGCGGTTTCGGAACAGTAGGGGCGTAAAAGAGCGGTAAATTCCGCAATGACCGCATCGAAGTGCGGCTGATTGTCCCAGAGCGTATCGTCCGCGTCAAAACCGATTACCTTGATCCGGACTTTCATTTCTTACAACCCGTGCATGGCCAGATCGGTAACTTCCGGGGAAATCTTTTTAAGCAGTTCCAGCGAAATATTCAGCGCATCCCGGGCATTGGAACAGTTCAGGGCTTTTTCGACCGCCACTTCCGCTTCGTGCATCTTGAGTTTGCGGATGATGCGCCGTACTGCCCCGAGGGACATCGGCACCATGCTCAGTTCGTGCACCCCCATTCCCAGCAGCAGCGGCACGTATTGCGGATTGCTCGCCATCTGACCGCAAATACTGACCCAGATGCGATTGCGTTTCGCCGCATCCACTACCATTTTCAGCAGCCGCAAAATGGCCGGATGAGTTGGTTCGTAAAGATAATTGACCCGGTCGTTATCGCGGTCGATGGCAATGGTATACTGGATCAGGTCATTGGTGCCGATGCTGAAAAAATCGACGATCTTCGCCAGGTGTTCGGCCAGCAGCGCCGCGGCCGGGGTTTCAATCATGATACCGACTTCAATATCCCGGTTGAACGGCAGTTTTTCCCGGAACAGTTCTTCCTTGAGTTCCTCGATCAGTTCCTTGACCTGGATCACTTCTTCGATGCAGGAAATCATCGGGAGCATTATTTTCAGATTGCCGCAGGCCCCGGCGCGCAGCAGGGAACGGAGCTGAGTACGGAAAACCTCCTGACATTCATGCAGACAAAGCCGGATCGCCCGCAGTCCCAGAAAGGGATTGGCTTCCGCCCGGATCGACAGGTGCTCCGAATATTTGTCGCCGCCGATATCCAGAGTGCGGACGACTACCGGTTCGCCGTTCATTTCATGAATCAGGGTCGCAAACGTTTCCACCTGGGATTCCTCGCTCGGCAGACCGTCGCGCCCCAGGTACATATATTCGGTCCGGAACAAGCCAACCCCGCTGGTGCCGAATTTTTTCGCGGTCTGGATATCGGTGAGCGACTCGATATTGGACGCCAGCTGGATCGTGAAGCCGTCCAGCGTTTCCGGACGCAGTCGGCTTTCCCGGATCAGATCGATGTAAAACCGCCCTTCTTCCTTCGCTTTCAGCTGATAAGCCGTCCGGGTTTTTTCGCTGGGATTGGCAATGACCGTACCGATAAAACCGTCAACGATTATTTCAGTGCCGTTTTCAAGTTCGTCGACAATATTTCCTATGATATTCACCACCGCCGGGATCTGCATCGAGCGCGCCAGAATCGCCGTATGCGAAGTATTGCTTCCGCTTTCAATCGCAAACGCCTGTACTTTCTGGCGGTCAAGCAGTACCGTGTCCGACGGCGTCAGATCGTGGGCGATGATAATCCGCGGCTCTTCGAGATAATCGAGCACCGGACGCCGCGTACCCTGCAGATTGGCCAGTACCCTGGAAGCAACGTCTTTTATATCGGCAACGCGCTCTTTTATATAGAGGTCCGGCATTACTGAAATTGCCGTCACATAACGTTCCATGATCCTGAAAAAAGCACATTCGGCCGTCGTCAACTGTTCCCTTATCGTGTCTTCGACCTCCCGCAACAGCATCTGGTCATCGACAATGAGCAGATGGGCATCGAAGATACTCGCCTCCCGCGCCTGCAGTTTATTCTGCACCCGTCTTTGAAGACTCTCGAGTTCCGTCCGGGTTTTTTCCAGCGCCGATTCGAACCGGGCCAGCTCGGAATCAATCTGGTCGGGAGCGATTGCCGCATCGGGCGGTTTAACGTAGGAAGTGCTGTGCTGCCTGATAAGCAGGACTTTTCCGATGGAAATTCCGGGAGACGCCCCGATCCCATGGTAAATCTTCTCTTGTGCAGTAAGTTCGGACACCCGGACTATTCCTCTTCAAATTTCTTCTCGATCAACTCCATGATTGCCTCCAGAGCCACGGCGCAATCTTCGCCTTTGGCGGAAATCTTAATGACGCTTCCTGAAGCCGCCGCCAGCATCAGCAGTCCCATCAGGCTTTTGCCGTTGACTTCTTCGCCGTCTTTTTCGACAATTATCTCAGATTTAAAGGAAGATGCCAGTTTAACGAATAATGACGCCGGGCGGGCATGAAGGCCGAGAGCATTTTTTATTTTTATTTCCCGTTGTATCTCTGTCTGTATAGCCGCCGTTTTCTTGCATCTTCTCATGTAGGTTCCATAGCTAATAAATACTCAGATCCAGGGGGTCATCATATATTACGACCCGACATCTGGTAGAATACTCTTGCATGCGGAAAATTTCAAGAACTTATGGGGGATATTCTCAGTTTATTTAATATAAAAATATTTTGTAGATATTTCTTTCTGCCGTTCCGGTTAAATCCAAATCCGGAACAAAACGGTGCGGATTCAGGTTTTGCCGCCGCCGTGACTTTTCAGGAATTCTTCCATTTCCTTGCGGCGTTCAATGGTCATGTCCGCCGGGGAGTAGTTCGGGTTGGGAATGGTCAGGCTGCCGCGCCTTTCCGCCAGCCGGTCGGGATTGCCGAAAGCAGCTTTGACCCCCGCCGTAACCAGTTCAACGGCCTGGTCGGCGTCAGCCCGCTCCACGTAGTCGGATAAGGCAAAAAAGATGGAAGCCGGTTCGTTCAGCAGGGTTTCAAGGCTATAAGCTCCGAGCCGGTTCAGGATGCGGACGGCTTTGAACTGGTAATCCGGCAGCCGGGACGGTTCGTAATATTTTTGCGTCGGCCCTTTTATTTTATCATCGAGATAAGTGCCGAAAGCGAGATGGATACCCAGTTCGACCAGTTCGTCATATTCGAACCGGCCGCGGTCCCGGAAAATTTTCTCGGGCAGAACCGGCCGCAGCACAGTCCACAACTTACGGCCGGCCGCCGCGACAATATTCCGCAGCGCCGCAGCGCCGGGACCGTTCTGCAACTGCGTTTCCGCTTCAGTGATTATCTTCAGCACTTCGCCGTATTGTAAAATCGATAATTTGGGAACGACAAAAATCTTCCCCCGGTGTTTTATTTCAACGGTTCTTTCGCCGAAATCAGGGAACATGGTAAAGGACTCCTTTAAAATTTCAGGGCTTCAATATCCGGATGATTGTCAACCGCCCGGTTTTTTCTGTAAAAATCAGCCGAAAAGCGATTGAATAGTTGGCGAAAACCGGCTATTATTTCCCCGTGGGTTTTAACCTTGAATTTTAACCGAACGGGAATTGCAAATGCTTTACTGGCTGTCTGAGTTTACCGCTTACTGCAAGGTGCTGCGCCTTTTCGAATACGTCACTTTCCGCGCCGGCGGCGCCGCATTCACGGCTATGTTGCTGACCATGTTTTTAAGTCCGCTGACGATCCGTCTGCTGAAAGCCTTCAACGCGACCGCACCCTGCCGTTTTCAGGGACTGATGGATGAGAAATATATCGACCGGGCCAAGGATAAAACTCCGAGCATGGGCGGTCTGCTGATGGTCGCTTCGATAACTGTTGCGGTACTGTTGTGGAACCGGCTCGATACTAAAATT
The DNA here is from genome assembly GCA_028718375.1 of Victivallaceae bacterium. GTDB lineage: Bacteria > Verrucomicrobiota > Lentisphaeria > Victivallales > Victivallaceae > JAHOYW01. The sequence continues at coordinate 5,629 of JAQULZ010000004.1, read as the reverse complement.
CCGCTGATCCTGCTCAGTGCGACGCTGCTGTTCGCCGCGCTCGGTTTTGCCGATGACTTCGCCAAAGCCGCTTACGGCAAACGGGACGGCATTTCAGGCCGGGTGAAACTGTTTTTTCAATTCTTCATCGCCGGCGGCGCGGTTTTATGGTTCAATTTAATTCCGGAAACCAACGGAATATTGCAGGAATTTTTCGTCCCGTTCATTAAAGTCCCGTTATTTTCTTCGCCCTGGACGCTGCTGTTCAGTACGATCGTGGTCGTCGGCGCCTCCAACGCCGTCAATCTGACGGACGGTAAAGACGGACTGGCGACCGGCTGCTCCATCCTCTGCGCTTTTGTCTTCGCGGTTTTCGCGTATTTCTCCGGACATATAAAATTCGCGGAATACCTGCATGTGCCGTTCATCCCCAGTATCAGTGAAGCGGTAGTCTTCGCTTCGGCCATATCCGGAGCGTGCCTGGGATTTCTGTGGTATAACTGTTACCCGGCCGCCATGTTCATGGGCGATACCGGCAGTCTGGCCCTGGGCGGCGCCATCGCTCTGATCGCCGTCCTGGTGCGGCAGGAATTACTGCTGGCCGTGGTGGGGGGAGTGTTCGTGCTGGAAGCGGTATCGGTGATTGTCCAGGTTGCCAGTTTCAGGCTCACCGGCCGGCGGGTATTCATGTGCACCCCGATTCATCATCATTTTGAACAGAAAGGCTGGACGGAAACCCAAATCGTCGTCCGGTTCTGGATTCTGGCGAGTATTTTCGCCTTGATGGCGCTGGGAACCCTTAAGTTGCGCTGAAGCGAAGGCGCATCAGAAACTTCTGAGGTAAATGAACTATCGCTGAAATTTTACCATTGCCATAAATATTTTCAGTTCTGCCGCGCTTTTTCTCCGCCTCAAAATTCAAAAAAAACGGATTATATGTTACTATTTGGTGATTACGGGATTATATTATATAAAGAAGACCTGTGAGACCATTCGGTCCAGTTGTTGACCGGGTAATACAAGGAAGAGGTGAGTTAGAGCTTACTTAACTGGTTTTTCCTGACCGGATTGAAAACGGCAGCTTCCACGCGCTGCCGTTTGTTGTCCAGCCGCGGAACGAAGGGTAGGAATGAAAAAGATAATCGGACATGTCGAATATGAAATCCTGGATACTATCGCCGAAGGCGGCATGGGAACGGTTTTCAAAGCGGTCGAGAGGGGTGTAAACGGTTTTGAAAAGATCGTAGCGATAAAAATGCTTCTGGACTGCTATTCCAAGGATAAGCGGTTCACCAACCGTTTTATTGACGAAGCTAAACTGGTCGCCAACCTGATTCACGAAAATATCGTCCAGATCTATCAGCTGGATAAGTATCAGGATGAATACTATTTTGTCCTGGAATATGTGGATGGAATCACCTTGTATGAATTCATGGAATTCCACAGCATGTCCAGAACCAAACTGCCGGTCAAGCTGGCGGTATTCATTGCGCTGAGCGTAGCGCGGGCTCTGGTATATGCCCATACCCGTTACGGCCAGGACGGAAAACCTTTGAATATCGTCCATTGCGACGTCTGTTCGCACAATATCCTGTTGACTACGGAAGGCGTGGTCAAATTAACCGATTTCGGGGTAGCGCGGGCCGGGACGGGCAAGGAACAGGCCGCCGTTTCCGGGAAGCTGCCTTTTATGTCGCCGGAACAGGTCAACAAAAAAAAGCTGGACTTTCGCTCGGACATTTATTCGCTCGGGGTAGTTTTGTTTTATATGTTAAGCGGCGGCAAAACCTGCCGGCATCTGAATGTCGCGCCGCACGAAATCCTGTCACAGGCGCAGAACAATTACATTGACTGGTCACTGTTGCCGGATGATTTGGACCGGGGGCTGTTCGGGGTGTTGCGGCGGATGCTGGCTACCGACCCGGATAAACGCTACTCCAGTACGGTGAAGGTGGCGAGAAAACTTGAACAGTATATTGTCCGAAGCGGTTATGCTCCTACCAGCTTCACCCTGGCAAAATACATGCGGCGTGAAATGCCGGCGCTGTTCGCGGACAAACCGGGAGAATTGGAAAACTACAGACGCAATGCCGGAACGGCAGCTGCCGGCAGTGATCCTGCTGCGACCAAACGGATGCTGTGGGGTATTTCGGAAACAACGCCGGGATTGAATAAAACCCAAAGTATGTCTGAGGAAGAACTGGCCGCGGAAAACCTGACGAAAACCCGTCTGATGTCGGAAGATGAATTGCGCGCTTCGGGTCTGGTAAGCGGAGAAGCGGAAGTCAAGTAATGAATCGACGGGAGACTTATTTAAGGGGGAAGCGGCCGTGCGCTATTTCATCTACGCCTATGTGCTGATTTTTTTTATCAGTGTTCTGGTTAACAGTGTATTGTGGATTCGCACTAAATCTAAAATTCCGTTGTTGCTTTACGAAATTTTCACAGCTGCTTATCTGGTGGCCGTAACTCTGATCTATTTTACGCCCGGCTGGCCGGAAGCGGTGAATAGCTGGTTCAGTCTGTTGATTATTCCGCTGGTCATGACCGATATCTATCTGACCGTATGGGGAAAAGACGAACTGATCTGTCCTCCCGGCCTGAAATATTCGAAAAACGAGATGGAACTGGCGCGGGTGCTGGCGGTGATTTTCGCGGCCCCGGCTTACCTCAGCGGAATTATGTTGATGTTTCAGCTCTGGACGAAGCCTTAACCCGTTTGCCAAACCGGCTGTTCAGGGCTTATACCAATTCGCTCTCATTCATAGACATTTCGATGGTTCTTTTGAGCCGATTTTTGCCATAAATCCTCGCGCGATACTCTGTATCGCTCTGCGGTTTATAACCAAAATCCATCTCAAAATCCGCCATCGCCATTATCTATGACTGATCGCTCATTAGTATTATTTATAAAAATATGACTTTGCGGTTTGCATAATGACATATAGATGATTACTTTATCGTATGGATTTTTATTCAAAGCGGCTAAGGTCACGGAAAGGAATCAATAACTGAGGAATTCACAGGTATGAAAAAGTTCACTTTTATTTGTATTTGCGCGATGATACTTGGCACCGCCGGGTTCAGGGTTGAGGCGGATGATGTTTGGAGCAAAATAGCCCTTTATATTCCCAACCGCTTTATGGATGCTTTGGATATTGTTACCGTGAGCGTCGGGGTCGGCCCGGTGATCCGGGCGGAAGTACATGCTACCCGGGCGCTTGCATTCGGCGTCGGCGCCGGCGCCGAAGTGATGGCGGTAAAGGGCTGTAACCGCCAGTACGGAGTTTGCCGCGAGGCCGGTTATGATTTGTCGTTTGCCATGTTCAATAAAGTATGTCTTACCCGCGACGGGGAAAGCCGCCTGGTGGAACCGTTCGTCATTGATGAAGACGGTTTTCCCCTTCCCGGCGAACGCCTTTATGAATTTTATCATGGCGCCCGCGATTACTGGGAGCTGGGCGGAAGTCTGGCGCTGGGAATTGCCGGCACTCTTGCCATCCATCCCATCGAAATTGCCGACTTTATCACCGGGATTTTCTTTATCGACCTGAAGGACGACGATATTACGGGCGAAGATCTCTAGCCCGCTGATGTTCAAATATTTTCGGGGTACAGCTTGATTGCGGTACCCTTTTTTATTTGCGCGAAAACACTTATGAAAAATTTTAGCTGTAAACGCTGCGGGAATTGCTGTAAATGGTCAGGTTATGTTCGTTTACTCGACGAGGAAGCCGATGAGATCGCTGATTTTTTGGGAATGGAGCTGCATTTTTTTACCGGCAATTATACGGTTATTACTGCCGACCGCCGGAATTTGAGCTTAATTGAAAAAACTGACGGCAGTTGTATATTTTTTATTGCCGACCCGCCGGGCTGCGCCATTCATCCGGTAAAACCCCGGCAGTGCCGCGACTTTCCCTACCGCTGGAATTTTCCCGGCTGGCAGGATGAATGCGAAGGAATGAAAATGGATCAGGAGTGACCGCTAACTTGCTTATTCTGAAAAACTGTTTATTTTACCTGAGGTTTCCAATTTTTTTGTAATAGCCGGCGGATTTTGCCGGCGTCATTTTAACCGAAGGACGAAGAAATGACTTTCTGCAGGAAAATTTTCATTGGTGCGGTGTTTTTTTCAAGCGTGTTTATTTGCCGTGGCGCCGCGGAGAAGGATACCCTGGATAAGGTTTTTTTCCGGGATTTTGATGATGACAGCTATTTTGTAACGATTCCGACTTATGCCGGCAATTATCTGGGGCTGATCATCGGCGCTATCCCGGCCGCGTGTGTCGCGGGCGGCTTCCAGTTTGCCAATGCCGCCCCTGCGACCGTCGAAAAATCAGCGCTGATAACCCTGACCGTCTTTGCCAAACCCATTGGCCTGTTAGTGGGACTGCCGTTCAAACTGGTCAAAGTAATTTGTTGGGACTCCCCCAAATATATTTACGGGGGCATCACCGGCGATACCGATCCGCCCGCGCCGGTGCCGGGGGTTAAATAACCGTAAATATGCGTTCATTTTCTTCAGGATGAGAGGTTAATGCCTGGCCAACCGCAAATCCGGATCGGAACTTCCGGCTGGATGTACCGGCATTGGAAGGAGAGATTTTATCCTTCCGGCCTTGCATCTGCCCGGCTGCTGGAGTTTTACTCGGCGCAATTTACTTCCGTCGAAATCATACCGAATTGCATTCTAATAGCTAGTAAAAACAGCTTTGATTTTGAGGCTGAGTTGCCGGCAAAAATAATGAGCGATAGGTCTATCGCACCATTCTTTTTGCTGGTGAACGAGCCCAAAAGCATGCTGCCGTGTACGGTCGGATTCTTGCGGTGCCGTTTTGCGCCAAAACGAACCGTCGCTACCTCGGTAGCGCACAGTTCGTTTTAACGCTTCCGGCATCCGCAATAATTCCGATTTTTACTTGCTCTTAGATTGCAAATCGGTATCAACAATACCTTTTATCACCTTCCGGCCCCGGGCGCCTTTGAAAAATGGCGACGGGAAACTCCGGAAAACTTCCTGTTTGCGGTTAAGGCAAACCGTTATATTACCCACATGAAGAAGTTGAAGCATATCGAAGCCAGCCTCGCTTTGCTTTATGAGCGGGTACTGGTGCTGCACCGTAAACTCGGGCCGATTCTGTTTCAGTTGCCTCCCGGCTGGAATTGTAATTATGAGCGGCTCAGCGAATTCCTGAAACTTCTGCCCGGTAATCGGCGCCATGCCTTTGAATTCAGGAATGCAAGCTGGATAAATAATCGGGTGCTTTCGCTGCTCGAGCGGCATAATATTGCGTTCTGCATTTATGATCTGGCGGGAATGGGGACGGAAAAGATCGTGACCGCCGATTGGGTTTACATTCGGCTGCATGGGCCCGATGCAAGCGCCTATTCCGGAAAATACGCCGCCGCCGCCCTTGCCGGGTGGGCGGAATTCATTGACTGCCAGGCTGCGGCAGGCAGAAGTGTTTTCTGTTATTTTGATAATGACCAAAACGCCTATGCGCCTCAAAATGCTGCCGAACTAGCCTGAATATTTCACGAAAAGTATAAAAAGAAAGTGGCGAATCACACTTAAAATGTTATATTACAGTATCTTACCAATGTAATAATTTAAAGGATTCGCCATGACAGAATGTAATATTCCAAA
>JAQULZ010000003.1 GCA_028718375.1 Victivallaceae bacterium | reverse complement strand
GAAGAACATTGATAAATTTGGAGCAAGCTTGTAGGCTCTGTAAAAAGAACAGGAAAAGAAGATGAAAAACTAAACAGCACTCGAAAAATAGCTAATTTTTATTACAGAGTTTTATCGTAGCACCCTTTCAACATTACCGTCTGAAAGAACAAAATTATAGTCTTTTGCAGAAGTGTTATGTATGTTAAAAGTAACGATATTGCTGGTTTTGAAAGAAAGAGGATTGAAGACTATAACTTTACTGCCGGAAAAGTTCTGGATTTTTGTTTTAAGTAAATTTAAATTATCTGCTAATATTTTCTCTGCCGAATCAGCTGCCTGATAAATATATAGAGATTTTTGTGCCCATTGTGCTTTCGTTTTAAAGGAGAATGGAGAAGTAACGCTACAATTAGCCCCCCATGTATGTTCGTCAAAAATGAATTTATTTTCCCATATTTTGTTGATTTCTTCATTAGAATAATTGATTTCACATGGCGCAAGGATGCTGGACAACGCCTCAATATTCTTCAAAGAGTGATTAAGATTTCTTGAAAGAGAAGTCTCATAAGCAGCAGATGCATTGCCATCGGTCCAGCAATCCGGCCATGAGCATTGATATGTAGGAATTTTCCCTCTGTATTTTTTTTCGATATATTCGAAAAAAGTAGAGTTTACCGCTATTTCAATCTTAGGCGTGTTATGTCTCCTGTTCCATTCACGTACATTGTCACATATCGAAACGGGGGGAAATACATTGTCCCGTGCTATTTTAATCATATATGCGTCAAACGGATAGCCATTGCTCTCAATATATTCTAAAAAGGAAGGTAGTTTTTCTTCTAAGAAGGCATAATCTTTACCAAATCCGATCTCATAACCTTCGTTATACCAGTATTTTTTTGACTCAGTATTCCAAGTCAAAACTTTGTCCCCATTAGGAGATTGCCAATAGAAAGGATATAGAACCCCAGGTCTGAAGGCTCTTACAGGATCAACAGACATAGTCAAGTATTTAATTTTTAAATTTCTAAGCAGTTGTGGCAACGCCCATGACATACCCGGAATATCTGTGTTAATAGCTGAAACTATTTTAATGCCCAGAGTTTTTTCAAGTTGCATTGCATAAGAGAGTGAACGAATTAACTCCTCGGTTGAATATAATTCTGTGATGTTTAGATACATTGCAGTAATTTCTATTCGTTTTTCACAAACTCTTCTACGAAACTCCTCGGGATCTGATTTATTATCAGAAAGATAGTTCTTTACCGTCCATGCAGTTTCACAAGTCCATTTGAATTTTGCGTCTTGAGGATAATTATCTGTTTGACGACAATAGTCCAATACCATCTGAAGCATTTCCGAATGCTTCATGTAAACATTAGCTTGAAGATCAGTATATCCTAAGTCAACATGGGTGTGCGGAACTAAAAAAATTTTATGAATCATTATATTGATTCCTTCCCGGTAATTATTTGTTAAAATAGTTTCATCCGAAGGGGGGGAAAGTAAAAACTTTTTTCAAAAAGGTTTTGCTGTCTCCCCCGCAAAACTGTTCTTTTGATTGCAACTTTGTATTAGAACTTTTACGCGCCAAAGGCTTACTATAGAATAGCAACAAAACTACTTGTAATTATATTTATTATTTTGAGGCCAATAATTGATTGTTTATTACAACAGATTAAGTTTCGGAGCAATAGTAAACATTAACTTTAAGGAGAGTTTAGTTGATGGACAAAATCAAAAACATTTTAGTTACGGGGGGCTCAGGCAAAATCGGCCGCAACCTGATTCCGGAACTGCTGAAAGGGGGCTATCGGGTGCGGGTATTGGAATTTGAACCGGAGCCGCCGCCTTATGACGCCAGTCAGGTGGAAATAGTACGCGGCGCACTGGGTACGCCGGGACTGGCCGAACGCCTGATCCGGGACATGGACGCCGTGATCCATCTGGCCAATGTAAAGGAACGCAAAGACCTGTTCGTGAAAGCCAATATCCAGGGAACGTTTGATCTGCTTGACGCCTGCCGCGCCGCCGGGAAGCAGATAAAACAATTTATCCAGGCCGGTTCCGATGCCCGGGCGGGAATATATTATAATCCGCGACCATATCCGATCGATGAAAATTTTCCGCATTCTGCTTACCCCGGCTATTATGCTTTCTCCAAGGTACTGGAAGAAACTATGTGCGAGCAGTACCGTTACCAGTATGGACTGCCGATCACGGTTTTGCGCTTCAGTTGGGTCCACGGTGAAGATGACATTCTCGCCCATGCCACTACCGCTGAACCCGATTTCGGTGTACCGGCCTGGCGGGAGCTGGCGACTACTGCCGAACATCGCTCATATTTTGAAGCCGGCCAAAACGCCGCCTGCTGCATGGTACACCCCGATGGCAAACCTTGTATGCGGCATATCGTCGCTTTGGAAGACGTCATTCACGGCTGCCTGCAGGCGCTGGGCAATCCGGCGGCAATCGGACACGCCTTTGCCATCGCGGGGCCGTCGGCTTTCACTTATGATGTGTTAAGCCGGTACATCAGTGAAAAACTGGATATTCCGGCGGTCGATTTCGTCAACCCGGAATATTATGATTTTCAACACGACTTGAGCAAATCCCGCTCGATTTTAGGATATCGGCCGACTTATGACATCGTTAAGATTGTTGACCAGGCAATAGCCTACCGGAAACAGGGAAAAACCCGTTCACTTTGCAAATATCCGGGATAATGGAGAAATATATATGAATAATCGTATGCGGGTTATAACTTCTTTAAATCATGAAAAACCAGATAAAATCCCTTATCATATTTGGATGCATCCGCTTATGCAGGCAAAGCTGAGTGAATATTACGGGGATCCGGATTTTCTTGCCGGGCTTGGCAACTGTTTCGCTGATATTGGGAAATACTCCAATAATTACCGAGAGGTGGAGCCGAACATCTGGCGAGATCAATTCGGGGTTTTATGGGATCGTAATATAGAAAAAAATATGGGAATTGTTTGTAATCAGCTTGTAAACGAGTCAAATATCCAGGACTATGTTTTCCCTGATCCTGAAGTATGTTTAGCAGAGACCCTCTCCAACAAACAGATACTTCCGCAACCTGACAAGTTCAGCTTTCTTCAACTCGGGTTCAGCTTGTTTGAACGTGCCTGGACTCTTGCCGGAATGGAAAACATTTTTGTAGCTATGCTCGTCAATGAGAAATTTGCAAACAACCTGTTTGAACAAATTTTGCATTTCAACGTTGCTTGGATTGAAGAAGCTGTCAAGCTGGATATTGATGCGATTTTTTTCGGTGATGACTGGGGGCAACAATCCGGTTTGCTGATGAGCCCGGAATTATGGCGCAAGTTCATTAAACCAAGGTTTTCTCAAATGTGCAGGGCAGTAAAGGCGAAAGGCAAATATGTCTTTTTACACTCATGCGGCAATATACAGGAATTATTTCCCGACTTAATTGAATGCGGGGTTGACCTCTTCAATCCTTTTCAACCGGAAGCAATGGATATTTTTCGTATAAAACAGCAGTTCGGGCGTCATATTTCTTTCTTCGGCGGTATAAGTATTCAAAAAACTTTACCGTTCGGAACCGTCCGGCAGACAAAAAACGAGGTGAAGGTTCTCCTTGAAACCGTAGGGAAAGATGGAGGATTCATTGCCGGACCATCCCACTCCATACCGGATGCTCGGGTAGAAAATGTTGCAGCAATGATAGGCGTTCTTCAGAAACAATAGGAATTACAAACCATGAAAAGATTGAAATATGGAATTATCGGGCTCGGTTTTTTCGGAGAAAAACACGCGGAAACACTGTCCGGCATGCCGGAAGTGGAACTTGCCGCTTTCAGCACCCGGCGGCCTGACCGGCTGAACAGCCTTGCGGATAAATTCAATGTCCCCAAACGTTACCCGGATTATCGGGATCTGCTCAATGACCCGGAAATTGAAGCGGTATCAATTGTAACTCACGTTGATCAGCACGCCGAAATGGCGGTGGCGGCGCTGAACGCCGGGAAACATGTTTTCCTGGAAAAGCCGATGGCCGACAGTGTTGAAAGCGGCAAACGGATTGTTGAGGCCGCCGGTCGGGCTCAAGGCAAATTCATGACCGGTCACATCTGCCGTTTCGACGCTCGTATGAGTGAAGTGAAGAAGATCGTCGATGCCGGCCGGATCGGTAATATCGTCTCAATTCACGCCACCCGGAACCTGCCGGTCAATATCGGAGCGGAAGTTCTGGACAAGATTTCGCCGATTGCCGGGGACGGGGTCCATGACACTGATCTGATGCTCTGGCTTACCCGGAGCCGGATCAGTTCAGTTTTTGCCGTGAGCAGGAATATCCACCGCCATAAAAACCCGGATCTGGGCTGGGTGATGTATGAATTCGAGTCCGGCGCGGTCGGGGTGCTGGAAAGTATCTGGATGCTGCCGGAAAATACGCCGTTCAAGATCGACGCCCGCATGGAGATCATCGGTACGGCCGGCGCCGTTTACGTCAACGCCGGCAACGGCGGAGTGCAGGTCAACGACCGCAGCGGCTTCAGCCGGCCCGACACGATGTACTGGCCGGAAGTCCATGGCCGGCGTTTGGGGGCCTTGTACACGGAACTGGCTTACTTTGTCAATTGTGTACGCAATGACTTGCCGCTTGCCGTAATTACGCCGGATGAGTCGCTGGCGGCGGTTGCCGCGGTGACGGCTGCCGAGAAATCCTGCGCCACCGGCAACAAAATACTACTTTAAAGGAAACAACTATGATATGTTATCAGATCACCAAAGCCCGGGAGACGCCGGATTTAAACGCGGTCTGGGATGGGATTCCCGCCGTGAAATTAACTAATTTTCGCCCTGAATCCAGCGAGCACCGGCCTCAGACGGAATGTCAACTGCAATATGACGACAGCGGTATTTACGGTTTGTATCGGGTGAAAGACCGTTATGTCAGAGCGGCCGTGAGCGAATTTCAGGGCCGGGTTTGTACCGACAGTTGCGTGGAGTTTTTCGTTATGCCGGCGGGAGGAAGAGGGTATCTTGGCTTTGAGTTCAACTGCATCGGCGTGATGCTGGCCCATCACGTTTTAAACCCCAGGCGGGAAGCTCTCGGTCCATTGGCGGAATTTCGCGAGTTGACGGCAGCGGAAGTAAAAGCGGTAAAAGTCTTTCACAGTCTTTCCGGTCGGATCGAACCGGAAATTGCCGCGGAGACCCATTGGCGATTGGGGTTTTTCATTCCATTTGACTTAATTACGCAGGTTACCGGTGCCGCCGTACCTGGATCCGGTACGCTTTGGCGGGCCAATTTCTATAAATGCGCGGATGGATGCAGTCATCCCCACTGGGCTTCCTGGCAGCCGGTGTCTGAATTGAATTTTCACCTTCCCGAATGTTTCGGAGAAATTAAATTTAAACAGTAGCATCCCATGGGATGCTACAAGGCGCACAGCGTGTGCCCGCGACTCTGCGCAGGCTGAGCCTGAGCAAAGCGAAAGGCAACCTAGGAATTGAACAAAGTTCAAGGAGCGCTGAGCGCAAGCCGCCCGGCGTTTGAGGGTGGCCGTGCTGAAAGCGCGGACATTACGGCCGTACAGGCCACGATTAATAAGAACGGATATCTGAGCTGAAAAAACCGAAAATCGAAAATGGATATTGAGAAAAGAAGAATTTTTGAGCTTCGATTTTTTGTAAAAACAAGAAATTCCCAAGTTATGGGATGAGTGTGAAATTTAAATAGGAGTCTTTACTATGACTTACAAAGCAGTTATTCTCGGCTGCGGTCCGCGAGCGGCGTCTCATCTGGATGCCTATAAGGAAAACCTCCCTGAAATCGAACTGGCCGCCGCCTGCGATGCCGATGAAACCAGAAGATTGGATTATGGGAAAAAATATGCGATCCCGCGGCTGTATGTCGACTTCGAGACCATGTTGAAAACGGAAAAACCCGATATTCTCCATGTCGTCACTCCGCCCGCGTTTAGGGAACAGGCGCTTGAACTGGCCGGGAAATACGGCGTGAAAGGCGTGCTGATGGAAAAACCGCTGGCGCTGACCGTTACCCAGGCGGAACGGGTCAGGGCGGTCGCCGAAAAGTATCACCTGAAAGTGGCGATCAATATGCAGCGCCGGTATTTCGATCATTGCCGCGCTTTACGCGAAGTGATCCGTTCAAATCAGCTTGGCACGATTGAATTTGTCCGGTGTATAATGCGGGGCAATATCCTTTCGATGGGGCCTCACGCGATCGACCTGACGCTGTTTCTGCTGGACAATCCGCCATTGCAGAAGATATGGGCAACCGGCTACGCGATGAACGGCCATGAATACGGGCATCCGGCGCCGGCCCATATCCTGGGACGGATCAATTTCGCGCCGAACCTGACGGTTTATCTGGAAGACGCCGATGACGCCGTGGGCGTGTTCGGGGAAACCGGCGGTTACTGGCAGCACCTGGAACTGGATATCTGGGGCGGCAGAGGACGCGCCTGGTGGAACCTCCGGCAGTTGGGCCGGATATTCAAAAGTCCGGCAATGTTGATGAAAACCTACCGGGAACTCGAAAAACTTAAAAAAGAACAGCGCGCTAAACTCCTGAAACGTTTCTCGGAGTTGAAAACTGAACAGGACGAAGTAGGTAAACAGCTCAGGGCCGGGGGAGACATCGCGATTCTGACGCCGCGCTATACAGAGCTTGCCAACGCGCTGGATGAAGTAAAACGCGAGCTTGAAAGCATCGGTGAAATCTATTCCACTGACAACTTGGCGGAAGCCTGCGGTTCGATAGAAGCAGTCTGGGAGGAGCTGTTCCCGGTGGAACGCTACAAACTGGCGCATCTGCTTATTGACCGGATCACGCTTTATAAGGACCGAATTATTATGGATATTAAGCATCATGGCCTCAAATCGCTGATCCGGGATTTGAAATCCGAACCGGAATTCACGGCGACAGTTCCAGAAGGTAAAGGCACCATCCAGTTGACGATCCCGATGCTGGTCAAGCGCTGGAACGGGCGTAAAATTATTCTCGCGCCGGGCGAAACGGAAACGGTGGAACCGGAAAAAGACGAGTCCAACGCCATGGCAAAAAAACTGGCGCAGGCCTACCGGTTTATGGGAATGATCGAAGCGGGCAAGTATTCCACGCGGACCCGTCTGGCCGAAGACCTCAACCTCGATCAGTCAATGGTAGTCAAAACGCTCAACCTGCTGAATTTGTCCCCGAAAATTCAGAAAATGATCGTCGAAAATAAAATGCCCGACGGCATGACGCTGGAACGGCTTTACGGAAATATACCGTTTGAGTGGGAGGAACAGGAACAAATGTTTTTGCCTCAGTTAATTCAATAAGTGGGAGAATTTTCTGATAATGAATTATACTCTCACGAGGAAGCTATGAAGGGCATTGATGCAATGGAACAAATAATACTCAATGAATTTACACTCTTGGCGAATTGCACTGTTACGAAAGCTCTAAAAAGACATTTTATCTCGTTGAGGAAATTACTTTTTGTGCTGATGTCCTTGTAATGGTATAATAGCTTAATACTTGATAAATTTTTTTATTTTCTTTAAACTTATCAATTCCGCTAAAATCATTTGAGTGAATAATAGGATTCACAGCCTCTTTTTCTTTATCAGGCAGAGAAGAATATGCAGACCACCATTGCTGTGTTTGTCCAATGCCTTCAAAATAAAAACGATAAATAATAAATGTTTCCGGCATATAGAGTATCTTTTCAAATTCCTCCTCATTGGCGCCAAAAGCTTTCTCAAAAAACTCTTTGCCTTTGCCGATTTTCCCCTTTGTAGCGTTTAATACTGCCTGTATAGCACGGATAAATTTTCGATTCCAATACTTGCCAGTGTATTCTCGGTTTTGGAAATAGTCTGAATCCATAATTGGATGGTATTTCATTGGAAATGAATAAATATTTAAATCAAGAGTCTCACACAACTCAACGTTTAATTTCATCCTTCGATAAAGATCAACGGGTTTATCATTGAAATTATATAGCAAATAGTTAGAAAGATTTTTAATTTTATATTTTGCGGCAAGCTCAACGGCATGCCTATATATTTTATGAGATTTCCAGTCATCAAACGCAATCCGCAACGGACGAATTGCAACTTCGCTCAGTTTTTTCATTTTTTTATCAGTAATTCGACGAGCGTCAACACCTTGATTGAAATCTACATATCGGTTTCGATAACCTCGAGGCCGTTTTGACTCATATAACTCTTTAACTTGTTCATAAACATGATATATTTTTTCTTTGGTAGCCGTGTAATGATTAAGAAGTAAATTGTCGCTTAATAGCTTGTAAACAGTTTGCTGTTCTTCCCCAGATAATTTATTAACGAATTCACGTAGCAGTTTCACAGATCTTCTTATATAGGCCCTGTCATTATATCCATCCATGAGGCGGGCTATTGCAATTTCAAACTGATTCGGTTTACGGTATTTTGCATCTTTAGCAAAACCACAAGACTTAATTTCGTCAATTATTTTAAAAAAACAGTCGGATGCTAAAACATTATTATCCAGTAAAAGCAAATGATGCTGGTCTCCAAATAATCGTCGAGTTTCTTCAATTTTTTCTGTCAAAGGCAAATAATCTTTGAACTCAGGTTCAATAATAGGAACAGCACAAAAAGGACATCCATTTTTGCATCCTCGGGTTGTATAACCATAATAAGAACCCATCTCCGGGTATTCATAATCTATCTCATGTAAAATAGAATAATCCAAAGAAAGATCATCTATATTGATATTGATTCCATGATCTCCTAAAATAGATTTTTTATTAATGCAACCTTTATATGGCTTGATTCCAGTAGCTTTTTTAACCTCATCAGCAACAACAGTAGCCATTACGCCGCCAACAAGAATTTGCTTAGGGTCTTTTACCAGTTTTTTGGCAAAAAGAATTGTTTCTATTGTAATTTCCCAGTAAAAAGTAAATAATGTTGTAACACAAACACGATCCCATGGCTTTTCATCAAAATATTTTCTCTTATAATAATATTCTCGGTAATATTTAAACCATGGCGATGCCAGTGGCATTGATCTTAGTACTTCCAATTCGGAACCATTCTCAATATGACCTGTCTTGATAAAAGTCATGATTTCAGGAAATTTATTTTCCCAATTGATGGTAGAAACCGCGTCAGCAAGGGAAGCAATAGCTTTCCTGGTAATTTCTTCTAAAACGAAAACTTTTAAATCCCCTTTAAAAAAAACAACATTATCGCCAAGCATTCTATGATACTTAGCAATTTTCATTAGCCCCATTGGCGGATATTTGTTTTTGTAATTCGGCTCCAATAATAATATGTTTCGCATTCTATTTATATTCTTCCTCTATCTTACAAATCAAAGCTTCAGCCATATCAGGAGGGAGAGCTCTGATAATTATGTCAAAAATATCCCCTAAAAACTTACGTTGTTCTCGAGGAAGTTTCGTTAAATTATCTGTTCTAAACTTCTTATTTATCTTTTTATTCGTTTTATTCGGTTCATTCAATGGTTTGATTTTCGGAATTTCTTTCGGGGGAGCGTGTTTCTCTTCAATTCCCGGAAAAACTTTGCTTATTAAAGGCTCCTTTGTGGTCCGAGTTGTAAATTTTTCAATTTTCTTTTGACTTTCTTGAGCTTTCTTTTGTGCTTCTTCATATTTCTTAAAAAGAGATTTTTTTTCTGAGCCGCTTGAAAACCCGGTTTGTGTTGTCTTTTTATGGATAAGTTGAGCAAGTTTCTGCTCTTCGGCAATATGCTTAAAAGCATTCTTAATGTTATTAGCATCATAATAGATTTTATGTAGCGTATCATGAAAAAAAGCACGAACTTCACGTTCAAATTGCCTGCATTCCTGATTTTCATTGAAATAACTTCGCGATGAATTTGGAATTAATTCATAATCAAGAGCATGTATTTCTCCTACAAAATAATTATTCCCCCTTCCTTCTTTATGGAGATCATTCAGTGCTGTGGCTTCTCCTATTTGAATATTGTTTTTTCTAAGCCGCAATGCTCTATGTCGATTACCTCGTTCTGGAATGACCTTCTCAAAATTAGAAATCCCAAACCAACACCATCCAATAACTTCATCTTTATGGTTTATAAACTTCTGAAATTCAATATCGCGAATTTCATCAATACGAGATGAATTCCCCCCTGTTGTTATGTGGTGAATCCCAAGTTTATAACCTTTGAATATTTGTTCTCCATTAATACGAACGTTGTATTCGTCCAATTCAGGCAATTTTTCAGATTGAATATAATCATAGATTTTCCTGGCAAGATAAAATTCTCCGAAATTAAATGGTACAGGAGCAATCATAGAGAGATATTCTTTTATATCCTCAACATTGAGTAGCAGTTCGTTTGTTTCATTTATGTGTTCCAGCTTGACACTAAAATAATGTTCATCCTTTGTGCATGGTTCCGTTGATATCTCAGTTACATCATCTATTACAGCAATTGCATCAAGCGTAATAGCTCTATCACTTAAATGACTTTTTAGCTTGGCAGCATCCCAAGACATGATGGTTTTGCACTCTTCTCCAAAATATGATGTCTCAAAAATAAGCCGTTTACAATATCCCAAACCGCCTAAACGTCCAATTCCGCGAAAACCCTTTTGTATTTTTCTGTCTTTTGTGGATGCCGCTACATTGCCGAGAGTTTCATAAACTTTTTCTTGCGGAATACCTGTTGCATTGTCTTTAATGATTATTTCTCGTTTGGTCGGCTCTATCCGGATGTCAATAACTCCTTCACCTTCTTCAAGTAACCCCAGTGACGTTGCAATATCAATCTGGTCAGCAGCGTTCTGAATGTATTCCCGGTAAATAAAGCGAGAATTTTCATACATTCCTTCTGTCAGGGTGCCAATAATATTTTTTCCAAATTTCAACTTCGTTTTCATTGCTGAGAATCCCCCTTATCCTGCCAGTAAAGAGGCTCCGGAAATTTAATATTGAGAAGAGAACGGAATATTGGATTTTGAATAATATATTCCCCTTGTTTTAACCTAGTCATCATATTTTTATAAACCGGAGGAACGAAACGGTAGTCGTTCTTGGATATTTCAATGGCATTAGTTCGACCATATGCATGCGTTGAACAGTTACCTGTAATTCTGTCGTGAATAGCGCTTCTAAATTGTTCGGCCGAAAATAAAACTATTCCAAGAGAACGCCCACGTTCGGCTATATCTAAAAGTTGCCTTAAGATGGGTGAACTTTTAGGAACATCACTCGAGGCATATTTGTTTAACTCATCAATGAAAATAATAATCTTCTGTGGTGGCGGAGTATCCAGTTCTTCATCAAATTCTCCAAGTTTCAAAGAATATACCGCACGCATAATATCCCCAAACACGAAAGCCTGCATATCTTCGTCCTGTTTTGCTACATCAACAACGAAAACATCATTTTTCTTGATCTTCTTTATTGCATCCTGCAAACGGGTTTCACCCTGATTTTCATCAACAGCCCGCGCAAAAATACTCATTTCTGAATCAATAGCTTTTTTTGCTATTCGCTTGAACTTACGCCAACTCGCAACAGGAATTTCTTTGTCATTTCCTCCGGGGATACAACGTTGGGAAACTTCTTCAAGGAAACTTGTCCAATTAGTAACACTAGAAAATTTTCCTTGTCCAGAAATGATATAATTAAGGATTGAATCAATTGTTTGGTTAGGATCACCAATATTTGCAAACATCAGGTCTAAATTATCTTTATCTTGATCATAAAGATATTTGTACCTGTAGGCTTTTTTGTCCCGAACTTGGCGTTCAAATTGATCTTTGCGAACATAACTTCTCACATCATTAATACCTCCATAAGGATAGAAGTATTTTACATTTTTAAATGGATTCGTATCAAGTCCCAACGCTTCGTAAAGTTTTTTAAGATAAGAATTTTTTGCGGGTTCATATCTTGCGGGTTCGTCTATTGATAATAAATCACGTCCTTTGACATTCAGAAAAATAAACGCAATATTTGAAATATCATCTTTCAGGATAGCCTTATGTTGAATTGCTTTCATTATAAACATGGCGTAAGATGTTTTTGCAGCCAAGCCTGAAATACCTGAAATATTAAGGTGCGCGCCCTCGGGGCCAAGCAGGAAATCGGCATTAATATTTACCGGCAAAAAAACTTTTGCATCTTTTTCGTTGATACCTTCATACATTTCAAGATACCCACAAGCTACCGGATTTTTTATATCTTCAGGACTAAGTCCTAAAGCCCATGCAATTTCTTCTGCGGTAGCTAAAAATACTCCAGAACCATTTTGAACAGGGATATAAATATTTTCAGTATTCCCAATGACCTTGGCTTTTACATAGTTCATTCCAATTCTATTGGTATTCGACGGTGCATTCACATCTCCAAAGTCATTTGAAATATAGTTGGATAAATATCCACTTGAATCCGTAATGTGGGAAATCTCTTCGACAACTCCAAATGTCGAACTATCTTTTACATGATCGACTTTAACAACATCGAATGGGTTTAATATTAAATCTTGTGAGGTCCAAAAGAAAAACTCATCGATTGTTGTTGGACACTTTTCTGTCGCGGCTATTCGCCCAACTGGTTTTTTCATAAGTTAACTCCTCTAAAATATGTTTATAAAAAATTCGGTACTTAGATATTTACTTTTGACAAAAGATTCGGTAAGAAATACAGGATAGATATGGTTTGCCCAGCGTTCGTCGGCCCCGTAACAGGCTGGATTTCTTTCATTAATTAAATTAGCGCTGATTGTGTCTATTTCCTCGGAACTCAACCCTGCTTGGCGTTCACGCTCGCTGATTAGAACTTTTTCAACTTTTAATATACCATCAAATGGGCTGTTTATGTGAGCTCCTCTAATCCTGAGATACCAAATCGCATAACGTTCTTCTCCTGAAATCTCGGAAGAATACATAAAGGCAGGAGTTCGGGAATAAAGAGGCAATTCCGCAATGAATTTTGCATTACTTTGTCCTGAAACTGATTTTGCTAAATCTGGATTAAATGATTTTGAAACCCCAATAACATGGCGATAGTTGTTTCTGATTTTATCAAAATGAAACGGGTCTTCAGTTCTTGTCATTTTGTATTCCAAAGAACCATCTTTTAAGAGATAAGCACCGGAAGCAAGTAATTTTTGCTCTGTAAGTTCTTTAACCATTATCTTTTCAAGTTCAACCATCCGATCTTGAATTTTTGCAATGGCTAATTTCTCGGAATCTTCATCTTTTCTCGTATGATAATAGAGAATCTTTCCAAACTCAATTTCATAACGTTTTAATACGTCAGAAGCATTAAGCTTTTGCATCAACAAATTAAAAAACAATTCATCATTATTACCATCTTTATTTACAACTGAAGGTAATACCAATACAAATTCACGGTAAAGATGCTGAGGAAACATTCTTTTATTATCACGACGACAGCACCCAACCCCGATTTGACCAGCAACTATTGGATAGACATTATTTCCAAGTGCGATATCATCAATTTTGTATGTATGACGTGAGCCATCAAGAAAAAAACGTAAAATTGGATCACTATTTGCCATGCGTTTTGCTAATATTTCAAGATTAATGTAGGACTTATGCTTTTCAGTTTCACCTTGAATTTTATAAATCATCTTTGGGGACTCATCATATGCTAATGGAGAGAGGGAAAGCGTGTCGACATTATAACGTCTCGATCCGAAACATTTGCCGTGAATCTCTTTTTCAAGTATTCTAAGAACGTTCATTGTGTTTTAACCTGATTCTTTGTAAGTCCCCGATTGGCTCCACCGTTTTCGATCCATTTATCGACTTGGGCAATTTTGAATTTCCAGAGCCGTCCAACCTTATGAGCGGGCATTTGTTTTTCAGCCAACCAGGTATAGATGGTATCTTTACACACCCCAAGGTGTTCTGCTATCTCACTAACTGAAACCCATCTTTCCTTTTCTATAGGCATAACATCTCCTGCTCAAGGCATTATAATAAACAAACTAATATATAGTAAGTGTTACTAATTTCAAATGGTTTTATTGGGTTACATTGGGTTTCATAGGGTAACTTTCCTTGTCAAAATCCATAAAATATAAGACTATTTGCTTGCTCTGAACGTGGTTTTGGGTTAATTTAAAGAAGACAAATTACAAAGGAGAGTTCGATTATGGCAATGACCAAACGCAATCTGGTAGTAAAAATAGCTAAAGAAACTGGCCTTATTCAACAGGAGGTAGCGGCGATAATTCAGATGACCCTGGACGGCATTGCAGATGAAGTCGCCGCTGGCAAGACAGTAGAGTTGCGGAATTTCGGAGTTTTCGAAGTGGTTGTCAGAAAAAGCCGTATTGCCCGTAATCCGAGACGACCTGAAAATGAAGTCATTATTCCTGACCGGGCAGTGGTTAAATTCCGTATGGGAAAAAAACTGAAAAAACAGATAGAACAGCTTAATCCAGGCGATGTCAAATATAAATGAAGAAATGTTTCAATCACTGAAAAAATTTATCAATACGTTTAAAAATGAAATTCTTGTTTATAAAAATGTCATCGCTCATCCTGATTGTCCGAAACTGAGCAGATGGTGTCTTGCCCTTGCGGTATTTTACGCACTTTCCCCGATTGATGTAATTCCGGATTTCATTCCTGTCCTTGGCTATCTTGACGATGTGATCATTTTGGCGATACTTATTACGATCGCCGTAAAACTCACGCCCAAAAGCCTGATTGATGAGGTTAGAACAAAAATGGCAACGAATTAAAAAAAATTATAAAACAGTGGTTCCTATCAAGTTCTACGGCATTGTTGTCGATCGGGTATGACAGAAAAATTTGCATGTGTCGATTTTTCCATCCCTGGCAAGTAAATTGCGTTCTTTCAGTGATTTTGAGTTTCTTAACATGACAACCTCTTCTTTTCATTATCTATTTGCTCAGAATTTATTGCTCAATTTTTTTTAAACTTCTAACTTCTTCCAAATTCACAGTATATCTTTACAGTCCAAAGATATGTTTTTTTCCAGCAAGGTGTATATTTTGGGGTTTCTGTAATATTTTAATCTGGAATTGTGATAATGAATATCGCAAGATGGCAAAATTCAACTAGAAAACTGATTGATTTTTTTGGTCTGAAGCGAAGCATCGTCGGACTGTTGGGCATGGTGATACTGGTCGGCCTGGGTGAAAAAATGGCGGAGCGTTTTCTGCCGCTGTATCTATTGGCTTTGGGCGGTATGCCGTTTTTGCCCGGCCTGCTTAACGCTCTGGACAATCTGCTGTCGGCATTGTATTCGCTGCCCGGAGCCTGGCTGACCGACCGGTTCGGCGGCAAACGGTCGCTGCTGATTTTCAACCTGATCGCAATGCTGGGATTTCTGATCGTGGTTCTGGTTCCGAATTGGATAGCTGTTTTTATCGGCTCGTTCTTCTTTCTGTCCTGGACGGCCATTTCTCTTCCAGCTACGATGGAACTGGTCGCGGTATCCCTTCCGAAAAATAAGCGAATCATGGGCGTCTCCATGCATTCTCTGATTCGCCGTTTCCCCATGGCGCTGGGGCCGGTACTGGGAGGATTGATGATCGACCGGTTTGGAGTTGAACAGGGAGTACGTATAGCGTTCGGCTGCGCACTGGCCTTGGCCGTAGTGGCGGCTATTTTGCAGCAATGGCTGATTGCCGAAGTTCCTCGCAAAGAAACCGTATCGCGCCATCCGCTGGCAATGGCGGCAGCAATGATGCGCCTGATGAGCCGGAATCTTCGTAACCTGCTGATCGCCGATATTCTGGTGCGGTTCTGTGAGCAGATACCCTATGCGTATCTGGCGATATGGGCAATGCAAACCGCAGTCGGGGCTAAGGTCAGCGGCTTTGACTTTGGAATTCTCACCACGATTGAAATGACGGTGGCGGTACTGGTTTATCTTCCGGTGGCCTGGCTGGCGGACCGGAGCGGTAAAAAGCCTTTTGTTGCGACCACCTTCATATTTTTTACTTTGTTTCCCCTCCTGCTGTATTTCAGCCGGAATTTCTGGTGGCTGACGGCGGCATTCGCCGTGCGCGGGTTAAAGGAATTCGGCGAACCGACGCGAAAAGCACTGATTATGGATTTGGCTCCGGAAGACAGTAAAGCAGCGATGTTCGGTACCTATTACCTGCTGCGGGATGTGGTCGTGACTTTCGGCGCAGGCTTGGGAGCCTGGTTGTGGACTATTTCGCCGGCCGCCAATTTCCTGACCGCAGCAGCCTTCGGTGTTATCGGTACGATATGGTTTGTCGTCAAAGGCAGAAACTGTAACTGACGTGTCTCCCTGTATAGGCGCGTCATTATGTCTGTTGAGGTACCTCCCCGATCTTAACTCGGCAAAGATTAACAAATGGTAAAGTTTTATTCTATTCTTTTTCCGGTATTTTTCAATTGAAAAAGTAAAATCGAATGCCATAAAAAAGCCGGAAAAACGGGAAAAATCGTAAAATTTCCTTCCTGAAAAAAGCACAACCTCTCGCAGTAACTCCCGAAAAAAGTTCGAAAAACACACGTTTTGACACGTTTTTACCCCAGTCCACTTTACCGTTTTACAAACCAGGAAGGCGATTTTTAGCAGATTTTGGCGGGTAAATCCTTGATTATAAGGCACTAAAAAATTAAAATAAATTTCCCGAAATTAACTGGTGGCTACCAGTTAATTTAGAGAGAATCGCCCCAAACAGAGAGAAAACAGCGGATTTATGCCTTTCACTTGGAGTCCCCCCGAAAATACCGAAATTCGTATATCCCTTTAACCCAACGGTATATGCGTCATAAACACTTACTGGTAAGAGACATGAATAAAAAAGAGAATGGTACCCCGGGCAAGATTCGAACCTGCGACAACTTGATTAGAAGTCAAGTGCTCTATCCTCTGAGCTACCGGGGCAAAATAACTGAAATGAAATATGCTTGCGTTTAACGGAATTTCAATAGTCGCAAGCGTCTTTTTCGTTTTTAATCGCCTCCCGTCCGCCATTGAAAACCGCCGTTAAATTTTCCGGCATAGAATCAGGAATTTAACCGGATAAACCTTTTCGCGGTTGGAATTTATAAAAAAAGGGCTAAATTATTGATTCATTAGTGTTAGAAATTAAGGACGTAAAGTTCTGTATAATCAGGATGTTTAGAAACAGTTACAATTACGGAAAATTATTTTTAGCGGGGATTTTGTTGTCGCTTTCATTTTGCCTGATCGCCGAAGACTTGGCGGTAACTGAAAAGTTCCAGGCTGGACTGAATGCCATGAAAGCCGGCGCCTACGTCAAAGCCGCAGATAATTTCCTGGATGCCGAACACCTGGCAAGAAATGTCAGGATGAAAGCCGAAGCCGCGAAAGAGGCGATGATGGCCTACCGGAAAGCCAATTTACTTTACAAGGAATTCACGGTCATTGAACGGCTTTTAAATTCCTATCCCGCGGAAGTCGATTTCGGGAAGCTGGTTGAACGCGAATACGAAATTTGTGAGGCCTATTACAACGGTCACCGCGATTATGAATTCTGGTCACTGCGCTGGATTCCCTGGCTGCTGGGACCGGATCGGAGCGAGGAAATATTGGAGAAAGCATTGAAGCACGCCCCTTTCGCCCAAACTGCCCCGCGGGCAAAACTGCGCCTGGCCGTATTGCAACTGGAAAACGGCAAAGTCAAGGAAGCCCTCAAACAGTTGCGCGAACTGGTCAAAAATTATCCTCAGTCAAAATATTGCAAATTTGCCTATCTCGAACTCGGTAATGCTTTGTTCCAGTTGTCAATGACGGGCGACGGCGACGGCAAATACAACGGCGAAGCGGTAAATGTCTTTGAGAAATTTATTAAAACCTATCCCAACGCGGCTGAAATCGACTGGGTGAAAAAGTGCCTGCTTCGTTCCAAGGATATTCAGGCAAAACGCTTATTGGGAATCGCCAAATTCTACAAACGGATCGGACGTACCGCCCCGGCCGAACGCTACCTGAATGATATTCTGATCAAATACCCCGATACGAAATCCGCGGAAGACTCGGAAGAAATCCTGGCTAAAATAGATAAATCATATACGCCGGAAGGATTCCGCCCGACGTTGGAAAGCCGTTACCAGAAATACGATGTCATTCCGATACCGGCCCAAACTTCGAGGATTATCATGGTACCCGAAAACAGTAACGGCAAATATCTTTTCCCGCTCCGGGACTTGGGAATAAAACGACGGGACAGCAAAGCTGAAAATGAAAATGAATAAGGTGAAAATAAAATTTTTATCGTTCTTTCCGGTTGCCGCGCTGCTATTGCTGCTTAACGGTTGCGGTTACCATGTAGGCTACCTTATGCATCCTCAGGTGAAATCCATTGCGATCGCCCCGGTGGAAAATGAAACATTGGTATACAATGCTTCCGCCATTCTGAGAAACCGGCTGACTGAATCCTTTATGCGGGAGGGCTCGCTTAAAGTCGAATCTTTGCGCAATGCCGACTGTATCCTGTACGCCCGGGTAATCAAAGTCATGTACCGCGAAACGACTCCCGCCAGTTACGATAACGAAATCACTTACCGCCCGATGGAATGGCGGATTTGGATGACAGTCGAGTTTTCGGTAATCATCCCCGGCAATAAGGAGCCGCTCGTCAGGCGGCAGCAAATTACCGCGGACGCAATTTTCCAGGTTCAGGCGGACTATTATATCAATCGGCAGCGCGGAATCGAACAATGTTCATGGCATCTGGCCAGGAAACTCACCCAGCAGGTGACCGAGGCCTGGTAAACGACCTATTTCCAGCAGGTATAGATTTGCGGGATAAGGTATTTCAGCACTGCGGCCGTCGGAATGGCAAAAATCATTCCGGTAATCCCCGCAAAAATTCCGCCCAGCAACACCACGATAATCGTTTCCAGGGTGGTTAAACCGAGCGATTCCCCGATTACCGCCGGATACAGGAACAGCTGTTCGACAATTCCGTTTTCGATTACGTAAATCCCGACGATCATAAGCAACTGGGCCATGGTAACGTTCTGGCCGGCGGCGAGCGTGACCAGAATGGTCAACGCCGCGCTGGCGATGGGGCCGATGTAGGGCAGCAGCAGGCCGAAGGCGGCAATCAGTCCCAGCAGCAACGCGTAAGGAACGCCAAGCAGATAGAACACCGTCGTGTAGACAACGGCATCAACGGACATCAGGGTCAAATATCCCCGCAGCCAAATGCGGAGTTTATCAATCACCTGGGAAATGATGTTCTGGGCCTGAGCGATGGTGTCTTCAGTGGCGGCAGGAAGCCATTTGCTGTTGAAAACAGTGCGGATCAGGTACTCGCTCTGCATTTTCTGCTGATTTTTGTCGTCCCGGATAAATTCCGCCATTTTAGAGAGAAAAAGCGAAAAGAAGAAAATCGCCAGCAGGGTATTCAGCAGGAAACTGACCAGCGAAGAGATAATCCCGGTTGCAAAGGAAAAGATGCCGCCGGATTTTTTCAGTGCCGCGGCCAGCAATTCCTTCTGAGTATCCGGATCGTTCAGGACTTTGGAAGTCTGTTCGACGCACCAGCGGATCACCGGAACTTCCTTGAGGCGGGGTTTGATGTCCTCCAGGTTGATCAGTACTTTTTTGACATAAGAAACCTGATCCGTGTTCCGGGCAGTGCTGCCGGCGGTTTTTTCGTCCTTTGACGCCACGACTGCCTCGTTGGCGGCTGGCGGTGCAGAAACGTCGAGCTGTTCCGTTTTCACGTGGCGATTAAGCCAGTGCCGGACCGACAGGCTCATCCCGGCCAGGTAATTGGCGGAAACGCTGAAAATCACCATTATTATCACTGCCATGATGAGCATGAACGACCCCACCGTCAGGGTGGAGGCTTTAGCGATCAGAGTCTGGCGTTTGCGGCGGGCGATTTCCTCCTCGGTATAATCAGGTTCCGCTTTGCCGCGCCGCATCGACCGGGATACAACTTTGAACGGTTTGCCGAAACAGGTAAAAAATTTGAAAAGCTTCGAAAAAACGCCGCGGCCTTCCAGTTTGCGTTCATAAAATTTCTCCATCGGCAGAAACACATAACCCAATATCAGCCCGAATAAAACGGATTTCAGCAGAGTGGCGGTGAGAATGAAAACGCCGATCACGATCAGCGCAACGATAATTCCGGCGCCGGATTTGATAAGCCGGTTTTGCGTTTTGCAAGTCTGTTCCGTTTCGATTTCGATTTTCTGCAGCGTTTCTTCGCTTACGCCGAGGCAGGCAGCTACAGCGGCGACGATTTTCCGCTGCCCGGCGCTGTAATTGTCATTCGCCAGCCCGAGGGAAATCAGAGATTGCAGCAACTGCTGTTTCCGGTCATCGTCAAACTGCCGGAGCAAGCCGCAGGCCGTCTCGATATTGATTTTACGGGGGCTTTTCAATTCCGCCGTCAACTGGGCAATCTGAACCTGAGTGTAATTCGGCTCCAGAATTTTTTCAAAATATTCCACTTCCCGTTCATCGGCGGGGCCGTCCGCCCAAAGTACGGCTTTAAGCAGGGAAATGACGGCGTTGCTGACCGCATCATCGGCCGATTGGGAATGAAGCAGATTGGCAATGGAAGCAAACGCTTTTCCGGCAGGTTGGTTGAAAAGCGATTTGAACCAGGTTTGCTGCCTTTGCCAATATGCTTTCATTCGACTCCTGAGTTGTCAGATCAGTTGACGGTTACTTGGCGGTTTCCGGGTATGACTTCACCGCAGACGGCCGCCCGGAAACCGGTATCATTGCCAATCTTTACCGCCGCTGCCGCCTGTTCCGCGGGCACAAACCACACCATCCCGATTCCCATATTGAAAACCCGGTACGCTTCCACCGGAGCAATTCCGCCTTTGTCAACCAGCAGTTTAAAGACCGGCGGCGCCGGCAGCGCCGCCTTATCGAACCTCACGTTAACATTTTCCGGCAGGATGCGCGGCACATTATCGTAAAGTCCGCCGCCGGTAATGTGCGCCATGCCGTCCAACCCGACGCCGGAAGCCAGCGCCCGTTCGATCGCCGGCCAGTAGCAGGTGTGCGGTTTCAGCAGGGCTTCCCCGACGCTTTCGCCGCCGAGTTCCGCCGGGGTGCTGTGAACAGTATAGCCGCATTGCCCGAACAGAATCCGGCGGGCCAGGCTGAAGCCGTTGGTATGCAAACCGTTCGATGCCAGTCCGACCGCCGCATGACCGGGGCGGATGTTCCCGCCGGTAATCAATTTATCCTGATCGACAATACCGGTGATGACGCCGACCAGGTCGAAATCATCGCCGTACATGCCGGGCATTTCCGCGGTTTCCCCGCCGAGCACGGCACAGTTCACCGCTTTGCAGGCGTCCGCAATGCCTCCCAGTACCTGTTCGTAAAGCGGACTGCGCAGTTTGCCGATGCCGATATAATCCATGAAAAACACCGGTTCGGCGCCCTGAACGGCAATATCGTTGACACAATGATTGACAATATCATGCCCGACGGTATCATATTTTTCCATCATCATCGCGACCATTAACTTGGTGCCGACGCCGTCGATACTGGAAACGAGAACCGGGTTTTTATATTTTTTCAGGTCGATTTGAAACAAACCGCCGAAACCGCCGATAGGGGCGAGCATTTCCGGCCGGCGGGTAGAGGAAATTTTATGTTTTACCTGCTGCAGTAAATTTTGCGCCAGATCGATATCGACGCCGGCCGCCTTATAAAGTTCACTTTTTATTTCGCTCACTTTAACCCCTTTTTTATTGAGAAAGAAAAACTGGCAACCCCGCCAGGATTCGAACCTAGACTAAGTGGACCAAAACCACTTGTGCTACCATTACACCACGGGGTTAAGTATTAATAAGTTAAAATGCAAAAATAGCTCTAACCTGAATTATTAGGCATTTGAACTTGAATCGAAGCGTATAATGCTGTCCAAATAAGCCTGACTGCTTAAAAGTCTAAACTTTAGTTGGTTTTTTCAAAAAATCCAGATCAAAATAAAAAATATATAATTTTTCCCGCTTTAGGTTTCTTATTCCTCATCGCGGCGGCCGAGATCGCACAGCCGGCAATGGCGGCAGTCCATACCCTGAGGCGGAACATACAGCTCGCCGCGTTTGACCGCCCGGCGCATGTTCAGCCAGTTCATCCCGGCCAGGAAACAGCCCAGGATAATAAATGCTCCCGGCGCACTCGTCCACAGCATGAAATCATCCTTCCAGGCGGTAATGATTTTCACCTGGAACAGCGATCCCGAGGCTAAAAATTCGCGCGTTCCGCCGAGCGCCGTCAACGCCAGCGCAAAGCCCAGTCCCATCCCTATCCCGTCCAGCGCCGAACGCAGGGGGCCGTTTTTGGAAGCGAACGCTTCGGCGCGCCCCAGCACGATACAGTTCACCACGATCAGCGGAATGAATATCCCCAGCGACCGGTTTATCGCCGGCGGCGCGTAGGCGTCCATCAGTAATTTCACTACCGTCACAAAGGCCGCAATGACGACGATGTAGACCGGAATGCGGATTTTTTTAGGTACGATATTCCGGATCAGCGAAATGACGATATTGCAGCCGACCAGAACGCAGGTCGTGGCTATCCCCATGCTCAAGCCGTTTTCCGCGTTGCTCGTGACCGCCAGCGTCGGACACATGCCCAACAGCATCACCAATACCGGATTCTCTTTCCAGATCCCGTTGGTAAAATCTTTAATCAGGCTCATAATCGGAATCCCTTAGTTTTGAGGTTGGGGTTGTGACAGCCGGGCGATAATTTCCTGACGATGCGCGGCGAAGGCATGGGCGATCCGATAAACCACACCGGTAACGGCCCGGCTCGAAATCGTTGCCCCGGTCAGATAATCACATTTACCGCCGTCTTTAATGACTCTCCACGGCGTCGCGCCGGCGCTCCGGCCGGCAAATTGATCGAGAATCGGGTTCGGCGGCGGCAGCGCCGCGGCTTTGCCCGGTTTTTTAAAGATGCTGAAAATAGTTTTCTGCCGTTTACGCTCACAGACCACCGTACCTAATCCCGGCGTTTCATTCTGTTCCGTAATCAGTACCGCCGCCAGTTTTTTGCCGTCGACAATGGCGATGGTACGGACTTTGCCGTCAAGATTCAGCCCCACCATCGCCGCGATCCTGCCGCTGTAACCTTTCATGCTGTCCCCGGAAGCCGCCACCGCGATCAGTTTACCGTTCCGCTGCGCGCCGTAAAAAGTGACGCCGTCCTTCCGGCAGACGTTGATTCCGGGCGAATTATCGAAAGCCGGCAGAACTTCCCTCAAGGCGTTATCGACTTCCAGCATTTTCATTTTACTGATCGGCGCGCGGGTGAGATCATCGAAATACGCCAGTACCAGCGCGGCCGCCGCGCCGCATAACCCCAGGAAAAGGCCGAGAACCCAAATATTCTCCGTATCTTTAAGTTTTAAGCTCATGCTTGTGCTCCTTTTTTCCGGTCCCAGGGATGGTATCCGAACGGTTTTTTAGTGGCAAAACGGTCGATCAGGGGCACCAGGGCATTCATAAACAGGATGGCAAAGCTGACCCCTTCCGGATAATTGCCCCAAATCCGGATAACGCAGGTGACGATCCCGCAGCCGATTCCGAAAATGATTGCGCCCGGTTCGGTCATCGGCGAGGTTACCATGTCCGTAGCCATGAAAATGGCTCCCAGCATCAGTCCGCCGGTCAGCAGATGAAATAAAGCCGGGGGAGTTACGCCCGGAAAACAATAATTGATCACCGCGGTAAAAACCGCCACCGTGCCGAGGTAAAATACCGGTATCTGCCATTTAATCAGTTTGAACAGCACCAGCAGTAGGCCCCCGATCAGCAGCGCCAGGGCGGAAGTTTCGCCCAGACAGCCGCCGACATTACCCAGGAAATACTGCAGATAAGCGGTCGGGTTGGCGACTTCGGCAAATACGCCGGGGGCCGGACCGAGCACTTTTGCGGTAGTGCCGACGAGCCCCAGCGGAGTCGCGCAGGTGACCCCGTCGAGCGGCGCGCCCAGGACACTGTTCCAGGCCGCGGGAGTGAAAAATTGCCGGGCATAAGACGCGGCGTTCCCATTCATGAATTTGGCGGGTACCCAGGCGGTCATGTATTTGGGCAGCGCGATCAGCAGCGCCACCCGGGCGACCAGCGCGGGATTGAAGGGGTTGTGTCCCAGGCCGCCGAACACCTGCTTGCCGAGCCAGATGGCGATGAACGCGCCGATCAGGCACAGCCACCACGGCACTCCCGCGGAAAGATTCAGCGCCAGCAGCAGTCCGGTCACCACCGCGCTTAAATCCCTGACGGTAGAGAGCGGTTTGCCGGCCAGTTTGCACCACAGCAGTTCCGCCGCCACCGAAAAGACGATGCAATAAGCGATCACCAGCAGCGCGGCGGCACCGAACAGCAGTATCCCGGCAAAAACGGCGGGCAGCAGCGCAATGATCACTTTGAACATGATTGACGGGACGTTTTCGGCAGCGTGGATATGCGGTGAAGAACTGAGTACCAGTTCATTCCCTTTCGGGAGCATCACCGGCGGCGGCGTTTCGGCCTGGGCCGGGATCTTTGCCTGGACTTCCGCTTTTACTTCTTCGCTCATGATTGATTTCTCTTTTAGCTTTAGATTAAAATAGTTATTTTTTGGAACGGTTGCGGATTTCGGCCTTGGCCCGGCGGAAATGCTGGACCAGCGGCCGGTGCGCCGGGCAAATGTAGGCGCAGGAACCGCATTCCACGCAATCCATGACGTTATTTTTAGCCGCCAGATCGAATTTTTCGCTTTCAATCGCGGCGCTGAGCGAACCCGGCTGTAAATTCATCGGGCAGGCGTCCAGGCATTTGCCGCAGCGGATGCAGGCGGTGGACTGATACTGGATAATGTCGTCTTTTTTCATCAGCAGGATACCGGAAGTGTTTTTCATGACGGTTACTTCCAGCGATTTCTGGGCGAAACCCATCATCGGGCCGCCGAGGATGACTTTACCCGGTTCGCAGGTTACGCCGCCGGCAAACCGGATCGCCTCCGCTACCGGCGTACCTAATTTCAAGCGCCAGTTGCCGGGGGTTTTTACCGGTTCGCCGGTAACGGTAACGATGCGGTCGATCAGCGGTTTGCCCTCCAGCACTGCGTCCGCCGCCGCAGCAGTGCTGCCGACATTCTGGACCACGCAGCCGACGTCCATCGGCAGGCCGCCGGTGGGAACCTCCCGCCCGGTAATCGCGCTGATCAGGTGTTTTTCCGCGCCCTGCGGGTATTTGACCTGCAACGCGACGATTTTCACACCGAATCCGGCGGCCTGACTCGACAAAATCTCAATCGCATCCGGCTTGTTCACCTCTACGCCGATGAAAATATCCTTGACTCCGAGCGCCCGCCCCAGAAGCGCCGCGCCCCGGAGTACTTTTTCCGGGAATTCCACCATCAGCCGGTGGTCGGCGGTCAGATACGGTTCGCACTCGGCGCCGTTCAGAATCAGACAGTCGATCTTTTTATCCGGCGGCGGCGAAAGTTTGACGTGGGTCGGAAACGCCGCTCCGCCCATCCCGACGATGCCGGCATCCCGGACACGATCCCTGACCGCCTGCGGTTCGGCAGTTTTCCAGTCCAGCGGCGGCATCAGTTCGCCCCATTCATCATTA
Organism: Victivallaceae bacterium; assembly: GCA_028718375.1. Lineage (GTDB taxonomy): Bacteria > Verrucomicrobiota > Lentisphaeria > Victivallales > Victivallaceae > JAHOYW01. Next base: position 36,561 of record JAQULZ010000003.1, on the reverse strand, counting down.
CCGTCCGCGACGATGATCACGGCCTGCACCGGCACGCCCATCGGGCCGGGAATCCGGCTGATTTCCTTAACTTTCCCGCTGGTGGGAGAATGCAGCGGCACAGAAACAAAACCGCCGGCCTTGGCGACCAACTGGCCTTTTTTGAGTTCATCGCCGGCTTTAACCAGCAGTTCAGGCGGCGCGCCGACATTCTGCTGGACGATAAGCTGGTATTCCGCCAGCAGCGGCGCTTCCCGGACGGCGGCCGCGCGGGACAGCGCCTTGCCGTCTTTGGACGGATGAATCCCGCCTTTAAAGGTGAGCGGCCGGGATGAATTATTCGGGGTCATTATGCCACCTCGCCGGTTTGAGCCGCTTCGATTTTCAGATGTCCGGTTTCGGAAAGCAAACAGCCGGTGGGACATTTGGCCCGGCCGAGAATATCCGTCCCGACCAGGCTCGCCGCGTCATAATTGACGCTGACCTTGAAACCGTCGATAACGAATTGTTCCTCCTCCCCGGCCTTGACGCACTTGCGGCAGGCAATGCACGGAACTGAACAGACTTTCATTTTCGCGGCGCCTTTTTCGGGAGAACTGCAATAAATATGGACTTTCGCGGCGCGCGGCACAAGTTTGATCAGATGGCGCGGACAGGTCTCGACGCAGGCCCCGCAGCCCACGCACAAGCGGGGATGAACCACCGCCAGGCCGTTGACGACCTCGATCGCATTGAACGGGCAGGCGCGGGCGCAGCTTCCCATGCCCAGACAACCGTAAGCGCAGCCTTTCGGCCCGCCCGCGATCAGCGACGCCGAAACGCAATCACTGACACCGTTATAAAGGGTCTGTACCTTTTCCTGGTTGCGGTCGCCCCCGCACAGCACGACGGCGACTTTTTTTACCGTCGCGCCGGCTTCGATGCCCAGCGCCTGAGCGATTGCGGCCACCTGTTCCCGGGAAGCGACCGGACATTTACCGGGCGGATTTTCGCCGGTCACTACCGATTTCGCGAAATCGGCGCACCCGGCCTTGCCGCAGCCGCCGCAGTTCGCCCCGGGAAGCAGCTCGGCAACCAGTTCTATCCGGGGATCCACTTCCACTCTGAATAATCTGGCGGTTATGCCGATGACGCCGCCGAGCACCAGCCCGATGACCGCCATGGCGATAACTGCCGCAATAAATATTTCCATTTATATATCCTTTCTTGATAATCGGTCAGGTTTGGTCAGCATAGTCCGGAAAACCCGATAAAGGTCATGGACAGGATACCGGCGGTAATCAGCGCGATCGCCATGCCCTGAAAAGGTTTCGGTACCTGCGCCAGTTCGAGACGCTCGCGCAGACTGGAAAACAGCACCAGCGCCAGCGCAAAACCCACCGCGGAAAAAAAACCGAAAACGGTGGCCTGCCCAACCTGGTAATCCTGTTTGGCATTGAGGGTGGCGACTCCCATCACGGCGCAGTTGGTGGTGATCAAAGGCAGGTAAATCCCCAGGGCGCTGTACAGCGGCGGGCTGATTTTCTGCAGGACGATCTCAACCAATTGCACCAGCGACGCGATAACCAGAATAAACAGGATAATCTGGAGAAAATCCAGCCGGATCGAGTAACCGCCGAGGGAAATGGGATTTTTGAGCAGGTAATTGTAGATCAGGGAGGTTACGAATGACGCCAGGGTCATGACGAAAATCACCGCTCCGGACATGCCGAGGGCCGTATCCAGCCGCTTGGACACCCCGAGGAACGGACAAATTCCCAGGAACCGGGCCAACACGAAATTGTACACCAGCACCGCCCCGATGGTAAGTTGAAGATATTGCTGTACTTCACCCATAACTTTATTCCTAAATTATTTTCCGATTTATTATTTTCCGGTAATGAGATACCGCTTTTTCAATCGCAGTAAAGTTTTTCCGCGGCATAAACCGCTCCCTGCGGTCGCTATTTATACGCTCACAAATTTCGTACATTACCTGTCGTTGCAACTTTATAATCAGCTGCAAATAATTGATTAATCTACTCCGTCCGGACTGATTTACAAATAAATACCCCGATAAGACCGGGTGAAATTCAGGCCGTTTCCCGGATTTTCACCAGTTTGTTTTCAGCGATCGGCAAGGGCGCTGACGCCGGGGAGGTCTTTGCCTTCGAGGAATTCGAGGGAAGCTCCGCCGCCGGTCGAAATATGGCTCATTTTATCCGCCAGTCCGCTTTGATTGACCGCCGCCACCGAATCCCCGCCGCCGATAATGCTTACCGCCTTGCTGTCCGCTACCGCGGCGCAGACGATCATGGTGCCGTCGGCGAAATTGGACATTTCAAAGCAGCCCATCGGGCCGTTCCAGACTACGGTTTTGGCGCCGAGAATTTCGTCGGCGTACAACTGGGCGGTTTTCGGGCCGATATCGAGCGCCATCCAGCCGGGTTTGATGTCCAGTCCGACGATTTCGGTAGCGGCGTCATTGGCGAAGCGGTCGGCGATTTTATTGTCCACCGGCAGCAAAAATTTGACGTTTTTAGCTTTGGCTTTAGCCAGTGTGGCTTGCGCCGTTTCCAGCAGGTCGTCTTCGCAGAGCGAATTGCCGATCTGATGGCCGAGGGCTTTCAGAAAGGTATAAGCCATGCCGCCGCCGATCAGGATGGTATCGACTTTTTCGATCAGGGAAGTGAGCACTTCGAGTTTCCCGGAAACTTTGGCGCCGCCGATGATCGCGACGAACGGGCGTTCCGGATCGGCGACCGCCCGGCCGAGATACTGAATTTCCTTTTCCAGCAGGAAACCGGCAACGCAGTTTTCCTTTTTGAGGAACTCGGTAATGACGGCGGTGGAAGCATGGGCGCGGTGGGCGGCTCCGAAGGCGTCATTGACGTAAACGTCGCCCAGTTGTGCCAGTTCGGCCGCAAACGCGCGCTGGGCGGCGATCTTGGCCGGATCACCTTTGCATTTCAAATCTTCTTCCTTATGGAAACGGGTGTTTTCGCAGCACATGATCTCGCCGGGTTTCAAGGCCCTGGCGGCGGCGGTGACTTTTTCCCCGACGCAGTCATCGACGAACTTGACCGGTTTCCCCAGCAGTTTGGCCAAATAAGCGGCGGCGGGCTTGACGGAGAATTCCGGATTGACTTCGCCGGCGGGACGCCCCAGATGAGTCAGGAGGGTCAACGAGGCGCCGTGATCGAGAATATATTGAATGGTCGGCAGAGCAGCCCGGATGCGGGTGTCGTCCGCCACTTGGCCGTCCTTGAGCGGGACGTTGAAATCAACCCGCATCACGACGCGTTTACCGGCAAGATCGAGGTCTTCGATGGTTTTTTTGTTGAGGTTCATGATGTTTGCTCCGTATTGAGAGGTTGTGGCACAGTCTGGAAAAAAACCCGAAGCCCAATTAAATTGTTCTTCGGGTCAAACTCCGTTGAATCAACTCAGCGAAAATGCTTTTATCCGGATTCAGAGCGCGGCCATGGCGGCGATCAGATCCAGTACCTTGCTGGAGTAACCCCATTCATTGTCGTACCAGGCGACCACCTTGACGAAATGATCGTTCAGGGCGATACCGGCTTCGGCGTCGAAAATGGAAGTACAGGTTTCGCCGACGAAATCCTGGGAAACAACAGCGTCTTCAGTATACTTGAGAATGCCTTTCAGCGAACCTTCGGAAGCGGCCTTCATCGCCGCTTTGATCGCTTCGTAGGTAGCGGGTTTTTCCAGGCGGCAGGTCAGGTCGACGACGGAAACGTCGGCGGTGGGCACCCGGAGCGCCATCCCGGTAAGTTTGCCGTTCAGTTTCGGAATGACCTTGCCGACGGCTTTGGCCGCGCCGGTGGAAGACGGGATGATGTTGGTCAGAGCGGAACGGCCGCCGCGCCAGTCTTTCATCGAGGGACCGTCAACCGTTTTCTGAGTGGCGGTAGTGGCGTGAACCGTGGTCATCAGGCCTTCGATAACGCCGAAATTGTCATCGAGCACCTTGGTAAGGGGAGCCAGACAGTTGGTGGTGCAGGAAGCATTGGAAACGATTTTCAGATCGGCGGTCAGTTTATCGTGATTGACGCCCATGACAAACATCGGGGTATCGTCCTTGGACGGCGCGGACATGACGACTTTTTTAGCCCCGGCGGCGAGATGCCCCTGGGATTTCTCCGCAGTCAGGAACAGACCGGTGGATTCCACGACGTATTCCGCGCCGACGGCATCCCATTTCAGATCGGCGGGATTTTTTTCGGCGGTGATGCGAATGCTTTTGCCGTTGACTACGAGCCGGCCGTCCCGGACGGCCACGTCGCCGTCGAACTTGCCGTGGACGGAGTCATACTTCAGCATGTAAGCGATATAATCCGCCGCCAACAGGTCATTGATGCCGACGATTTCGATGTCATCGCGGTTTTGTGCAGCCCGAAACACGAGACGCCCGATACGCCCGAATCCGTTGATACCAACTTTAATCATTGATTTTGCCCTTTTGTTAAAAAGTTCTTTTATCTTTCAGGCAATTTGAAACCGGCGCGGTACGCCTACAAAAAATGCCTGATACTGATCGGAATCAGTAATATATACGCCGCTTATGAAAAGTCAAAACCTAAAATCGGAGATTCGATGGAAAAAAATACCGCTCTCAAAAAGCGATGTTCTCTAAAATCAGCAGAGCGGATTTTTAGAGAACAGTGAGCGTTTGGGCCCCGTGAAAAATGCTGTTTCTTTCGATCATGGGGACTTTTGATGGTCCCGTCCAAATAAGGAACCCGTGATAAAAACGGTAAAAGTCAGGTTTTTTATCAAAAACGGTTCGAAAAACAATCCTGAGCGGCTTATATTTCAACGGTTCTTTATATATGTCTCATCCCAATACATGAAACCGGACAAGCAATTAATCAAAAAACGTTTTGCGCGCAGCCTGAAGACTTACACGGAACATGCGCTCGTTCAGAGCGCCACTGCGGAACGGCTGCTGTTTGAATTGTCCGTTCTTACCGGCGCTAAGTTTGACCGCGTCTTTGAAATCGGCTGCGGTTCGGGCATCCTGACCCGCCGGTTCGCCCGGCTGTTCAAATACGGGAAACTATACCTCAACGACTTAGTGGACGAGTGCGCCGGTTTATGTTCAAAATATCCGGATTCCGAATTTATCGGCGGCGATATCGAAAGCCTGTCTCCCCTGCCCCGTCAGCTGGATCTGATTATTTCCAACGCCACGTTTCAGTGGTTCGACCAGTTGCCGGCAGTATTGGGAAGGCTGGCGGAAACGTTGAATCCGGCCGGAATATTGGCGTTTTCCACGTTTGGCACGCGCAACGCCTGCGAAATAACTGAACTCACCGGCAGGACGTTGGATTATCTGTCCGCGCCGGCGCTGAAACATGCCGTGTCAAGACATTTCGAAATCGGCTGTTACCATGAAAATATCCGCAAACTGCACTTTGACCACCCGCTGGATGTCCTGCGGCACTTACAGAAAACCGGGGTTACCGCAGTTTCCCGGCAAATCTGGACGAAATCGGATTTACAAAATTTCGTCGCGCGCTATATTGAACGGAATAAAGCCGAATCCGGCGTAACCCTGACTTATCACCCGATAATCCTTATCGCCAGTTTAAAATAAAGTGAAATCCGGATGAATGTTTTTTTTATAACCGGTATCGATACCGGCAGCGGCAAAAGCGTCGTGACCGGTCTGCTGGCGCGTTATCTGCGTTCATCCGGGATCGACTGCGGCACCGCGAAACTCGTCCAGACCGGCTGCCGGGGTACCGCGGAGGATATTATCACCCACCGCCGGCTGGAAGGCCGCGACCTGCTGGCCGAAGACCGCGCCGGTTTGACCTGTCCTTACCGGTTCGCCTTTCCGGCGTCACCGCATCTCGCCGCTGAACTGGAAAACCGCCGCCTCGATCCGGGACAGCTCACCGCGGCTCTGAATAAACTGGCGGCTTCCCATGACTGTCTGCTCATCGAAGGCGCCGGCGGTTTGCTGGTTCCCCTGACCCGCGATTTACTGACCGCGGATTTCATTGCCGCGCGGGCTTATCCGCTGATCGTCGTCAGTTCCGGGCGGCTGGGCAGCATCAACCATACGCTGCTGACTTTGGACGCGGCCGTGAACCGGAAAATCCGGATCGCCGGAGTCGTTTATAATGAATATCCGCGGGAAAACGCCGCCATAACGGATGATTCGGAAACGGTTATCGCCGCCTGGCTGCAATCCCGCCGGATTGCCGCGCCGGTTATCCGCTCACCGTTCATCGGGGATTTGGATCATCCCCCGGTAATTGATTTCAGCGGAATTTTCAGGAGGATATTGCCGTGACTGATGAAATGCTGCAATTCGACCGCGATCATATCTGGCATCCCTATACTTCCATGACTGCGCCGCTGCCGGTGTATCCGGTGACGTCAGCGGCAGGAGTGCGGATCAGACTCGCCGACGGCCGCGAACTCATCGACGGCATGTCGTCCTGGTGGGCGGCGATCCACGGCTATAATCATCCGTTCCTGAAGGCGGCCATCCGCAACCAGCTTGAAAAAATGGCGCACGTCATGTTCGGCGGCCTCACTCATGAGCCCGCGGTACGGCTCTGCCGCCAGCTGCTGGCGCTTGCGCCCGCATCGCTGGAGAAGGTTTTTCTCGCAGATTCCGGGTCGGTCAGCGTCGAAGTCGCGATCAAAATGGCCCTGCAATACCAGCAGGCCAAAGGTTTGAAAAATAAAAACCGGCTGCTGACCGTCCGCTCGGGTTATCACGGCGATACTTTCGGCGCAATGGCGCTTTGCGATCCGGTCAACGGGATGCATTCCCTGTTCAGGGGGGTACTGGCCAAGCATTATTTCGTCGCGGCGCCCCGCGGCCGGTTCGGGGATGAATGGAATCCGGACGACCTCTCCGAAATGCGCGCCGCCCTGGAAGCCCGGGCCGACAGGATCGCCGCCGTCATTCTCGAACCGATTGTCCAGGGCGCCGGCGGGATGCGGTTTTATTCCCCGCAGTACCTGGCCGGATTGCGTAAACTTTGCGACGCTCACCGGGTCTTGCTGATTTTCGATGAAATCGCCACCGGTTTCGGACGTACCGGCAAACTGTTCGCCTGCGAGCATGCCGGAGTCGCCCCCGACCTCATGTGCGTCGGCAAAGCGTTGACGGGGGGCTGTATGACGCTCGCCGCGACCCTCGCCACCGCTGACATCGCCCGTACCATTTCCGGTTCGGAACCGGGGATTTTCATGCACGGCCCGACGTTCATGGGCAATCCTCTGGCCTGTGCGGCCGCCAATGCCTCACTGGAACTGCTCGAACAATATGACTGGCAAAGCAGAGTTGCCGCCATTGAACGGCAGCTCAAAGCCGAACTCGCTCCCGCCCGCGATTACGCCGGCGTCAAAGACGTCCGCGTCCTCGGGGCCATCGGGGTAATTGAAATGAAACAGCCGGTAGACCTGGCAACCATGCAGAAGCGTTTCGTCGACGCCGGGGTCTGGGTGAGGCCGTTCGGCCGCCTGGTCTACATCATGCCGCCCTATGTCATTTCCGGGCGCGACCTCAACACGCTCACGGACGGGCTGCTGCAAGTTATCCGTTAAGCGGGACCGTACGGGTCAGATCACAGGGTAACTGCTCGATTCTTCTTATTCCGTTGCGATCCAGGACAATCCTGAACTTGTGGTAAAACGGTTCCGCTTTCAGGCCGCCGTACTTTAAAATCAGATTAATGTGATAAAGGCAGCTGCCGTCGACCTGTTTGAAGTCATTATCTCCGTCCGGGACGAAAAGCGGTTTGAGCGGATTATCCATTTTGTACAGGAAATGACGCACATTCAGACGCAGGATGTCATTGACTCCATCGACTTTGAAATCCTGCAGCAGGCGTTTGCATTGCCCCGAATAAATCCGGATATGTTTTTTATAATAAATGATTTCTTCAGCAATATAACCGTTATTGAGTTCGTCCATATAATCCTTGTTGCGGATCCGGTTGAGGACCGGCGGCAATTTTTCTTCCGTGATAAACCGGAAAATTTCCCGGCAGAATCCTACCTTCGTATTGAAACTGGTGGTCAAATCCGTTTTGTAATCGTAAATGTATTTCCGCAGTACTTTCACTCCCAGGCTTTTGGTTATCTCCTTGAGGCGATCCTTGAAAATATAAATGATGACCAGGACGGCAAACAGGGAAAGCGTAAAATCCGCGAACAGCCGGCGCGACAGAAAAATGAACAAGGTGGCAAACGCCATTGCCAAACCGGCGGCAAAACCCAGGCTTACCTGTTCCCGCAATCGTCCTTCCGTCTTGATATTGGTGTTCAGGAACAGGATATTGCCCATTATTTTCTTCAGAATCCGGCTGCGGTAAATTATCGTCTCATTGGACTCCCCGGCGGAAGCGATGGACGGGTAATTTTGTCTGATCCGGTAATTCCGTTCCGCTACCGCCAGAGCCAGCAATTCCGGACTGACTTCGGAATAGCCGGGATTTTTGCCGGTCTTCAAAAAGTTCAGAAGCCGGAACCCGCGTTTTTCGACCAGGATGCTCAGGTATTCATCGGCGAAATTAAACAGGGCCGCCTGTTTTTGGGTAATATGCGGGACTTGAACCAGCGGTCTAAGCTCCCGGAATTTTTCAGTAATTTCCCGGAGGTCAGCGCCAAACCTGGCCGCGCTATCCGGCCGGTCGCGGGGAGCAAGGCGGTTTTCAATAAACAACTGGGCGTCGCGAATGGCACTCTTGAATATCGAACAGAACATTTTAAGATGGTATTTATAATTATGATTCGCCACCGGCTCTTCGGGCGTGCCGGCCAACGCCTCCAGAGCATCGCGTAATTTTTCCAGCGGATTATCTTTGCCCCGGGTCATCGCATGCAGATTGAATACCGGGGTTTTCAGCCGGATATATTTCTGGATATCGCTGTAAAACTGCTCCTTCGCATAGTTCTGTGCGTTGATTCCCAGGTGGTTAGGAATAAACAAAAAATGTTCAACCGTATATTCCGTGACCGGGACATCCCGGTCGAAGGGATAGACGAACTTTATTTCAAATTGAAATTCATCATGAATTTTAATGCTTTCTTCAATATTCCCCACGCCATTACCTGCTTTCAGTATTTTTAACAAACTTTTAATATAGTCGATACTGAAAAACCCTTTAACGACTTAGAGTTGAGTAATTTATTTTATCAAATCCCGATTTTTAATTGCAGGCTTTTCTGCTTATTCTTATATTTTCCGTAAAAAATTGCTTTAAAAATCTTTACTGTACAGTTAAACGGTTACAGTCTCTTTTGTCCATACTCTTCGTTAGTTTCAGCTTCGCGTACGCCTGTACGCGTCAGCTTCACTGCCTCGATTATGAAACAAAATAGACTTTTTCAGTATCGACTAATATAACCCTAACCCATGTTTTAGCAAATAAATGCGCTTCTTCTGAATCAGGTTAAAAACTTGATTATCGAAATTTTTCTGCTATAAATAAGGTAATTTGCGCTTGGGCCGGGCTGAAAAGCAGCCTCGAACCCTACCGCAGTCGAAAAGAGCGCAAGCTGGGGTAAGCTGAAGTGAAACGAAAAGATTACAGCGGGACAATAGTTTCAACATTTATTGAATTTTTCATCGCGGCATTTATTTTGCTGAGCTGCGGCTGGCTGATTTATGTTCACACGCCTGAGATGACGGCGGAACAGTTAGCCCTGCTGCGCCTGAAATTCGTTCCGCAGATGCGGCATCTGCTCCGGCCGGAACTGCGGGAATGGACCACTTTTATCGGTTTAACCCTGCTGAGCGTTCCGGTCTGCGTTGCAGTTATCTATATCGGCAGCGCGCTGGGGAAAAGGAAAAACCGGCTCAAAACCAGTTCCGCCGCCACCGGGGCAATTATCCTGAGCAGCTTTGGGTTAGCGCTGCTGGGCCTTGGTTTCTATCAGCCGCTGACCGATCCACAGTTCATGTATATCCTTTTCGACCCGGTCTGGGATCATCATTTCCTGCTGGCGGCAGTATCGATCGCCACGGTTTTTGCCGTACCCGCGCTGTTAAAATTTAACTTCAAAAGGTGGAACCGCAGCATTTTTATCCCGCTGCTGCTGTTTATTCCGTTAGTACAGACTTTAAGTTGCCGCATCTACACTTTGAGGCTTATCAGCAATTCGGTTCCGTTCCACCCGAACATCATCGCCTATGCGATATCCCAGGCGGTCGCCGGAAACACCGACTATCACCAATACGGTTTTTATCCGCGCTTCCTGGCGCCTTTTTTCCGGATCAATCCGCCTAACATGCTGAATATCTCAGTAGTAATGGCGGTATTGTTCCTCGCCGGCTGCCTGACAGTTTACTGGGTACTTTCCGAAAACGTGAAAAATCAGGTTCTGGTTCCCGCCTTCGCGGTTATTTTTTTTCTGACCACGGGAATGTGGAGTTTTTTTGATCCCGCAAGGCCGCAGTTGAGCATCGATCCGTATTTCGCCTATTACCCCATCCGTTTCCTGTTTCCGGCGTTGGGGGTACTGTTTTTTTACATTCTGGTTCGCGGCCGTAAAAAATCCGCCGTTTTCCTTTGCGGCCTGCTGGCCGGTACGAGTTTATGGTGGAATTTCAGTTCCGGCGTCGCAGTTGCCGGCGCTTTTGCCGCGGTTATGTTCCTGGAACTGGTTTTTTCAAGAGAACGTTCGGCGGCGCTGAGCCGGGCGGGATCATTTTTGCTGGGGGCTTTGCTGGCGTTTGGCGCGTTGCTGGTCATGTTCAGCGTTCAGCAGGGAGAAATAATTTCCCCCGGCAAGTCGTTTAAATACCTAAAACTGTTTTCCAATTCCGGCTATATGATGCTGCCGTTGCCGGCGGTACCGGCGCCGTGGTGCGTCTTTATCGGGCTTTATCTGTTGGGAATACTGATCGGACTGCGGGAGTTTATTTCCGGACGGTTCAGCGTTTTCGCCAAAATGTCGCTTTTTCTCTCGGTCCTGGGCGTTGGCTTGTTCACCTATTATCAGGGGCGATCGCACCTTTACAATCTCCCGGCGGTAATCTGGCCGGCGCTGATATTGATGTTTATGTTTACCGACCGCCTGATCCGGCTGATTAGGACCGGACTGATTAACCGCTATTTCAAACTGCTGCTGCTGCCAACTGTTTTTGTCACGCTGAGCGCCGTGGTCACGATTATCTGGCATGGTAAAATGCTCGCTTGGGGCGTCGAACGGACATGGCAGTACGTAACGAGTACGGATAATTCGGGACCGCTGGAGCAGAATGTCCGGTTTATCCTGGCTAACGCCGGTGAAAACAAGGTCGTCAATATCGTAAGCGACATGCAAGGGGTATATTACGCCGAAACCGGACTGCGGGCCGGAATTCCCAACTTCGGCATGGTGGAGATTTTCTTTATTGAAGACTGGATCAGGATAGCAGAGGAATTGGAGCTGGCCAAAGTTCCGCTGTTCATCGCGCGGCGGCGGGTTGCGCCCCCGCTATACGAATATTACACTCTGAAGGCGGTAAGCAAAGACGGCTCGCTGTTTTATTTTATTCCCCGGCAATATCCTCCCGACTGCAAAACTGCACCGGGGAAGGTCCGCCGAAGTAATCGCTGATTAACAGCCTGTCGCCGCAATCCGGATCGTTTCGGCGGATTTTTTCATAATTGCGCTTAACGCCCGCGCAATCTGCTCATATCGGAAAATTGTTTTCGAACCGCTCATAAATCATCACTATACCAAGATATACCAAAGTCCGGCGATTGCAAATCACAGTAAGTAACGACTAAATAGAGAGCGGAAGCGAACGGTTTATGCAGTTTTGGAACTTGGCAAAAGCGGGGTTCCGACTTATGTTATAAACCGTCGAAGAACCACATATAGTAATGATGATTGCAACTTGGTATAACTGAAAATCCGGCAAAAAGACACCAATTTTTAAGTTTATTATGAGTATTTTTGAAGCCGTCATGATGGTTTGTTTCGGTGCCAGCTGGCCGCTGGCCATCTATAAGACTTATACCGGCAAAAACCCGGCCGGCAAAAGTCTGCCGTTTTTATATCTGGTGCTGGTAGGTTATCTCAGCGGCCTCTGCCACAAAGTGTTCATTAATTACAACTGGGTGTTTTTTCTCTATTTGGCCAATTTCCTGATGGTCGGCGCTGACATCATTCTGACCAAATATTACCTGTATAAAAACCGGCGGCTCACATAAGTTTCAGTCCCGGCAGGTCCTGAACATCAATCATGCCGGTTACCCGGTTGTCGCCGTCTAAAACAATGACATCGTTGATATGGCGGTCTTCGACCAGTTTCAGCACTTCAACCGCCAGCGCCTCCGCTTTCACCGCCACGGGATTGGTGGTCATGACGGCGCCGATAACTTTCGACAATACGTTGATATCCTGTTCCGCATGGCGCCGGAAATCGCCGTCGGTAAAAATTCCCGCCAGGCGGCGTTCTCCGTCAACTACCACGGCGGCGCCGCACCGGGCCTGGGTCATTTTGAACAGCGCTTCCCTTACCGGGGTTTCCGGAGAAACCAGCGCAAAATGGCTGCCGGAGCGCATGATGTCCCCGGCGCGCATGGTTACAGCCCGACCGATCGCGCCGCCGGGATGAAGCCGGCCGAAATCTTCCCGGGTAAAACCGTAATTATCGAGCAGCACCAGGGCCAGGGCGTCGCCCAGGGCCAGCAGTGCGGTGGTGGTGGTGGTGGGAGCCAGATTGAACGGACAGGCTTCCTCGCCGACCGTCATCGGCAGCGTAAAGTCGGAAAGTTTAGCCAAAGAGGATTCCGGGAAACCGGTAATGGCAAAGATCGGCATTCCCAGCCGCTTGGCCGGGGTCAGCACCGATAAAAGCTCTTCCGTTTCCCCGCTGTAACTGATGGCCAGCACCAGGTCGTTGCCCTGCATGATGCCGAGGTCGCCGTGCAGCGCCTCAACCGGATGCATGAACACTGCCGGAGAACCGACGCTGGACAGCGTGGCCGCGATCTTCTGACCGATATAGCCGCTTTTTCCAATGCCGGTCAGGATGAGTTTGCCGCCTTTTTTGACCGTAGCGGCGCATTTTTCCACCAGAATGTCGAATTTTTCGTCGAGGTGGTCGCGGATCATCTGCAATCCCTTGATCTCAACATCGATTACGGTTTTAGCCCGATCGGTAAAAATACTCATTTTTTTAAGTCCTTCTAAAAGTCGGGGTTCTGTCAAATTTCCCGGTATTATTTTTTATTTATTTTCTTATTAATTAACAGGTTAATGTTATTTATGCTTGCCCCCTCTTTTTTGGGTGAGCCCTTCGCCCCCCAAACCCCCTCTGCGCTTTCCGCAGGCGGCGGCAGGGCAATGCCCTGCATCTTTACGCTTCCTTGCCTTGGTCGGTCCGCGTTATACCGGGAAATGTTCGGTGCCGTCGAGGCCTCCCGGTATAATGCGGGAGAGCAAAAAATCTTCGCTCCCGCCCTGCGGGCACTGAGCTCGATTTTAAAATTATGATTCTTTCAGTACCTGCCGCGTTGGACGCTTTATCCCTATGTTTCAGGGAAAAACAAACTTGTTTTTCCCTGAAAGCAAAGAACTTAAAGACGGCAGGACTGCAACTCGGTGACGATAATGCCGCGCGCGCCGATTTTATGCAGTTCGTCCATGATGCGATTGCTTTCATGGTGTTTTATCATCGCTTTAACGGCAACCCAGCCGGGTTTGCTCAACGGCGACAGCGTCGGAGATTCGATTCCGGGGGTCAATTTGCACGCCTTGGCGCATTTTTCCTGGGGAATGTCATATTCAACCATCGCGTATTGGCGGGCTACCAGAATACCGCGCAGCCGCCCGAGCAGGCGTTTTACTTCCGGGTTGCGGGCGGTCCCGCGATTGCGGGCGATCAGGATTGCTTCGGAATACATCAATGCCTCCCCGACGACTTTCAGCCCGGCTTCTTTCAGCGTCCGCCCGGATTCCACCACGTCGGCAACGGCGTCGGCGACCCCGAGTTGGATGGAAATTTCCACAGCGCCGTCGAGCCGGACGATATGGGCGGCGATACTGCGCCTTTCCAGGTCGAGCCGGACAATTTCCGGGTAGGAAGTGGCGATGCTCAGGCCGTGAAAATGCTCCGGTATGAGTTCTGAAGCTTCCGGAACCGCATAGCGCAACGCGGATTTTCCGAAACCGAGCTCCAGGATTTCAACTACTCCGGCCCGGCTGTCAACCGCGAGGTCACGCCCGGTAATCCCCAGGTCAAGGATGCCTTTACCGACATAAACGGCAATATCCCGTGGCCGGAGAAAAACAAAATCAAGCGAATTTTCTTCATCGGTCACGACCAGTTCCCGTCCGGAACGGGAGCATTTATAACCGGCCTCCAGGAGCAGTCCCGCCGCCTTTTCCGATAATGCGCCTTTATTGGGAATAGCGATTCGCAACATGGTTAATTCCTTTGATGATACCGTTACAGGTAGTGATAAACATCATCCAGTTCCAGGCCGTCGGCGAGCATCATGACTTGCAGGTGATAAAGCAGTTGCGCTATTTCTTCCGCCGCCCGCGCCCGGCTTTCGTGTTCGGAGGCCATCCAGACTTCAGCGGCCTCCTCGACAAGCTTTTTCCCGATGAAATGCTTGCCCCGGTTGAATTCTTCGACGGTCCGGGAGTTAGCCTCCTGAACGGCGACTTTTGCCTTGAGCTCTGCAAAAAGCTGTTCAAATTTTTTCATTTTTCCGGTATCCGGTTGGTCGTTTATCAGAAAAAACTTAATATATGGTCTCGAACCGGGAAAAACAAGTTTGGTTAATCATCCCCGGATAAAATCCGCAAAAAATATTTACGCCGGATTGATTTCAGTATCAATCCGGTTTAGTTTATGAGATTGAAGTTGTTTTTAAAACGGCAATATTTTATAAGGATTTATGGATAATGGCGGTGGATAAAAACAAGAAGAAGGCGCTGGATGCGGAAATAACCGATGCTTTACTGGATGATTTCGATAAATTTGAACACTTTGCAACGACTTACTGGAAACAGATTGCGGGCGTAGCGGCGGCGATCGTTATCGGGGTGGCGTTGTGGGTGGTTATTGCCGATGCCCGGAAAACCGCCGAGAAGCAGGCGAATGACGCGATTTGCAATGCCCGTACCGAAAAGGAATTGCTGTCGGTGATAAAAGCCTATCCCGGTTATCCGGCCGCGAATGATGCCCGTCTGCGCCTGGCGAAACTTTATCTTAATGAGAAAAAATATGATCGCGTGTATGAACAGTTCCGCGCGCTGCGGGCTTCTGACCTTCCGCGCGAAATGGTCTGGCGCATTAATCTGGATGAAGCTTATACGCTGGAACTGGAAGGGAAAAAGGAGGCCGCCGCCGCCAAATTTGCGGCTGTCGGAGCGGATGTTTCACTGCCGGACGAGTTGGGTTGTGAAGCCCATTACGGGGCCGGCCGCCTTTATTTTGAACTGAAAAAGAACAATGAAGCCCGTAAATATCTCAACCGGGCGAGTGTAATAAAACCGGGCATGTATAATCAGGCGGCGGTATTCTGGGTTTCGCAGGCCAAATTCATCCTGGTCAGACTGCCGGAATCCTCCCAAAAAATTCCTGCCGAATCCGTCAAACCGCCAAGACAAAAACTGTAACCGTTTCAGCAATGAGACATTTACCGCAACCGCAAAAGGCGTTGATAAAGTCTCTGTATACGCGGCACGGCCGCAAAAAAACCGGCCTCTGCGTTTGCGAAGGTCTGCGCTGCTGCCGGGAACTCCTGCAAGCGGCCCCGGAACTGGTGCGGTTTACGGTTTGCCGCGAGGCGCTGTGCCCGGATTTTGAATTGAGTCCGGTTTGCTATGAAATTTCCGACCGGGAATTTAGTCAGCTGGCAGCGACAATTCATGCCCAGGGAATTCTCTGTGTTGCCGCGTCGCCGGCCTTTGCCGGGGCTTCGCCCACAGATGATTTTCTGCCGGTACTCGACCGCGTCGGCGATCCGGGCAATTTCGGGACCATATTGCGTACCGTCCGGGCGGCCGGCCTGACGGAATTGTGGTATACGGAGGGTTCGGTTGACCCGTTTAACGATAAAACCATCCGCGCTGCGACGGCGGCGCAGTTTTCACTGCGCCTGCGCGGTTTTCCGGATTTGGATACCCTGGCCGAAACCGCCCGGGAATACGGTTATCGGGCTTTCTATCTTACCGATCCGCATGCCGGGGTGAATCTGTTTACCGAGCCGGAGCTGTATACGAAATCAGTGATCATTATCGGCAGTGAGGCGCATGGCGTCGGCGAAGTTACCGGGGCGAAACGGGTTACGATCCCGATGCCGGGCCGCTTTGAATCTCTTAACGCGGCTCAGGCCGCGACGGTTTTTTTATTTGAGTACGTCCGCCGGCATGCGGAATCAGGTTAAGAACCGGAGATTTGCCTTTGACGAAGATTTTAACGCTGCCGCCCCGAGTCAGTTTGCCGAACAGGATCTCATCCGCCAGTTTTTCCTGAATTTCCTTTTTGATGAGACGTTCCAGCGGCCGCGCTCCCATTCTGGAATCGTAACCGTGGGCGGCAAACCACCGGACCGCGGCCGCCGTCAATTGCAGCGAAACTTTACAGGTATGCAATTCAACCGCCAATAAACCGATAAATTTCCGGACAATTTTTTTCATTAATTCCAGCGACAGGGGATTGAAATAGACTATCGAATCCAGCCGGTTGCGGAATTCCGGCGAAAAATATTTTTCCACTTCTTTGCGCGTTGCCAGTTCAGTCTGGGTGTTGCCGCTGAATCCGATGCTGTTCGCGTCCAGCAGTTTTGCCCCGACATTGCTGGTCATGATGATTATCGCGTTGCGGAAGTCCGCTTTTCGCCCGTTATTGTCGGTTAAAGTTCCGTAATCCATGATTTGCAGCAGGATATTGTAAATATCCGGATGCGCCTTTTCGATTTCATCCAGCAATACCACGCAGTGCGGAGTGCGAATCAATGCTTCGGTCAACAAGCCGGACTGTTCAAACCCGACATATCCCGGGGGGCTGCCGATTAACTTGGAAACGGTATGTTTTTCCGAATATTCGCTCATATCAAAACGGACGAACGCGATTCCCAGCTGGCCGGCGAGCTGGCGGGCCAGTTCCGTCTTGCCGCAGCCGGTAGGGCCGCAGAACAGCAGCGAACCCATCGGTTTTTCCTTGTTGCCGATGCCGGCCCGGGCGATTTTCACCGCAGTTGCAACTTGCTTGACTGCGTCATCCTGACCGAAAACCACGGCACGCAGGTTGTCTTCCAGCGAGGCGAGTTTTTTGTGATCGGAAGCGGCGAGCCGCGCCGGCGGGATATTGGCCATTTGAGCGACTACGGCCTCGATGTCCGCAACGTCGATGAGTTGGCGGCGCTTATGATCGAGCAGCGCGTTCCGGGCCCCGGCTTCATCAATTACGTCGATGGCCTTGTCCGGCAGGAAGCGGTCATTGATATGGCGGGCGCTTAAGGCTACCGCCCGAACCAGGGCCGGTTCCGAGAACCGGAGGTGATAATGTTTTTCATAATATGGTTTCAGACCTTTCAGGATCGCCACCGCATCGTCTTCAGAGGGTTCTTTTATGTCGATTTTCTGAAACCGGCGGCTGAATGCTTTGTCTTTCAGGATGTGGTTTTTATAATCATCATAAGTGGTTATGCCGATGCATTTTATCTGTCCGGTACCGAGTGCCGGTTTGAGGATGTTCGACGCGTCCAGCGAACCGGCGCTGACTGCGCCGGCACCGACGACGACGTGGATTTCATCGACGAACAGAATCGCTTTTTCACATTGCTTCAGGTCATCGATTACTTTTTTCAGCCGTTCCTCAAATTCCCCGCGAAACTTGGTGCCCGCGATCAACGCGCCCATATCCAGGGCCCAGATATTATAGTCTTTCAGGCGTTCGGGCACGGTTTCATGGACGATCGCCAGGGCCAGGCCTTCGACGAGCGCGGTTTTGCCGACACCGGCTTCGCCGACCAGGACGGGATTGTTCTTTTTGCGCCGGCAAAGCACTTGCATGACCCGTTGCAGTTCCATTTTCCGGCCGATGATCGGATCGATAGCGCCCTGCCGGGCTTGTTCGGTCAGGTTTACTGAAAAACGGCGCAAGTATTTGAATTTCGGTTCGTTAACTGTTCGGTCCGGCTCTTCGTCGAACGTCGATTCATCGGTTTCATCCTCATCCTCATCGTCGTTTTTAAATTCGATTCCCATTTCTCCGAGTTCGGGAAAGAGGTTGAATTCCTCTGAATCATCTTCCTCCTGGTGGTAAAAATCGTCACTGGAGATTTCCTTGATGACCTGATACTGTTCGAGACCCGCCTGTTGCAGAAAATAACAGGCGTGGGATTGTTTTTCGTCCAGCAAAGCGACAAAGACATCAACAACGGTGACGTTTTCCTTTTCGCAGCCGGCGGCTTTGTGGAGGGCATTGTGCAGAATCCGGTTCAGGGTAACCGATTCCACCGGAGGAACATTGGTATCCGTTTTTTCTATTTTACGGACCAGAAACTGCCATAATTTTTCGCGCAGTTCCCTGGCATCCAGACTTAAACTGTCGAAAAGATAGCTGATCTTTTCATCCTTGCTCATTATAAAGAGCAGGTGTTCAGCCAGAATCATCTCGTGTTTGAGTTCGGCGGCGAAATTAGCCGCCCGGGAGAGAATTTCGCGCAGTTCTCCGGTCGGCAGCGGCATCGTGCCCATGGTCATTCCTCCTCCAGGGCGCATTTCAGCGGAAACTTATGCTGTTCCGCCATTACGCTGACCTGGGCGGCTTTGGTCTCGGCGACCTCAAAGGCGTATATGCCGCAAAGCCCTTTCCCGTTCCGATGCACATGGAGCATGATTTGCCGGGCTTCTTTCAAAGACTTATGGAAAATAACCATCAATACCATAATCACGAAGTCCATGGTCGTATAATCGTCGTTGAGCAACAGTACCTTGTACCGGGAAGGCTCCTGCTGTTCCTGGACGTTTTTCCGTAAAACCGTTTCTTTTACCTGATGCATAGCCGCGCCGCTGAATTCCATTAACAGGTGTCTGTTAAAAGTATAATTAAAAAAAGCATAAATATCAAGCAGTTATACCCGCTTTGCCGGGGAAAAAGGCAAAAATATTCTACCGGCTTTGATTTCCCGCTCAAAACCGCCGGGCGGCATTAAAAAAGATCGATTTTTTGCTGGTCAGGGGTTTGGAAAATAGCGAGATAGGGTTATTTTTATCGAAAAAGACCCATAACCCGAGGTGGCCGATGTTTATCTATACCCCGGACTCCCCGTCCGAAGTCCTGCTTTCCAGCCGTCGCGCCCTGTTTCTTGACCGGGACGGCGTAATCAACCGGGATACAGATTATCTGCACAAGATAGAGCATTTCGCTTTTGTCGACGGGATTTTTGATTTATGCCGGGCCGCCGCCGGCCTCGATTACCGCATTATCGTCGTTACGAATCAGTCCGGTATTGGCCGGGGGTATTACACCGAAGCCGATTTTCTGAAAGTAA
The DNA here is from genome assembly GCA_028718375.1 of Victivallaceae bacterium. Taxonomy (GTDB): domain Bacteria; phylum Verrucomicrobiota; class Lentisphaeria; order Victivallales; family Victivallaceae; genus JAHOYW01. The sequence continues at coordinate 17,101 of JAQULZ010000003.1, read as the reverse complement.
CGGAATGGATGATGCGGGAATTTGCCGAACACGAGATCGAGATTTCCGGAGTTTACGCCTGTCCGCATTTGATTGACGCGGTGCTGGAGCGTTATCGCCGGGACTGCCCGGCCCGCAAACCCAATCCCGGCATGCTGCTGCGGGCGCGGGATGATTTTCAACTGGATTTATCGGAGTGTATATTTATCGGCGACCAAAGCCGCGATATGGAAGCCGGACGCCGGGCCGGGATCGGCACTTTAGTGCGGCTTAATGCCGCAAATTCCATGCCCGCTGAAAATTCAGACCCGGCAATAACCGTTGTTGCCGATCTTTACGAAGCGCGGGAAAAACTTTTTCCCGACGCCGGTCGGCATTGAACCTCGGTGCGTCTTCTTTTATTTAAGATATTTTCCGATAATCGGCTGGAGCTGGACCCTGGTTTCCCGGGAGATCAGCTCGGGATTGGTGATAATGGCGTTTCCCAGAGCTCTCCCGCAAGTGCAGGAAACTTCGAGATTTCCCATGGCGTCGATGACTAACCGGATGATGTCTTTGGCCAGGCCGACGTTGGCGGTCAGGTTGGCAATGATCATATCGACGGTGACGTGATCGGTTTCCGGATGCCAGCAGTCGTAATCGGTAACCATGGCGACGGTCGTATAACAGATTTCGGCTTCGCGGGCCAGCTTGGCTTCCGGCAGATTGGTCATGCCGATCACCGACATTCCGATCGACCGGTAAAAATTAGATTCGGCCCGGGTCGAAAAGGCCGGGCCTTCCATGTTGACGTAAATGCCGCCCCGGTGGACTTTGCGGGAAGGATCGGGGGAATTGACGATTGCCAGCTCCGCGGCATTGGTGGCCAGTTCCGCCATTTGTGGGCAGACCGGATGGGCGAAGGCAATATGGGCAACGATGCCGTTGCCGAAAAACGTATGTTCGGTATTGTTTTTGGTGCGGTCGAAATATTGATCGACGATTACTACGTCCCGGGGTCTCATTTCCGCTTTGAGGCTGCCCACGGCGGAAATACTTAAAATATGAGTGATCCCGAGTTTTTTCATGGCGAAGATGTTGGCGCGATGGTTGAGCTCTCCCGGAGCCAGGGGGTGGCCTTTGCCGTGCCGCGGCAGAAAGACGATTTTCTGGCCATGGAGCGTGCCGCAGGTAAAGACGTCGGAAGGATCGCCGAACGGGGTACTGATTTTTTGTTTGGAGAGATTTTGGATTTCTTCGATTTGATCAAGCCCGCTGCCGCCGATGATGCCGAGTTTCATGAGATTCTCCTCTTATGGTTATTGTTATTGTCATTGAATTAAAATATATTAACGGACACCCCTAAAACAAGGCTGAATCATAAATAAAGGCTGGAAAATGGACAAAATTAAGCTTTTGAGCGAGGAAATCGCCTATTTCATGTGCCGTCTCTATCAATGCGGTCTGACCACGACCTCCGGGGGCAATATTTCGGCGCGCTGCGACGATAAAGTGCTGATTACGCCGTCGGCCACCGACAAAGGCCGCATGACTGCGGATCAGATCGGCGTGTTGGATATGAATTGCAACATTGCAGGCAAGACGTTCAAACCGACGATCGAGTCGAGAATGCATGTGGAAATTTACCGCTGCCGCCCGGAAGTGCAGGCGGTGATTCACGCACATCCGGTGACGGCAGGGGCGTTTGCGGCTTCCCGCCGCCGGATTTCAAATCGTTATCTGGCGGAGGCGTTCGTCGTGCTCGGAGAAATCGTCTATGCGCCCTATGCCTGCCAGGGAACCGAGGCGCTGGCTCAAATCATCGGGGATGCCGCGGCCGGGAATGCCGCCTGTATCGTTATGCAGAACCACGGAATCATCACCCTGGGCGCAAATTTATTGCAGGCCTTCGACCGGCTGGAGGTGCTGGAAAACGCCGCCAAAACCACCTTGATCTGCGAGGGGCCGCTGACCGGAGACGGCGTCGAGCTTAACGAGGCGCAGACGGCGGAGCTGAAGCAGAAATTTTGGTGATTTGCACGCGGTCGAAACAGGCTACCCCGACTGGCCAGTAAACGAAAATACGGACTTTCATTTTACTGGTGCGGGGCATATGCCGGGTCGGGTTGAAGGTCATGGAATAGGTTTTCCAGGCGTTCGGACTGCCGTCTTTGACGTTCAGACGGGTCTGGTAGCAATCCGTCAACTGCTTTCGCCGGGGGTGCGGCATGAAACCCTTGATCCAGACAATAATTCCGCAGTGCCCTTTGATGTCCACGCTCAAAGTATAACTTTGGCCGGGAACGACGGCAATCAAATCGGAATCCAGCACCGCTCCCTCGTTGGCTCCGATGCTTTTTAGCGGCTGTTGCGGGATGATCGCCGCCGGCGGCCGGGCCGCCGGATTGGTCTTGAGTTCGGCGCGCCGGGCGAGCGCCTGATGGCGGTCAACCCGGGAATCCAGTTTGAGCACCCGGCCGCGCCCCTTTTCCGTTACCCAAAAACTGGTCAGATTATCCACGGTTTCCCAGTAGAGCGCCGCGTTTTCGCCGGCATCGAAGTTTCCATTCGGCAGCAGGTTTTCCCCAGCGAAAACTCGACTGCTCAACGGCAGCAGCAAAATAAAAAAATACCAGTATTTTAATGTATCTAGAACCATTATAATTGTCCAGAATTATCTGGCCCGGCCGGCAATATCAAAAGGCGTTACTATTTTTGAGGAAGATACCGCGGATCGACAGTATGTCAAATCGGAATATTGCCAAAAAAACAGGAAATTTTTTAACGGAATAATTTGACGGGGCCGACAAAAGTAAAAAAGTCCAGAACTTGTTCTGGTCGGTGGTCCAGCGGCCGAAAGCGCTGGTTACCCGTCTCCAACGGGCGAAATTTATGCGCAACAAGTTGCGCGATCCAATTTCGAGCCTCCGAGAGGCTCGACCAGCGTGTTCCGCTGCTGGACCACGGAGGCGTTGCATCCGCCATTTTTTATTTTTTTTGTACTTTTGATGGTGTTGTCTAGGTTTCGTAATCAACGCTTTCCGCGTCAATCAGCCGGGGTTTGAAGATTTTTCGGACTATTTTCCGGGGAGTGCTGTCGGATTGCAGGGCCTGCATCATTATTTCCCCGGCGCTGATGCCGATTTCCTTCTTGCTTTGTTCGATGGTCGTCAGACGCGGGCGGGTAAACCGGACAAAATCCATGTTATCATAGCCGATCACCGAAAAATCCCGGGGAATATCCAGTTGTGCGATTGCCGCCAGGTTGTAAAGTTCCACCGCCACATAATCGCTGAAACAGAATACGGCGCTGAATTCCCGGTAATATTTCATGAATTCTGCGGCGGAGGGAAAGAAGGCGCATTTGATGCCGTGCCGCGCCAGCCGCGCCTTAAAAGCTATTATCCGGGGAATGTTCATGATGCCGATATAGGCAATTCGCCGATGACCGTATTTCAGCAGGCATTCAGCGGCCAGTTCCCCGCCCAGATAGTTGTCGTTGAAAACGCCGGAGACTTCATCGACGCCTTGATTGACGGTTACCACCGGCAGGCGCGTCTGCAGTTGCCGCAGGAAATCATGATTGTCTTTTTTGCCGAGCAGCGTGCTGATGAACAGCCCGTCGATCCCCTTGTTCAGCATGAATTCGATCGACGCCCGCTCTTTGACCGGGTCGTCGTGCGAAACCGACAGGATCAGATGGTAATCATCTTTGGCGACGACCGCTTCAATACCGCTGAGGATGTTCAGCCAGAACGAAGTACCGATGTCGCTGCTGATGATCATCCCCAGCAGCAGGGTGCGCTTGGACGCGATTGCCCGGGCATGGAGATTGGGAATGTAATTGAGTTCGGCAATGGCTTTTTGGATGCGCTTGCAGGTCGCTTCCGCCAAATGATATTTCGCGGCTTTGCCGTTGATGAACATGGACGCTGCGGTCAGCGAGACCTTCGCCCGTTCGGCAATGTCTTTAAGCGTTGCGCGGTGTATTTTTCCGTTATTCATTGGAAATTTTCACTCCGCCCGGTCCCGTTCATTCAGCGCCCGGAGCTGTTCGCCGCAGAGCAGCAGGCCGCGCGGCAGGTGAAAAAAGGTTTTCCATTTGCCGCCTTTCAGCAGGTGAGTCGGTTCCCCGCGGCGGTTCAGGTAACCGAACCATTCCCCGTATTCCGGATCGGGAAAATGTTTCCAGGTCCAGGCGTCGAGCTCTTCGAACATCACCCTGAATCTATCCTCGCCGGATAACCGCCACGCGTACAGCGCGGCGATCAGAGCTTCGTTGTGCACCCACCATAATTTCATGTCCCACTGCAGTTCGAGGTGGGGTTTGCCCAGAGCATCCATGAAATAATACAGCCCGCCGTATTCCCGGTCAAGTCCGAATTGATAAAGTCCGTAAATATAATTACAGGCGCGCCCGATTAAATCGGTTCTGCCGTGTTTTTCGGCGTATTGGAGGATGAACCACATCGATTCCAGGCCATGGCCGGGAGTGACGCAGCGCCCGGCGCACGAATCCAGATCGAAACCGCCGCCCCGGTTGATATGCTCGAACATTACCTGCAATTCCGGATTCCAGAACCGGTTTGTCACCATATCGACCGCATCCGCAGTGGCGGCGGCGTATTCATCGGTTTTGAGACAGTCGGCCAAAACGTTGCCCAAATTAGCCAGGATCATGTAATGACCCAGCGCCAGGCGGCAGCCACGGCCGGGCAGGCTTTTTTCCCATCTGCCCCGGGGATGGTCCAGACGGCGGAGGTAGGTGTTCATGGCGGAATCGGCTTCGGCTTTGTAGCGTTCATCGCCGGTCGCCTTGAACAATGCTGCGGCGCCCATTGCCGCGAAACAGTCGGAAAAAATGCTGAACGGGGCCATCGCCGGTTCTCCCCGGCGGTTCAGCGCGAAATAATAGCTGCCGTCTTCGCTCTTGCCGTATTCGGCCAGGAAGTCAAACCCTTCAACCGCGATATCCAGCCATTCTTTCCGGCGCTGAAGCGTTGTGTACAAGGTGGCGAACATATAAACGATCCGCCACTGCATCCACAGGTATTTCGTGGTGTCGTAAACGCTGCCGTCCCGGTCCAGCAGAGTGAAATAACCGCCATATTGCGTATCCACGCAATGGTCTTGCCAGAAAGGAATAACCGAATTGATTAATTCATTATCATAACGCTCAATAGTCCTTGCAATATCCATAACCGCCTCTATATTTGGTCATTCCGCGAAAAATACCTGCTAAATCGCTTTAGTAATATACCTTTCTTTTTTCTTCCGGTCAATATGCCGGTTGGCAAAATATATTTTTTTCAACCGGTTACAGGATAAGTTTTTTTGAATTAAACGCAAATATGCTGTATTTTAATTCTCATCATTAATTTTACCCTGAGGTTTTCAATGGATTTCTTATGGCAGCACCTTTACCTGTTTGTTTTCACGGCGGGCATGATCTTGACCCTCTGCCTGACTCCGGTGTTTCAAAAACTTGCGGAACTGACCGATTTTATGGACAAACCCCAGAATGAAGGTCATAAAGGGCACCGGAAAGCTATTCCGCTGCTGGGCGGCGTGGCGATGTTTTGTGCGTGGATATCGGTTATCGGACTGAGCTGCCTGGCCTTGAAAACCATGGCGGCGGACATTCCTTCGGGGCTGGCCGGCAGCCTGGGCGGCGTCCGGCTCGTGTTCGGACGGCTGCTGATTATTTGTGCGGGGGCGTTCGGAGCGATGCTGCTGGGCTTGATTGACGACCGTTTCGGAATGAGCGCCCTGGTTAAATTGGGCGGTCAATTCCTGATCGCGGCGGTGGTGGTAGTTTGGGGGCAGGTAAGGATTTCATTGTTTTTCTCTGAACCGGTGATAGCCTGCGCCGTTTCCATCGCCTGGTTCATGCTGCTGATGAATGCCATCAATTTTTTCGACAATATGGACGGCCTGGCAATTGGTACCGTTACTATTGCGATGGGGCTGTTTGCGGCGGCGGCGACGATCAATGGTCAGTATTTTGTCGCGACGCTCGGGGCGCTGACCTGCGGGGTCGGGGTAGGGTTCTGGTTTTTCAATCATTCCCCGGCCACCATTTTCATGGGCGATTCCGGCAGCCACCTGCTCGGTTATCTGACGGCGGTGATCAGCTCGAGTGTAACCTATTATTCCTGTTCCAAAGAAAATTCCCTGTTTTCCATTCTGGTGCCGCTGTTCGTGCTGGCGGTGCCGCTGTTCGACACGCTGGCGGTGGTAGTGATTCGGCTTCGGGCCGGCCGGCCGATTTATATCGGCGATCATAATCATATTTCGCACCGCTTCGTTAAAATGGGCATGAGCCGCAAACGCGCGGTTTTTATGGTGCATTTGCTGAGTTTGCTGCTCGGGTTGAGCGTTCTGCCGGTGCTCTGGGGAAATTTCAAAACCGCGCTGATCTGTATTATCCAGGCGGGTCTGCTGCTGACGCTGGTTTCAGCGCTGCAATTTGCGGTGATCGGGGATAAAAACGTCAGTAAAACCGTGAGACCGGACTAATTCACCGAAACGGTCACCCCGTTCCCGGTAGTCTTTGAACATATCCCAACTCGCGCAGCCGGGTGACAGCAGCACCGTGTCGCCGGTTACCGCTTCGCGGCAGGCAGCGCGGACGCAGACGTCGAAATCCGGGAATTGTTCACAATCCAGGCGGTCATGCAGAGTCCGGTAGAGTTTTTCCCGGCATTGGCCGGTAAGATAGGCTTTTCTGATCCGCGCCGCATAATCGTTCAGCGGGGAAAAATCCATGTCTTTATCCAGGCCGCCCAGGATCAGCCGGATATTCCGGTCAGCGCCGGGAATGCTGCGTAATGCGGCGATGACGGCGGCCGGGTTGGTGCCCTTGGAGTCGTTGACGTAAGTGATGCCGTTGTTTTCCAGGACTTTTTCGAGTCGATGCCGGGCGGGGGAGTAGGCCGAGAGCGCGTTCCGGAACGCCGGAATTTGCGCCGCCGTTGAATCCAGACCCCGGACGGCCAGTTCCAGCGCCGCCAGGACATTTTCCTGATTATGGCGGCCTTGCAGCGGCAGGTCGGCGACGGCAATCACTTCCAGCCCGTCCAGTTTCACCAGGCCGTTTTCGATTTCAGCCCGTGATTCCGTCCAGCCGGGTTTATAAGTAATGCCGTAAATCCGGTTTGCGGGCGGAACGTGATTGAAAATCCGTTCTTTGATCATTCCGTATTCCGCCAGTCCCCCGGGATAACGGTCGAGGTGATCGTCAGCGACATTGAGTATTGCCGCGGCCAGCGGTGCGAAATCACGGACGCGTTCGAGCTGAAACGAACTTACTTCGACTACCGGCAGCGTGTCGGGCGGCAGTCCGCCGCTCAGTACCCCGGCGCAGACTGCGCTGAACGCATTGCCGATATTTCCGGCGGCGACGGCGTTTACCCCGGCGGCCAGTAACAGTTGGACCGTCAGTTCCGTGGTGGTGGTTTTGCCGTTGGTGCCGGTGACGGCGAAGTATTTGCCGGGAAAATGCCGGGCGGCGAATTCAAGCTCGCTGATAATTTCCCGCCTCGAGGCGACGGCTTCCCGGTACAGCGGGGACGTCGGCGGGATTCCCGGACTGACGATGATCAAGTCAACGTCCAGGAAATTATCGTTTGGGGAAACCGTGTCGTCGTCGGTCAGCATCCGGGCGGACAGCCGGAGACATTCCGCAAGCCGCGCCGCCGCTTGACCGCTGCGCCCCGCTCCTAAGATACAGATATTTGGCTTATTCATTCACCCGGATTTTGTATTTTTCGCGCATCTTTTTTTGCCACAGCACCTTTTGCAGTTGCGCCTGGCGCTGGACTTTGGCCGGGACTTTGACCGGGTTGTCTACCAGTTTGGCAAAACGAACATAGGCGGTATTGAAGTATTCCGCCGCTTTTTTACATTTGGCCGTTTCCGTCTGATGATTGTGGATGGAAGTCTGGATGATGTCCCGGGTGATGTACAGATAATGCATCAGCTTCCGTACTTCAGCAAACCATTCCCGGCTGAGTCCCGTGTCCGCAATGAACCAGCGATGCTGGGAATACATGCGCAACACCGTATCGTAAATCGAATATTGGCTGGTCGGCAATGCCTTGCCGTCCTTACCGCCCCGCTGAATATCCTGCACGCATTTTTTCAGGTATTCCAGCACCGTAGTTTGTTCCAAAGTGGCATTGATTTGCCGGATAAGCCGTTCGCGTTCCTTGTCGGCCGGAGTTTTCTCCCCGGTTTTTCCCCAACTCATACCGACGGCCACCAATGCCAGCAATAAACATAAATTAATTTTACGCATGGTTTTTACTCTTTAAAGTTATCAGTTACTTATTACTCTATACGGTTGCAATTTTAACTTTGATTGCGAAGATTTTGAGCATGGATTCGCATTCTGTGAGGCCGCCGATACCGGGGTATCGAAGGCGCTCGAAGATTGCGGAGCCGGCTCAAAAGATCGCAACTGCAACGCGGCGAGCGTCTTATGGCCGTATTTCCGCATTGCGATTTCGGACGATATTCATATCGCCCCTCAATCGCAAGACGAAAATCCAAACCATAATCCTGCTCGTCAAAGTTAAAATTGCAACCGTATAGAGTATAGATCAATCGAGATATTGGTAATTCGTTATCGTAACTTTGCCGTAAATATCCCGATAACCCCGGACCAGGATTTTCTGCTCCCCGGTAACTTCATCGCCATAGACATCATCACGCCACTCATCGGGATCAGAATCGGTTCCGGGAGTGATATCAAAATGGCCGAGTTGGCACTGAACCTGATCAGTGGATCCGTTAGCAGAAGTTTTTGTTACTTGAATATCGGAACCACTGCCGCCGATATCCTTGATCGCCTGCGCCAGAATGATGATCGTGAAATTACTCGCACGGCGGTCAATTTTCGTCAGGTTCACCACTTTCCCGATCAGTTCCTCCTGAGCCGCATCGGTAACCGTGCCCAATGCCGGTGTGGAGCTGCCGGACAACAACAACAGATCAACCACCGATGCCCGCGTCAAACATTGTTCCAGGCTCGAAGTGCTTAGTTCATATTTGTCAGCAATGCTCCCGGCGATAGTCGTTATTTGGGGAGAAGTCAGCTCGGTGCCGGCGGCGGTAGTGCCATAACCGGCAAGCGAAGCTATACTCATGGAACTATCGATGGCCCCGCCATACCGGAGTTGGGACAGCAGTGCCTTGAAGACCGTTAATGACGGAGCATTTAAATTAATCTTTTGGGAACTCGTCGGACTGGCCGTCATTTTGATCTGATCGATAATGTTGGCGTCTCCCGCGGCATAAGTTCCGCCGCCGGCAATATATCTGTTGGTGCTGCCGGCCATAGTTGCCGTTTGATACGCCTTGCCGGTGTCATAGACTTTTAAATTGATGGTTTGCCAGGCTTTGCCGCGATGAATAAAACCCAGTTCCCACGGCGATTCCATCCGCGCGTTCCTGATATAGGCGGTCGAAAGATGGCAGTTCGCGGGATCGTCATTGGTTTCGGCGTCGTCGCCGGCGCTGGGTGCGACTCGCGCCGGAGAACTGGTCGCGGGGGTGCGGAATGAATTGGCCGCGTTGGATTCGCAGATAGTAGCGTCCGATGAATTCAGGGAAAACACATCTTGGACCTTCCCGGCCGGTGTGGATTGGGTAGTGCTGGGCGGATATTGCACCCAGTCGCCCGGGTTCAGATCCTGGCGCGGATCATTTACTTCAAATCCATACCATGAATTCGCTGTTCCCGGAGTAGAAGAAGCGGAAAACGCTGTAAACGGGGAAGCCGTGGTTATGTCGGATAAAGTCAAATTCTTGACGTAATCATACCCGTAGGTTGTGGTAGTGGCGTCATATAAAATTACTTTATCAATATTTACTGCGGTTATATTAATTTCAACCGTATCGTCATCTTCCGCGTCAACGGCCGTAGTAGTTCCGTTCGTTATTGTTCCTTCCAGAAAGTGAGAATAACCGCCGCCCGGCCAGTTAGTAGAAGAAGTAACGAGAATCGTCGTATCAAAGGGAATCACTGAATCTGCACCTGCCGCCCCCGGATCCGTATCCAATACTATAGGATTACCGGCTATTTCGCAGGCCACGGTAACACTTCCTATAATTCTGACCCGCAAGTCAACAGACCAGGCAGCGCCGTAGATATTGATCAGCCCGACAAGCGGTTTTATGGCAAGTGTTGCGGTATTTTTATCTTCGTCCCTAGTAAAGCCTGCGTCGATTTGAATCCCGACCTTATTGATATAAGGGGTTTTTTCATTGCCGGTAAAGATGGGGGCGGTGGAGGTACTGTCATGATCTTTCCAGGTGGTCGGGTCAACGTCCGAGGTTGGGCGGCTGTCCGAATCGCAATAATCCTTCAGGTTCGCGGCAATCTGACAACGCCGGTGAAATACCGCGACGTAATCATCAACAGCCGCGGCGTACTTGAATGATCCCATGATTTCGGTTAAAGCCGTACCGCTTGGATATTGATTGCCATCTGCCTGATACCCGAAACACGCCAGCCAGGGCAGCCCGACGACCGATGTTTCTGCGTTATCCGTAGTTTCCCATTGTTGCATGGTTTGCGCAGGGGTGCCGGTATGTGCCGAATCGAGTAATATTTGCGTATAGATGAAATTCAGATCATTTATATTTGTAGGAGCAGTGCCGGCAAGATCTGTGTACCAGTCGTTTCTGACGAGATTAAAGCGTGAATAAAGCTCGCCGGAATCAAGGCTACCGTCATTATCCAGATCGGCCCAGAAGACTTCTTTATCCTCCGGCGCCCCCAATACGAAGGTTTTTTCGAAATTTTCTTTAAATTTGGCCAGATCTCCGGCATCGGGTATTGGCGAACCCAGATTCAGTATTTCCTCGCTGAAAATATAGAGATAGTCCGGCCAGATCCCGGTAAACTTCCCGGCATCACGGTTAGAAGTAACGTCATCTTCTGTTTTGAGCCAGTTAAATATATCCGCCATTGCTGGGGTAATGGTATAAGTGGCAGGGTCGTCCCCTGCATTCATCTGGTACATACAATTACGGATATTTATCTCGGAGACTTCTTTGCCCACTCGTCTTTCATTATAAACTTCGGGTAAAGTCGCAGCACTACCGGATTCATCGACGGTTTTGCTGATTAAAGAATTAAGCGGTATCAGCCCGGGAATGACCACGAACGCGGTTCTGCCGATAATCGGATCGGTCGCGTTCGGACCGCTCCGGATATAGTTCCATTGGACTTTGGGAGGTGTAGGCGTTAAACACGGATCGGTGGTATTATCTAAAATAAACGGCGTATTCAATCGGTCTTTCAACATATCTGTCATATAGGGATCAGTGCTGGTACCGGCATAGGAGTAAAATCTGCTGTCACTGTCGAAATTAATATCGTAATATTGAATCAGGGTCAACACTTTCTTTAATTGTGCCTGGGCCAGTAATCCGGCCGAACTGGAGCTGGACGAATTATACGCCGCTTTCTGGTTGAACATTGAGTCCAGCGTGAACGCCAGCGTCAATATCAGCAGCAGCGACAGGATGATCAAACTGAAAAGCAGGGCGATCCCATTTTCCCGTTTTACGGATTTTACAGATAATCGGTTCATATCAGCCTCGCTTGATTTCTTGTCCGTTAATTACACTAATTTTTGTTCCGCATGCCCAAATAAATCACTTTGGAAAAAGTCCGCATTTTTTGTTTAAGCACCCTGATTTGGTCTGTATCCGACTTATAAATTGCCAGCGCCAGTTTTTTCAGATCCTCGGGAGCCATCAGTTTCATATCGATCCGGATCGCGACCGGAACCGGAGTGCCCATGGCGGTGTCATAGGCCGGATAAGTCGTAATATCACTGGTGCCGCCGCTACCATCAGGCTTTTTTCCGGGGGCGGTTCGATTCATCGGGTCAAGCTCAATCAAACCGCTGGAATCATCCCAGCGGTAACAAGTAAAGCGCAGCGAATACACCCCGTTGATAACAGTACTGAAATAAGTAAGGTCATCAGTGGAATTATTGCTCCAGATATTAACAACCCTTATATTATACGGACTCGAAAGAGCAGTATAGATTCCCCGATAATAGTAAGTATAAAAATTATAAGGGGTGTTAGAAGGATATTGATCATTTGTAAGGGTTGTACTGTCATAGTATTCGCCGATACAGCTCCGTTTCAGATAACCGCCTCTGACGTTATTCAGTCCAAAACCGCTGCCGTCAAAGTAAATCGGAATAAAAATATATCTGATTTCACAAGTATTCGAACCCTTGGCATCTACCGGGGGCAGGTCAGTAGCGGCGATAAAATTAAGCGCGGTCAAATATGGGGTACTGCCATTTACCGGTAAATCGTTATTGGCCGCAAAATGGGTTTTAATGACTGGCGGCCTGATACCGCTGCTGAGGCCGAGGTCGAAGTCTGAATCTATATCATCCGTCCATTCATACCAGAACGGATAAATACCGGAACCGTCGGTGGTGTCATTGCGATAGAGCATGGTCTGAAGTTCCTTGGTCATCAGGTTCATCGCTACCCGGGCATCGGCGTACAACTGGTTTCTTTTGGAAGACAGGCTCCACAGGCCCTGGGCGGAGGTGAAGAACTGCATCATTATGGTCATCAGAATCAGGAAAATTCCCATCGCCACCATGACTTCGACCAGCGTATAACGGAGAATACTGTATTTTCGTCTTAGCGTCATTTAATATTCCTTGAAAATTCTAACCGATTCAGGAAGCCGGTTTAACGATTATGATTTGATAATAATGTTTTTTTCGTTCCGAATAGGGCAGTTCCAGGGGCCAGCTCAATTCAATATTCAAGGCGGCCGAATAAGTATAGGCTGCGGAGGCTGCGGAATCCGGCCACTCCGACCAGGTCGTGTCGTCAAATCTCCGGACTTTAGTCTGAACCGTACTTTTCCAGATCAGAACCATCGCGGAATAATCAATACTCCGTTTGCCTTGATTTGCAGTACAGTTCGGCCCCTGAATTACGAAAAACATACCATTGTGAATACTGCTGAAAATAGCCCAACCATCAGCAACCCTGGGAAAATTAGTAATAGTGGGAGTACTGCCAACAACAGTATTTCCAGCTTTATAAGCGGTCAAAAAATTATTTGACAAGGTTTCGATATCAGTACCTGAATATTTTGAATCGCTATAACCGCTGCCGACAAAATTAGTATTATAGTTCGTCCCGTTATCGGATTCATTAATTACCCGGAAATAGGTAATGAGCTGGTCGGCAATGTCGGCGCTGCAATTTTCGGCGACGGCGTCGCGGGAGGCGTTCAGCCCGACCGGGAAGAGCCCCAGGATGCTGGTCATGCCGATGGCGATGACGGTCAGCGCCAGCAGTATCTCGATCATATTGAAGCAACGTACGGGTTTAATCAGCTTCGACACTTTCGCCTCCCTGGCAGTATTTTGCCCGGCCGGTGAAGCCCTTTATGCCGATCTTCCAGCCTTGGTTTTTGTTTTCCTTGCCCTGCCAATAGAATTTGGTTTTGGAATTGGCGGGAAGATAGGCCGCGCGGTAAACCCGCACAATAACATCCTTGGCATCTATCAAAGCGCCTGAAGGTTTGAAAATGATGGCGGAACTGGTCTTTTCGGAAGAATCGTCGACGTCAATAACTTTTGCCGGAAAACTGTCCTCGGGCGCGGTGGATTCCGACCGGATGAACGCGACGGTTTTAGCAGGTAGCTGTTGCCATTCATAGTCTTTAACCCAATAGTCAAATTCATAATTGCCGGTAGTCGAATTTTTAGTCACATAGCACAAGCGGTTTTGGGTAAAAAGATAAGAATCATCAAAATTGGCAGTATTATTGGCGATCGGGGAACCGCCCAGATCGCTGTTGAGCTGGTCGTCGTCCGGAAGGAGCAGGGCGACGTAACGGTTTCTGGAGACCGCGAGCGACCGCGCCAGGGAGATTTTATTGGCCAGCGTCCTTACTGCCCCGGTGGCGCCCTGGCGACCCAGCACGCCCTTTATCCCGCCGACGGTGATTCCCATCAGAATCCCGGCAAGCACCAGGACCACCAGCAATTCGATAATGGTGTACTGATGCCGGATGAGCCGTTTTTTATTTTTGCAGATCACCCCAATACCTCGTTATTTGGCGTAAATGTCATCGCTTGTGCCGAACTGCCGGTCGGGACCGGCAGAATATAAATCGAAAGAATTGGTATTTGTCTGTCCCGGACAGCGGTATTTTATCGCACCCCAGGAATACCCATGACCCGATACGGTCATCGTCGCCGAAGGCGCGTGCCAGCCGTCTTTGACATAATAATAATTACAGTCGCCGGAATGAATTTTTTGAGACTGGTCAGCTTGTATTTTGCCGTAATCGAGAAAGTAATTCAAATTATTGCGTGGTTGGTGGCGAACATCGGAGGAGTAACCGGAATCGAAATCCCTGGCATTGGTATCCAGCTTGAAATTAACTTCGTTATTATGCGGCAGCGGGTAATAGCCTTTGTCGGTTTTGTAGGCCTGAATGGCCAGCCGGAGTTTGGCCAGCAGCGCTTCGGTGCGGATGGTAGCCAGCCAGCGCCGCCCGGCCTGATAGCCGCCGGCGCCGAGGCCGGCGAGAATGGCGATGATTGCCAGGACGACCAGCATTTCAACCAGCGAATAGGGATGAAACTCGATTACGCCGCCCGGATGAAATTTTTTCCGCATTTACCCGTCTCTCCGCTTGCCCGCCAGGTTTCACTGTTCGTATTTTTTGCCCCTGCCGCGGTCCTTATAAGGCTGATAATTATTATATCTGCCCGTTGATAAAGAATATACCACTAAACCGCGAGGATTACAAGCAAAATTTCATTTTCCCGAAGATAAGCGGTCAAGCTTATTCCCTTCCCCGCGCTCCGGCTTTCCCAAACCTTTTTAAGGGGGCGCTGATAATATGCTGCGTATTGAGGGGCGCTTTGCCCCTACGTATTATTAGATTAAGCAATTATAATCGCTTAATTATAAATTAGTTATAACTTTCATGCCAATCAAAGCGTTTGCTTTGGTTTTTGCCAGCGTTACGCTCAAACCCACATGGTTTTCTATCGTATTGAAACAGCAATGGCAAATATTGGCAAATAAAAGTTTCCCTCAAAATCTCACGCCTGAATCCTTAAAAAATCTGGTGGAATTGAAATTAAACTTTTACAAGCTGTCCGGTCAGCTAACGGCTGAAACATTTGTAAAAGTCAAAATACCATCTGACAATCCTAAGAATTAGTGCCATATTAAAGCACAACTTTAAAACAGGAAGGATTAAAGACGAGTATTGACGATAAGATCATCAAACCGAAACTCGGCGTATTGGAACTGGCAAAACAAGTCGGTAGCCTGTAAAGTGTTTGGGTATTCCCGGGACAGCTTCTGCCGGTTCAAAAAACTTTACGAAGACGGCGGGGAACTTGCGCTTCGGGATATTTGTCGTAAGAAGGAGAAATCGAGACTGAACATCCCGGTTACCTCGGAGCTCAGGGCGCCTTCTGCGTCGGCACACAATATCCCATTGTTGCGGATTTTAACGGACCGGGGCACGGAATACTGCGGCAAGCGTGAACATCATGAATACCAACTCTATCTGGCACTGGAGAATATTGATCACCGCAAACCAATGGAATCTGCGAACGATTTCCCCTGGCAACTGCTGGTATTGACAATTTCCCGGTTTTCTGCTCGGTCCCGGTTTCGGCTTCCCGTTATTTTATGGGCTAACTGTTTTGCATTTTCTGAATAGTATAGTATCTTAAGAATTTCCCAGGTAATAAAATAGGCTGAAATGTCTGTTTTATTCTCCATAAAACACTTGATAATAATATGGATGTTTGACTCACATGATTAACGCGAAGTATCAAACGGTCCTGGATAAGTTCAGAAAGTATGTAATGCCGACTTATGCTCCCCGGCTGCTCATCGAAAAAGGGCGGGGAGCTTGGGTATGGGATTGTGACCGGCGGCGGTATTTGGATTTTGCATCCGGAATCAGCGTCTGTAATCTCGGACACTGCCATCCGGCGGTAACCGCCGCGATTCAGAAGCAGGCGGAAATCCTGATGCATGTCTCCAATCTTTACTTGACGGAAAATCAGCCGGAACTGGCCGAGAAACTGATCAGACATTGTTTCGACGGCGTGGTCTTTTTCGCCAACAGCGGGGCTGAGTCGAATGAAGGGATGATTAAATTCGCCCGCAAATGGGGGAGCGAAAAAGGCAAATCCGGAATAATCACCATGGAAAATTCTTTCCACGGTCGTACCCTCGCTACGCTCGCCGCAACCGGCAGAAGCAAATACCGCCAGGGCTTTGCGCCGGATATGCCCGGCTTTAAACAGGTTCCTTTCAATGATCTGGAAGCTCTCCGGAAGGCGATTGATGACACTACTGCGGCGGTCATGCTCGAACCGGTACAGGGAGAAGGCGGTATTTGCCCTGCCGAACCGGGATATTTGCAGGCCGTACGCAAACTTTGCGATGAAAAAGGCATTCTCCTCTTGTTCGATGAAGTTCAGTGCGGGATGGGCCGAACCGGTACTTTCTTTGCCTTCCAGGGATACGGAGTGGAACCGGATGCGGTTTCTCTGGCCAAGGCTTTGGGCAACGGTTTTCCGATCGGCGCATTCATTGTCCGGCGGCAATGGGCGGATACCCTGCTGGTCGGCACTCATGCGAGCACTTTCGGCGGAACGCCTCTGGCCTGTGCTGCCGCCAGGGCGGTGATTGAGGTTATCGATTCCGAAAATATCCTGGAAAACTGTTCGAGGATGGGCGCATATTTAATGGATAAACTCGAAAAAATCGCTGAAAAATATGATTTTATCGTCCAAGTGCGCGGGCGCGGCCTGATGCTGGGGGTGGTATGTGACCGTCCGTCCGGCGACCTGTTGCCCCGGTTACAGAAAAACGGCTTGATTGCCCTGACTGCCGGTGAAACGGTGTTGCGTTTAATGCCGCCGCTCAATGTCACTCGCGCAGAAGCGGATCGGGCGGTTCGGATTCTGGATAAAACCTTTTCCGAATTTGCCGAACAGCTGAAATTAAGCGAAGGTGATTCTCATGAATAAGGATTTACTCAGTATTGCCGATATTTCCAGGGACGATCTGGAAAAAATATTTGCTCTGGCCGCAA
>JAQULZ010000002.1 GCA_028718375.1 Victivallaceae bacterium | reverse complement strand
ATGTTCGCTACGAGAAAACGGCCTGCGCATACAACGGGTTGCTTTATTTGGCCGCTACGATAATCACCATGAATAAGATAATGTCAATCTATCCAAAATTATAGAATTATTAGTTGATAAGCTCTTATAGTATCAGTTTTGGTACATGTCAAATCTAAAACGTTTTTTACTCCGGAAAGATGCTGGTTATACCATTTTGCAATAAAAATATGGAGTTCTTCGCCGGTTTATGACATAAACAAGTTCAAAAAGCGAAAAACCTTAAATACCAACTCTCCCTCCTATGAAACCTCACAACAGGCAGACTTGTATTTGAGACTTCGGCAACAAGCAAAAAACATCCGTTCGCCAAAAAGAAGAAAGATTTTTCCTGGTTCTGGGGTTACCGGACTCATGTTTTGATCAGCAAGGAAGGCATTACTCTAGTCGAAGTTACCTTGCTTAACAACAAGACCGACGGAAAAGTCGCCAAGAAACTGCTAAAAAAACTCGTCAGGGTTTACGGGCAACAAAAAGAACGTATTTATATTTTATTTGACTATTACACTTGAATTTCCACAAAAACCGCCAATATTAAAACTGGTTTTGAATCGGGATGTAGCGCAGTCTGGTTAGCGCGTTTGACTGGGGGTCAAAAGGTCGGAAGTTCGAATCTTCTCATCCCGACCATTTTTTTACCTTTTTTTCTTGTTTTAGCCTGAATTTAACCTCAAATAAAGATTTTTCTTCTACTGTCACTTTTATTTGCCATAACTTGCATTTATATGCATATCAAACAAAAATTAGAACATTTTTAGAACATGATCTGGAATATGATTTTAGTTTTTATCACATCAAAAAAAATTGAAAAAAGTTTCTGCGTCACAGTACCCTATACTGCCATAACCTGCCCATAGATATACCCCCAAAAAGCACTAATTTGCACTTGTTGCATCCAGTAGTAAGCACTTTATAATAAATTATTTGAGATATTGAAAACCTTTTTTGTTCATGTATTGTACCGGGATCCCATGAAGCAATCGTTTCGGAAGAAGTATGGCATAGAGCCAATGCCATACTTCCGGGAATCCGCAAAGCGCCGCGGTTAAATGCCAGAAAATATGATTATCTTTTATCCGGGATGGTGAGATGTCATTGCGGGCGGCATATGACTAATTATTCGGTATTAAAAAAAGGCAAGCGTTATTTTTATTACAAATGTACGGCCCCGGGATGCAGTAATGCCATAAATGCCGAAAAACTTGATAATGCAATATTGGGAAAAATCAGGGCATCAGCAAAAGATGAGGCGAGCATTACTGAGGCTTGGGAAAAGTGGCAGGAATTCCGCTTAAAAAAAATGGAGGCCATTGAGCCGAAAATAGCGCAACTGAAAAAAGACGTATCTGAATTAGAAGAGCAGGAAAACAAAATCAAGAAAATGTTCCTTTCCGGGGTTGTGAATTCAGATAATCAATCCTACTGGAATGAGGAGCTGTCCAAGGTAATACGTTCAAAAGCTGCTGCCGAGGAACATTTACGCGAGCAGGTGGATATTTTAGAAGCCAACCGTATTCCGATGGTTACGCCGGGCACTATAATCAAGCAAGCCAAGCATTGGGCAGAAATAATTGACTTAACTTCCAATCCTGAGGCCAAGCGCAATCTACTGCTGGCCAGAATTCAAAAACTCGAATGTACCTCAAAGGGAGAGTTCAGGCTTGATTTGGTTATGACTAAATCAGTGAACTGGTATCCCCAAGGGGATTCGAACCCCTGTTGCCGGGATGAAAACCCGGTGTCCTAGGCCTCTAGACGATAGGGACATTTCAGAAAGCCATTATTATAGGCTTTTTTTCAGCAATGTCAAACCGGAAAATCAGGAAAAAATGAAAAAAATGTTTTTTATATTTTTTTTGCTGTTATTTATGCGCTTTTACAGTATATTATGCGCTCCGCCGGAAAAAGCCGGGCAGGAAGTAAAAAAACGGAATGTATTATTGGAACCGAGAAAAATATGGCAGACCTTCGGAATGTGGCAATTATTGCTCATGTCGACCATGGCAAGACGACTCTGGTGGATGAAATTCTCCGGCAGACTCATGTTTTCCGCGCTAATCAGGAAGTACGGAACTGTATTCTGGACAGTAATGATCTCGAACGGGAACGCGGCATTACGATCCTGTCCAAAAATATCAGCGTTACCTATAAAAATACCAAAATCAACCTCATCGATACTCCCGGCCACAGCGATTTCGGGGGACAGGTGGAACGGGTGCTCAAACTCGCCGACGGCGTACTGCTGCTGGTGGACGCCGCCGAAGGCCCGATGCCGCAAACCCGTTTCGTCCTGGATAAGGCTTTAAAACTCGGCCTGAAACCTATCGTCGTGATCAATAAGGTCGACAAACCGGACGCCCGCCCGGCTCCGGTTCACGATAAAATATTCGATTTGTTCTGCGAGCTGGACGCGAATGACGACCAGCTTGACTTTCCCACGCTTTACGCCAGCGGCCGGGACGGCTGGGTGGTAAGAGACTTGGACTCCGAACCCCGGAATTCCATCCTGCCCTTGATGGAGACGATTCTCGACTGCATCCCGTCCCCGAAAATCGTGGACGGCCCGGTACAGGCCCAAGTTGCGTCTCTGGATTATTCCGACTACGTCGGGCGCATCGGCATCGGCCGGGTTTACCGGGGTAAACTCCGGACCAATACTCCGCTCAGCATTATCAAGCGCGACAATTTCGTCAGACCCATTCAAATCAAACAGTTGTTCGTTTTTGCAGGACTCGGCAGAAAAGAGACCGACTGGGTCGGATGCGGTGATTTATGTGCGATCGTCGGCATTGAAGATATTGATATCAGCGACACGATAACCGATCCGGAACACCCTGACCGGATGCCGCTGATCGCCATCGACGAACCCACTATTTCCATGCTGTTCCGGATCAATGACTCGCCCTTTTACGGGCGTGAAGGTAAATATGTGAGCAGCCGCCACCTGCGCGAACGGCTGTTCAAGGAAGAGGAAAGAGATGTGGCGTTGCAGGTTGAAGAAATCAGCGGCGAGGCGTTCAAAGTCAGCGGGCGCGGGGTGTTGCACCTGGCGATCCTGATCGAAAACATGCGCCGCGAAGGCTATGAAATGAGCGTCGCCAAGCCGCAGGTGATTTATAAGACGCTGAACGGCATTCGGAACGAACCGGTTGAAATTTTATCCGTCGACGTGCCGAATGATTGCGCCGGCCGGATCATCGAGCTGGTCGGACAGCGCAAAGGCGAAATGACCAATATGGAAGCCCGCGGCGAACGCCAGTTGATTGAATTCGAAATTCCCACCCGCGGTCTGATCGGTCTGCGGAGCAAAGCCCTGACGTTAAGCGCCGGAGAAGCCATCGTTTCGCACCGCTTCCTGAAATATGCGCCGTTCAAGGGAGAAATCCCGCACCGGGTCGCCGGTTCCCTGGTAAGCATGGGCCAGGGCGCGGCATCGGCTTACGCCATTGACGCCTTACAGCAGCGCGGGGTGTTTTTCATCCCGCCCAATACCGAAACTTACGAGGGCATGATTGTCGGGGAAAACAGCCGCGAAGGGGAACTGATGGTCAATCTGCAGAAGACCAAGCACCTGACCAATATCCGGGCGGCGGGCTCCGATCGCAATCTAAAAATTGCGCCGCACCTTGAAATGAGCCTGGAACAGGCGCTGGAATATATCGAGGACGATGAGTTGGTCGAGGTTACTCCCGCCAGCATCCGGCTGCGGAAAATCCGGTTGAACGCGCTTGACCGCAAACGAAACCGGAATCAACCGGATTTTTAATTTTTTCAACCGCGAAAACCACGAAATACCCGAAAGTTTGCAAAAAATAAAAAAACTCTTTTTTCGAGCGTCTTACAGCAACCGGGAAAGATGTTAAAAACTTGCTCAAGGCAGGGTATTTTCATTTGGAAATGGAAATTATTGTTCTATATTACTGAGCAATGTTTTCGGATCAGAACACAGGGGCCAGGGTTGTTTCCGTATCCGGCATATTGCATGAGACAATAGTGGATAACCGTACAAAACAAGGAAGGAACATGAAAGTCCTGGTATTGAATGCAGGCAGTTCATCGATGAAATTCACCCTGTTCGCAATGACTAACGAAAAAGTCCTGGCCAAAGGCCTGGTGGAAAGAGTCGGAACCGAAACCCCCCATTTAATTTATTCCCGCCATGACGATTTGAAGCAGGAATTCGACCCGCCGGTGAAAAACCATACCGATGCCCTGAGAAGCATCTGCGATATTCTCGTTGACCGGGAAGCGGGGGTGATAAAGGATTTATCGGAAGTACAGGCCATCGGTCACCGCGTGGTCCACGGCGGTGAACGCTTTACCAAACCCGCCCTGGTTAATGCCAACGTCAAGGATGCCATCCGCGATTGTTTCGCGCTGGCTCCGCTGCACAATCCCGCCAACCTCGACGGAATCAAGGCTTGCGAAACCATCTTTCCGGGAGTTCCCAATATCGCAGTTTTCGACACCGCCTTTCATCAGTCCATGCCTCCGGAAGCGTATCTCTATGCGGTTCCCTATGACCTCTATACCAAATACAGTATCCGCCGCTACGGTTTCCATGGCACTTCCCACCACTTTGTCGCGATCGCCACCGGCAAATACCTCAACAAGCCGTTTGAACAAATGCAGTTGATCACCTGTCATCTCGGCAACGGCTGCAGCATGGCCGCGATCAGCAACGGCAGCGTCATCGATACCAGCATGGGTATGACTCCGCTCGAAGGTCTGGTCATGGGCACGCGGTGCGGGGATATCGATCCTGCGGTTGTCCTCCGGCTGATCGAACTCGGCCAGGGACGCAATCAGATCGACACGATTCTAAATAAGAAGTCCGGTCTGTTGGGGGTGGCGGGTATCGGCAGTTCCGACATGCGCGATATTATTGCGGCCGAAAAAAACGGCGACCAGCAGGCGTTGCGGGCCCGCCGGATGTTCACTCGCCGCGTGGTCAAATACATCGGCTCCTATTATGCCCTGTTAGGCGGGGCCGATGCGATCATTTTTACCGGGGGGATCGGCGAATGGAGTTCATATGTCCGCTGGAAAATCATTTCCCGTCTGGCCTGTCTCGGCATCACCATCGATAAAAAGAAAAATGACGACACCCAAGGGAAAGCAGGGATCATCTCAACCCCGGAAAGTAAAACCGCAGTGGTTGTCATGCCAACCAACGAAGAACTAATGATCGCCCGGAGCGTCGCTGCTTCCATCAGCCATTCCGCTCCCGTCAAATAAAAGGATACCGGTAAATGTCTGCTATCGATTTATTCATTGCCCGCGCCCGCCGGGCCGCCGCCAAGCTGGTACTGCCCGAAGGCCAGGACCCGCGGGTAGTCGCTGCCGCCAACATGATTGTTGAAAACCGGGTCGCGTCCGAAGTCACTGTCATCGGCACGGAAACGGAAATCGCCGCCGCCTGCGCAAAAGCCGGCGTAACCGCCCGCCAATTCAACTCTCTGGATCATCTGACCTGTGATTTTTTCGAAGCCTATGCCGAGCAGTTCAAGGAACTCCGCAAAAAAAAGAATATTTCTCTCGAGGAAGCGCGAACCGCAATCAGCAACCGGATTTTTTTCGGCGCGCTGATGACCCGAAATCAATTGGTTGACGGTCTGGTTGCGGGCAGTATTGCCTCTACTCCCGACATGCTGCGGGCGGCATTCAACTGTATCGGCACGGCGCCCGGCATTACGATCGGCAGCAGTTGTTTCGTCATGGATCTGGCAACACCTACGGAATCCGGCGACAATGTTTTGCTGTATGCGGATTGCGGAGTTAATCCGAATCCCGATGCGGATCAGCTGGTCGACATCGCCCGGGCCACCAGCGATACTTACCGGGCGTTGATGGACAAAACTCCCAAAGTAGCTTTTCTGTCTTTTTCCACCTACGGCAGCGCCAAACACGAACTGCTCGACAAAATTATCGCGGCAACCGCCAAATTCAAGGCTAAAATAAAAGCGGAAAACCTGGACATCATCGCCGACGGCGAACTCCAGGGCGACGCGGCGCTGGTACCGGCCATAGCCCGTTCCAAAGCACCCGGCAGCGAACTGGCGGGAGCGGCGAACGTACTGATTTTTCCTGACCTCAATGCCGGAAATATTGCCTACAAACTGACCCAGCGTCTGGCGGGAGCCGGAGCTTACGGCCCGATTCTCCAGGGGTTGGCGCGGCCGATCAATGATTTATCGCGCGGCTGTTCCGCTGAAGACATCTACGGCGTAGCCGCAATCACCATCTGCCAGGGCATGCAAAAAAAATAACTTTGTTGATTAACCATGAAATACACGAAAAAAAATTTATCAAAAATATAGAAGATAAAATTTATTTTCTTTCCTCCAATTTTTTTTCAAATTTTCGTGTGTTTCGTGGTTAAAAATCAATCCGGAACCGGCGGTTGCATCCGGAGTTTTTTGCTGAGGCCGTGTTTTTTCTTAGTTTCCAGCCGGCGGTTGATGGAATGGCAAGTCGGTTTGGTCGGGCGGCGCCGAACCGGCGGCCGAAGCACTCCGAGAATCAGTTTTTTCAGTCGTTCCGCAGCATCGAGCCGGTTGATTTCCCGATGCCGTGACCGGCGCGCTTCAATTAACAACTCCCCATTCGCGGTCAGCCGCGCGTAATGACGTTCCAGCAGCCGGTCCCGCAAGTCCGGCGGCAGCGCTCCGGAAGCGCGCAACTGGTAACGCAGCCGTACTGCGGTAGCGACTTTGTTGACATGTTGTCCGCCCGGCCCCGAAGCCAGAAAAAATTCCTCCTTCAGTTCCCCGTCGGGTATGATGATCCTGTTAGTGATCCGAAGCATGTTCCAAAATCCGGCCGGTTTCGGGATCCACCAGTTTGAATTCCTCGTGATGCATGGTGCTGTCCGCCCGGAAACTCAAATCCCGGCCGTATTGCCGTTCGAGGCTCACGAACAGCTCCGCATCCTCGTTTTTCAGCCGGGTCAGAACGTCCGGATGCATGAAAATCCGCACCGGCACCGCTTTGCTGCCGCGCGATTTGAACAGCGAATGCAGCCGCCGCTGGATTTCCACGCTCATGGACAGCGAGGATTTTACATGGCCGGTACCGTTGCAGTAGGGACAGCGATCCAACACGGTATTCCGCAGACTTTCGTGTTCGCGCTGGCGGGTCATTTCCATCAATCCCAGCCGGCTGAGCGGCAGGATGGTCGATTTGGCCCGGTCGTTCTTGACCAGTTTGCGCATGAGTTTGAAAATCGTCTCGCGGTCCCGGGATGAACGCATGTCGATAAAGTCAATCACCACCAAACCGCCGACATTGCGCAGCCGCAACTGGCGGGCGATCTCTTCGGCGGCTTCGATATTGGTCTGGAGAATGACTTCCGGCTGTTCACCCACCCGTTTGCCTTTGCCTTTGCCGGTATTGACGTCAATGGCAATCAGGGCTTCGGTCTCATCGATGCAAACCCCGCCGCCGCTGGGTAACGGCACCTCCCGGGTGAAAATCTGGTTAATCTGGTTTTTGATGTCAAAATGTTCAAAAATGGGCCTGGCGCGCCGGTAACACGCCACTTTCGCGCTCATTTTGCGCCCCCCGAACTTATACAGCAGATTGCGGATCTGATTATAAGCTTCCTCGTTATCCACCTGGATTTCGTCAATGTCGTCGGTCATCAGGTCGCGCACCGTCCGTTCAATCAGATTCGGCTCCCGGTAAACTTCAGTCGGCCGCTGATGTTTTTCCAGTATCTCTTCGACCTTGCGCCAGTAATCGAGCAGCATATCGAGGTCGCGTTTAAAAAACACCGCTTTCCGTCCTTCGCCCACAGTACGGCAAATAACGCCCATACCCTTGGGAACATCGAGTTCGGAAATGATTTTTTTCAGCCGGGAACGTTCCGCTTTGGACTCGATTTTGCTGGACAACGCGAAATGTTCGGAATAAGGCAGGAGCACCAGATAACGCCCCGGAATGGAAATGTTGGTCGTCAACCGGGCAGCTTTAGTTCCGATCGGCTCTTTGACTACCTGAACGAGCAGTTCAGTACCCGGGGGAAAAAGCGCGGGAATGTCTTTAACAGTGAATTGCTGTACCTGGCGTTTTCTGTTTTTTTCGCGTATTTGATGAGATTTGCCGCCCTGTTTCAGCAAGGAATTGAGTTGTTCCGAAAACCGGGTTTTTTTCTTATTGTCCCCGGTTTTGTTTTCCGGAGCATTTTCCACAATTTTGTCCTTCAGATCAAAAGTAGCCGGCAGCATGTCCCAGTAATGCAGGAAGGCGTTTTTATCCATGCCGATATCGACGAACGCGGCATGCAGCGACGGTTCAAGGTTTACGATTTTGCCGAGGTACACCGAGCCCGCCTTGGGACCGTTGCTGGCGCGTTCGATTTCGTATTCCTCCAGTTTGCCGTGGTTCAGCAGCGCAAACCGGGTTTCGAGAGTTTCACAACTGAGTATTATCCGCTTTTTTGCCGTATCCATTGATTTTATTGTCCTTTTAAGCGATAAATTTTTTCATCCATTTTCAACTTCGATTCCCACCCGTAAAGGGTGACCGTTCAAAAATGCCGTCCCGGACATTTCCTTTTTTCCCTGCGGTATCAGTTTTAAAATTTCCAGCGCGCCGGAGCCGCAGGCAACCATCA
Source organism: Victivallaceae bacterium (assembly GCA_028718375.1). Taxonomy (GTDB): domain Bacteria; phylum Verrucomicrobiota; class Lentisphaeria; order Victivallales; family Victivallaceae; genus JAHOYW01. Next base: position 57,782 of record JAQULZ010000002.1, on the reverse strand, counting down.
GCGCTTTTTTATCCGCCTGCAGAATTTCACCGGGTTTCCCGCTCCGGCATGCTGCCGGCCGGGCGGCGGTAATCCTGACGAGCAGCGGTTCCGGTTGACCGGGCAGAGAAAAATACGCTCCCGGCCACGGGTGATAAGCCCGTACCAGCGCAGCCAGTTTTGCCGCCGGCAAAGTCCAAACCATCCGGCCGTCGTCTTTCTTCACCTTGCGGGTCAGCACCGCCTGCGCTTCATCCTGCGGCCGGGGCGCCAGTCGTCCGCATTTTATTTGCTGCAAAATTTCGACGATATGTTCCGCCGCCAGAATTCCCAGCCGTTCTTCGAGCGCATCGGCATATTCATCGCCGCACAGCGGAATTTTGACGACCCCGTAAATATCTCCGGTATCCAGCCCCTGGTCCATTTTCATGAACGTAACTCCGGTTTCAGCGTCGCCGTTGAGAATAGCGGCGCTAATCGGAGCTGCGCCGCGGTATTTCGGCAGGATCGAAGCGTGCACGTTCAGGCCGCAGCAGACGGGAATTTCCAACAGTTCCGGGCGCAGAATTTGTCCGAACGAGGCGACGACAATGAAATCCGGTTTCAGAGAACGCATTTTATTCATGAACTGCGCGTCCCGAACCGAGGCTAGCTTATCCGCATCAATTCCGGCGGCGGCGGCGAATTGTCCGACCGGCGTGGGGGTAAGTTGTCTTTTCCTTCCGGCCGGCTGGTCAACCTGCGTACCGGCCCCGAGCAACTCAACCGTTTCCGCCGTTGCCAGAACTTCAAGTACGGGTACTGCAATATTTCCGGAACCCAAAAAATAAAGACGTATTTTATCAATCATTTAAAAATCAATCATTCCGTTATATATTATTCCGAAATATAACTCCGTAATCCGGTTTTTCGAATAATGGATTGACAATGCAACCGAAATTAACTGAAATAGTGTTGGCGGCGGGCGGAAATATCGGCGACAGTGCGGCGATTTTTCGTTTTGCGGCGGCACGATTGCACCGCGGCGGGGTCAAAAATATCCGAATGTCCGCCTTGTACCGCAGCAGTCCGGAAAACTGCCCGCCCGGCACTCCGGACTTCATTAACGCGGCAATGGTCGGGCAATGGGACGGCCTGCCCGGCGAATTGCTGAAACTATGTCAGGAAACCGAAACCGCCGCCGGCCGGCCGCGAGTCCATGGTTTCAATGCGCCGCGGACGCTCGATCTGGATATAATCTTATTCGGCGACGAAATCATCGATTTGCCGGGTTTGCGGATTCCCCACCCGCGCGCCGCGCGGCGGCGGTTCGTACTCGAACCGCTGGCCGAACTGATTCCCGGCCGGAGTTTTCCGGACCGCGGCCAAACCGTCGCCCAACTGCTGAAAGCGCTTGGTCCCTGACGACTTACCGTTTTTCAAGCGGTTGTTTTGCCTTATCTACCCGGTAGAACTCGATCAGTTCCCTCAGGTTCAGCTTGCAATAGGGCATAAAGCAGGCCGGAGTTTTGCTGTCGGCATCGGCAAAATAAAAAGTCAGGGATTCCGGCAGGAATACCGCGTCATGCAAGTTGGAATCCATCGCCACCGGCCGTTTGATGATTTCGATCATCCGCAGGGCATCGATTTTACCGAAATTGTCGTGCAGCCGCCGGCTGAGCACCCGGGCGCGGTCATCTTTGGAAAAGTAAACGCAGTCTTGCGGCACCGGCGGCAGCAGTTTATCCGGTTTGCCGGGCCAGAGGAGACGCAACGGCGAACCGGCCAACGCGACGACCCCGCACATATTTTTGTGTTTATCCGACAGGATGTAATAGTAATCACAGGTCAGCGGCACTTTTTTCATCAGGTCAACCGCTTCTTCAACCGTTCCGCATTCCTCCATGATCCGGCGCATCAGAAAACTCATCGGCAGACCGTCCCACCTGCCCTGACCGTCGCCGCCCATTTCACCCATCGCCAGACCTTTTTCGTTCATCGCGGTCACCGTTCCCACGAAACCGGCGAAACCGATGCTTACCCAGTTATTGTAACCGGCCGGCATAAACACCATGAGCGCCGCATGATCCTGAAGCCGGATGTCGGTCATGTAATCCAGGACGCGGGCCTGGACAACCTGCCCTTTCGTGGTCGCGGCATTGCACACCGCCGCCCCGCTGCAATGAAACATTTCCGGGAAATAGTTCATCCGGCGCCCGGACTCCGGCGTAATCCCGGCGGCTTTGGACACGGCGTCGCATTCGGCCAGGAACCGGCGGGGGATGAAAGGCGTGGTACGGCGGATGACTTCCGCGATCCGGGTGAAAAAATTGTCTTTTTTCTCGATCAGATAACCCGCCGCCACCGCCAGCATGATCGCTTCCATGAGGCGAATGTCTGATTTCAGCAACTGGCCGTGCGCCTGTCCCATTTGTTCGGGAGAACCTTCCAGAAATAAGATTCTTTTTTTCTGCTTATAGGTACACAAAATACCGCAGCCGTTATCGGCCCGTTTAACGATGGTCAGGTTTTCCGGATTCCCCGCCGTCAGGGGAAAAAATACCGCCGCTGATAAAATAACCGACAATAATATTTTAATCATCTTCAGTTGCTCCGCTGATTTATTCTGATAAAGCTAATGAAATATAATGGAAATTTTTCATTATGCCATTTTTCACGAGGCAAGCCGGACTTGTTTTCTTGCAAATTTTATTTTTTGAGTTATTGTTCTGTCCTGAGGGAGCAAATTGGTTTTGCTGCCGTATCAGTCTAAATATTAAAAAAGAGGATGTCGATGATGAAAAAGTCCGAAAACACTACCCGTCCGCTGGTAAAACTCCTGATCCTGAGCGCTGCTGTTGTAATCACGGTACTCGGGAGCGGCTGTTTCGCGGTGCTGCTGGGCGCCGGCGCCGGAGTTGCCGGCACCGCTTATTACGAAGGGAAACTGACCAGTACCGTCAAAGCCAACCCCGAGCAAGTTCAGACCGCGACGGAAGCGGCGTTCAAGGAACAGAATATTAAGCTGACTTCTTCCACTTCCAACACCCTGGAAGCCAAAATCGTCGGCAAGACCGCCGAAGACAGTACGGTTACCGTCACCGCTTCCCTGGAAAAGAACGGCCAGAGTAAAGTCGGTATTCGCATCGGTACTTTCGGCAACCAGGCCATGAGCGAAAAAATCTATGCGGCGATAGACAGAAATCTTCCCAAAGCAAAGAAATAGACGGGGCCGACAAAAGTCGATATCCAGCGTTTCTCGTGTGGCTCGCCCGCTCATTGTTCTCTAAAAATTCGCTCCGCTGATTTTAGAGAACATCGCTTTTCGATGACCTCCGGAGGAATTTTCGTCTTCAGGTCATAATAATTCTGTTCCGGATTGCCCATGCGAAAATACCTATCCGACCAGATCATCGCCCGCAGACGGTATTTTTCACACATTTTTTCGACCTGAGCGAAGTGGCAGTTGAAAATGTCGAAACCGCGTTCATAGCCATATAAATCCAGAAACCGGCCGCGGTCGAGATCGTGGGTTTCGTCCATCCCGATATGGATGCGGCGGCCGGGAAACTCGCCGGCGATGATTTACTGAACCGGGTTACCGGCAGAGGTAACGACCGGTTCGCTCTCTCCTGCCAGACACCAGCTGTAAACCTTTTTTCCCCACATGAAGTCCGCGGGATTCAAGGTTTCAGCCAGCGTTTTGGGAGCGGCGTGGCCATCTGTGAAAACATAGTTCTGGCGGTTCTGGTGCCGGTCCCAGGCGGAATAGACGATATGGTGGTGTCCGGAAACGCCGCCGGCGGCGATCGATTGATTGCGGGCGTCAATCGCGTCAGCTTCGGTCAGGGCGACCGGAGTACAAGTGGTGTCGTTTTCACCATCAAAGACCCCGGAGCCGTTGGCAATACCATTGGTCGGACGGTGCGATTTGACGACATCTTGACCGCCACTGCCAGACTGGGATTGATCGGTGATGCAGACTACGTTGGAAGTATATTCGGCGACCAGGATTTCGCCGGACGGTTTTCGTACCCGGTTTTGTTTTACTTGGCAGAGTTTATTCGCAAGCGAGGATTTTTTAAACCGGGGACAAAAGACTTCGTTGACCGTATAGGACATATTAGGAGCCTGCTTATCCTTAATGCCGTCAGCCTGGTTCTTTTGGGCAAGGGGGACCTGTACCGGCTCATCCCAGTAGTTCAGCCCGTCGCTGTCGTTGTTGTGGTTGGTCGGAGCCCAGCCGCCGTTAGTATCCCCCGGGCAAACGAATACCCTGCCCTGGCAGTAATCCCGGATCGCTCCGCTCCAGTGAAAATAACCGCCGCCGCCGCCTGAGTTATCCATATAGAAGTAGGCCCTCGGGTAAAAACCTTCGTTGTCGCCGACATACATCATCATGCCCGCACCGATTTGTTTTTCGTTGGACAGACACGAGATGGATTTGCCTTTGTCCCGGGCGTGACCCAGCGCGGGAAGCAGCATTCCGGCCAATAGCGTAATAATAGCTATCACTACGAGCAATTCTATCAGTGTGAAGCTGCTTTTATTTTGCTTATTCATTTTTCCTTTTCCTTTTTGTTTGGTTGTTGTTTTTTGCCTGGTCTGTTTTTTTCGGTTTTCGATTCTTCGTTTTTCAATTCTCAGTTTTTCAGTATTTTCCTTCCTGTTTTCCTTTTGTTATTTTTGGTTCTGTCAAAAATTCTAGGCGAGTTTTTATTTATGTTATTGATTATTAATATATTGCGTAAATTTCCCTATTTCCCCCTTTTGCTGACTGAAAAACAAAAGCTTTTTTGTTTTTCAGAACACTACCCATTTTACTTTATCGCTGCTTTTTTGTCAACGGCCAAAATCGTATAAATAGCGACTGAAAGGAGCGGCTTTATGCCGCTTTTGCGCCTTGACAAGGAAGTGGCGATAAAGTAATGTTTATACGTCTGAATCCAGCTCGACCGCTCAGCATTTTCAAAAACACACTTCGTTTTTTTTGAAAATATCGCTTTTCGAGAGCGGTACTCTTCGAGCGCGGCAAGCCGCGCAATACTTTCGCTCATTGGAGATGAGCGACCAACGTTTTCGGCCGTTGGATCACCGAGGCGTTGCATCCGCCTTTTTTCATGTTATTTTTGACACTACCTTATTTTCTTTTTCCCGGCGCGAGCTTTTTCAGTACCGGTTATACCATCATTATAATCCGGGCGATCGAAAGCGCAATAGCATTTATTATTATCAAACCGGATTCTAAAACAATCATAACAAACCGGGGGTTTTCTAACAATCGGTTAACGCAATAAAAGTGGAAGTAACTGATTATACCGAATTTGAATCCTGACGGACAAGAAGGAAAGCAGATTACCGGGTTATTTACGGCCGCTGTTTTGTTGTTTTTCCAATAATTTCAGTCGTTCTGCCGCGGCTTTTTCCAGCTCTTTGGATTTCTGTTCATAAGCTGCCTTGGCCTGCTCGAATTTTCGGGCCAGCTCGGCGGCCTGCTGTTTCTGTTCCGCTTCCTCTTTCAACTGGGAATATTCCCAGAGCTGTTTCTCTTCCTGTTTCAACAATTCCTGATCATAAAATTTCTGGATGACATTCCAGAACAGTACCGGATTGTCCTCTTTTTCATAATCCAGTTTCAGGGTATAAAGCATGACCGCCGGATTCACCCGGTTGCAGACCGGATAGATGTAGGAAATTATTTCCCCGGATTCAGCCGATGGCGAAGGCCGATACCAGAAAGCGTCTTTTTCCTTCAATAATTTGCGATACCAGATCATGTCGTCCGAATAATTGAAGTCCCGCCGGGGATCATAGTCGTATGCCGGGGACGGCTCAGCCCGTTTAACTTGCGCCAGGCCGACGGAAAACGGAAACCTGGCCAGCGGAGCTGATGCCAGAGTCACTTCGGCAACCTGCGGATTTTTCCGGATAAAGGAATCCAGATATTTTTTCACCGCCTCTTTATCCGTATAAGCGTCCCCGATATCGCCGGCCAGGTTAACGGCCTGGGAAGAAACGGCCTTTCGCCGCGACCGGAAACTCTCCACCAGCGGCTGTTCCGGCGGCGTCTCGCATGCCGTAAGCAGGACGGCCAGGAATAATGCCGCCAATATCACCAATATTGAATTTTTCATTTCCGCTCCGGAATTCATTATATTATTAAATATAAACGATTCCCGGCGAAAATAAAATATTAACAACAGTTTTTTTCTTGAATTTAATCCTTTCAGCGTTTATTTTTACCGAAGTTGTCAATAACAACCGAGGTAATATGCGCAAAATAATGGTTTTTCTGGCCGGATTACTGGTTTTTGCCGGAACCGGCTGTATAAATTTTCAATATCAGGGCACCGCCTTCACCCCCACCGGCCAGGTCAACATCTATGAACATGTCAAAGACCTTCCGGATAAAAAGTATCTGGTAATGGGTCAGGGGGTGGCTTCCGGCCGTTATGACGACTTTACCCGGGAACAGATTTACCTGCGGCTGCAGGAGGAAGCTGAAAAAAAAGGTGCGGACGCCGTACTGATTACCGCTTACCAGATTGTCCCTACCGGCGTCTCGGAAAACACTCTCCTCAATCAGGATTCCGTCAGTCTGTGGTCCGAAGGCAGCGTGACCAATTCCGGGTGGAATCAGTTATACGACAATTTCGATCAGTATTACGGGCAGTACAAGCAGAAGCGCAATGACCCGGTACCGAGTTCTTATACCCGAATCGTCCGGGCTTCATTCATCAAATATGACAAGAATCTGCCCAAAGGTTTTGATCCGGCGGCATTCGAGAAAAAATGGCACCGCTGGTCGAAAAAATTGGAAAAACTTCAGCAGCCGGCTTCATTTAAACAGCCCAAACCGTCTAAAAAAGATGCTGATGTCGTGAATTTCCGCGATATGAACTGAGTTTGATTTTGGGGCGGGACAATTTGCTCAATAACGGTTTTTAAGGTAAAATATGACCAAGCTGCAAACCTTTTTTAATTTATTCGGGGACGCCCCGGTAAATCCCGCATCATTTTTTCCTCCCCTGAAAATGAAACAGGCGGTGCTGAAATGGCTGGCGGCCCAAAATCCAAGCGGCATCGCCACGAAAGTAGCCACCCGCATTTCCAGATATCAGGTCGATGTCGCCGCGTTCTGGGCGCTTCCGGCCGGTCGGCGGCGGCAGGTTGAAAAAACCGTTCTGGTGGAAATCTGCACTGACCGGGATCATTGCTGGCCGGATTGCAGCAACCGCGCAGCGATCCTGGAAAAATTGAGGGAGCTGAAGGCCTGGCAGGCGGAGCTGGAAAAGCTGATTGAACAAACCGAGCCCGAGCTGCGCGGCAATGATACCCTGTTTGACGAATATGCCTGCTGGGATTACGGGAAGAGCCGGAATGCCGATTACCATAAATGCCGGCGCGAGATTGAAAAATTACAGCACAACCTGTACAAAGGCAGCCGGCTGGAACTGATCCGGCAGTCGCAGAGCGCAGATTTTCTGTATGTAGCATTTCCGGAGGGCGCCATTCAGGCGCATGAGCTCATCGACGGCATCGGGCTGCTGGCCGTCAAAAGCAATTTGGAAGTTAAAGAAATCAAAGCCCCGGAAGCCTTGAACTGCCGGCCGGAAAATAAAAACCTGCTGGTCCAGAATATCGCGATCGCCTGCCGGAAAAGTCTGCTGTTCGCCAACGGTCTGAATTTCGTCAAAGACCGGATTTTCATTACCAATCTCCCGCGGCGAAGGCGCAGTTGATGTCCCGGCTGTTACGTACCATCCGTTACCGGGCGGAATATGTTGTCGCGCTGGCGGCTTACGTTTTTCTGAGATGGCAGCCGCACTTCATGGTTAAAATAATGGCGGTCGGTTTCGGGAGGGCGGCTTATCTGTTGCCGCCGGTCAGCACGCTAATCAATGCCAACCTTAAAACCGCGTTCCCGGAAAAATCCGCCCCGGAAATCCGGCGCATCGGGCGGTCCAGCCTGGTGAACACCATCCGCAATATGCTGGAATTCTTCTGGATGAACAACAACCGGCGGCGGATTGAAAAATGCACCGTTATTCCCCCGGACGTAGCCGAAATTCTGGAGTATCACGGCAGCCGCGGCGAACGCCTGGTCATGGTCAATCCGCACCTGGGCAGTTGGGAAGCTTCGGCCCTGATCGTTACTTATTATTCCGGGAAAAAAACGGCGGTGATCGTCAACCCGCTGCGCAATCCGTACCTGAACCGGCTGTTAAATTTAGACAACCGCGAAACCACCCCCGGTCTGCAGGTCATTTTTTCCCGGGGAGCGCTACGGGCGAGCATCCGGGCGCTGCGGCAGGGCTGCAATATCGGCATCGTGATCGACCAGAATACCAAAGTTCGGGAAGGCGGAGCGTTCGTGAATTTTTTCGGGCTGCCGGTGCCGTGCAGCCAGGCCCCGGCGGAATTTTTCCGTTTCGGGAAGGCGAACAAGATCAAAATAGTGGTGATTTTCGGAGTTTCGCTGCGGCGCGAGGATGGGATCATAGCCACGCAATACCGCCATTTGTCCAAACCGCCTGAAGAATATGAACCGGAGGAAATGACCCAGGAACTGATCAGTATTTCCGAACAGTTCATCCGCCGCTATCCGGAACAGTATTTATGGCTTTACAAACGCTTTGCCCACATTCCGCAGGGCCTCGACGAGAACCTGAAACAACGCTATCCGGATTACGCCCGGGTGGTCAAAAACTCATTTTACTCCCGGGTGAAAAAAAAACGCGGCGCTGAAACCGGTTCCGCCGGCCTCTGAATTTCTCCGTAAAAAAAATTCGATATTTAACCGGCCTCTCTTGACAATGAGCCTTGCTTGTACTAAAATATTTAGTAATTATTTTAACAAGGAGCATTGGCGATGAATGAATTAACCGGCAGGGAACGGATATCCGCAATACTGAAACGCGAACCGGTCGACCGGATCGGATTGTTTGAACATTTCTGGGGTGACACGCTGAAAAAATGGCAGTGTGAAGGTCATATCGGGCTGAACGAAGATTTGACGGAACATTTCAATCTGGATATGATCCCGTCTCCGGGACTTAAGCTGCAGGCTCAAGTCGATTTTGTCAACGAGATATTGGAAGAAAACGAAGAAACCATTCTGGAACGGGATGGAAACGGCGCGGTATTGCGGCGCCATAAACTGCATGACACTACCCCGGAACACGTCGATTTTCTGGTCCAGAACCGGCAGGGTTGGGAAGAACATATTAAACCGCATCTGCAGCCGACGCCGGATCGGATCAATTTTGCCGGCTACCGCCGCCAGAAACGGCAGGCCGCCGAAAAACAGTGTTTTTATTTTCAGTCCTCGGCCAACGTCTTTGAACTGATGCATCCGGTTTGCGGTCACGAACACATGCTGATGGGCATGGCGCTTGATTCGGACTGGATAAAAGACATGGTTGCGACTTATTCTGAACTGCTGGTCAATCTGATGGAAATGCTGTTTGCAGCAGAAGGGAAACCGGATGGCATCTGGTTTTACGAGGACATGGGGTTCAAAGGACGTCCGTTCATCTCGCTGGACATGTACCGGGAGATAATTCAGCCGGGACACCGGAAAACCATTGCCTATGCTCATTCGCTCGGGCTGCCGGTAATCATGCATTCCTGCGGTTTTGTCGAACCGCTGATCCCCGGCATGATCGAGTCCGGTATCGACTGCCTCCAGGTGATCGAAATCAAAGCCGGAATGGATTTGCTGAAACTGAAACGTGAATACGGCGACCAGCTGGTACTATGCGGCGGCATGGACGCCAGGAATCTGGTTGCCAACGACCTGGATGCTATCCGAACCGAACTTGAAACTAAAATTCCGGCGGTCAAGGAGGGGTTCGGATATATACTTCATTCGGATCATTCCATTCCGGAGACTTGCAATTATGAAACTTATCGCTATTTTGTAGATAAAGGATTGGAACTTGGCAGGTACTGAACCACGACATCAATGGCGAAAAAAACGACAGTCCGGGATATTGCCGAACGGCTGGGAATTTCCCCCGCGACCGTATCCTTTGTACTTAACAACCGCAATCAGGGAATCAGTGAAACTACGCGGCATAAGGTAATTGAGACGGCAACCCGGATGAATTACCGGAAAATTCCCCGGACTGATATGTTGGGCTGGTTGCGGATTGCCTACCTGACTCACCAGATCCAGTATTTCAATTTCAATACTTCCTTCTTTGCCGAAGTTTACAATCATTTGCAGCGCCAGGCATCCCAGGCGAAAATAGAATTATCGCTGCATGAATTCAATCCTGAGGGTTCAACCGAAGAAAAATATCTGCAGTTACAACAGCTCCAGGCCATGGATATGGATGTTTACATCTGCAATTCCACGAAAATCGCCGAATATTTTACCCGGCACGGACTGAAAGTTATCCTCGGCCAGGGAGGGCTCAACCCGGAATGCGTAAACGTCTTTTGTGATGATTACACCGCGGGGAAAGTGGCCGCCGAACATGCCCTGAAAATGGGACATCGCCGGGCCGGAATGCTTTTTCCCCACCAGGTTAACTCGCCCCGATTCAACGGCTTTAAAGAAAATTTTATTGCCGGCGGCGGCAGTTGCCCGGCAGAATTCCAATGGCGTCCGCCATACAATCACGCCGAAGCCGAACAATTCGTCCGGGCGCAGTCCCGCCATAAAGCATTGCCGTCGCTGTTTTATTGTTTCGCGGATAACTTCATGTTTCCGGCAATCCGGGGTTTTGCCGCCAACGGTCTGGACATTCCCGGTGACGTCAGCCTGATCGGCACTGACAACCTGTACTGGGGCAGATTCGCCCGGCCGGCGTTTACGACGGTCGATTTATGCGAGGAACTGTTCGCCGACCAGCTCATCGAAGCCATAAAACATACGGTGGCCGGTAAACCGCCGTATCAGCTCGCGGTACCGGTCCGGCTGGTCAGCCGTGAAACCGTCAGACGCCTGAACTAAACGATTAATGCCGGAATTTTCCGGCCAGTTTATTCAGCCCGGCGACGTCCAGCTTGCCGCTGCCGAGCAGCGGAATATGATCGACCCGGACGAAATCCTCCGCTTTCGGTATCCACAGATTAGGCAGCCGGCGCGCCCGTAATTCCTGCACGACAGTTGCCGGGTCGAGTTTTTCATCCGAATAGAAAACGAGCAGTTTTTCACCTTTTTTACGGTCTTCGACACCGCAGACCCCGATCCGGCAGGCGTCGGAACGGATGATTTCGTTGATTTCCTTTTCGACCAGCTCATGCGGCACCATTTCGCCCGCAACCTTGCTGAACCGCGATTTGCGGCCGGTAATGGTGATCTGGCCGCTGGCGTTCATCTGGGCAATGTCGCCGGTAATATACCAGCCGTCATGCATGACTTCGGCGGTTTTTTCCGGTTCGTTGAGATAACCCTGCATTATATTCGGCCCTTTGACCAGCAGCATACCGTCAGTATCGGGCGGCAGGGTCGCAAAAGTCTCGGGATCGACGATTTTCGTGGCGATTCCCGGCATCGACGTTCCAACGCTGCCCGGTTTCCCGATGCTGGTGCCGAGGTCGAGGATCGAACTCGCCACATTGACGGACACCACCGGCGACAGTTCGGTGCAGCCGTAACCCTCGGCCACGCTCAATCCGGTCAATTCCCGGAACTGGTCGGCAATGTCCTGCCGCAGCCGCTCCGCACCGGTGATCACCAACCGCAGCGACGTAAAATCCTCCGCCGGACAGCGGCGCATATAGGCCTGGAGGAAACCGGGCGCCGCCATCATCGCCGTCACCCGAAACCGTTTCAAAGCATAACCCGCCGCTTTGGCGTCGAGCGGATTGGGCAGCAGGATCACCGGCGTATGCTGCGCTACGGGCAGACAGAAACTGATAAAAAAACCAAACGAATGAAACAGCGGCAGATTGCCGATCACCCGGTCGGAAAGCTGCCAGTTGAAAATCCGGATCAGCGAATAAATATCGCTGTTGATATTATGGTGGGACAGCATCACCCCTTTAGGGTCGCCGCTCGAACCGCTGGAATAAATAATTACCAACGTCCGGTTGACGTCCTGATAGCTCTGCGGTGAAACGATATTCATCAGTTCCCGCCAGGGCAGCAGCGCCGCCAGGGCGGCGGCCGCAAAGCGGCGGGCTTTGCCGAGCTTGCCCGCCAGGTCTTCGAGCATGGCCATTTCGGAGAACGGTTCAAAACCTAATTTACTCAGAAAACGGCGGCTGGTCAGGACGCAAGTCAAATCCGCCTTTGCCATCGCCGCCCGGATTGCCGCTTCCGAAGCCGTAAAATTCAGTACCGCCGGAGTTTTGTCCGCCATCAGCACCGCCAGCAATACCACCGCCGCCGCCGCGGAATTCGGCAGCATTACGCCGACATAGCGGCAGTCGGGAGGCGTGATCTTCCGGATTTCCCAACTGAGCAGGATGGCTTTGACCAGAATGGGGAAATTACCATGTTCCTTCCAGACCGTCCCGTCGTATTCACTGAATATTTTCCGGAACGGATGACGGCGCGCCAGATAGGCGAACTGGGAATGGATGGGACGTTCGCGGTCGTTGGGAACGACTTCCGTTTCCGCGGCCATTTCCGAAAGCATCAGCCGGACCAGGTATCCCGGCGTGTCGGGAGGAATGGGTTTGCCGATGGTGATAGTTGCGGGATGATGCATTTCTTCCGGCCAGCGGAATTTTATTTTACCGTAGAAATAGGAAAAGATACTTCCCCAGAGCATACCGATGCGCAAGGGAATTACCGGAACGTCCAGGCCTTCCGGGATGATCGAAGCGAGACCTTTCTTGAACCCCGACATGATGCCGTTCCGGGTAATGCGCCCCTCCGGAAACACGCAGAGTATTTCCCCGTTGCGCAATATTTCATGGGTTTTCCGGAACAACTGCCGCAGTTGCTTGGGTTTCGCCTGGGGCACTTCGATTATTCCCGCCCATTTTACAAACGGATAGAGCCAGCGGTAACGGTAAAAAGTTTCGTGCATCATGAACCGCACCGGCCGCACCGTACAGGCGGTGATCAGCAGATGATCGACGAACGAGGCGTGATTAGCCACCAGCAGCGCCGGGCCTGCAGCAGGTATCGTTCCTTTTTCGACCACCCGCAGCCGGTAAAGCGAATGTTTCAAAATCAGAATCAGCAGCCGGATGATGAATTGCGGTTCCCGCCATAATACCGGTATCAGCAGGAAAAGTGAAATTATCCCGAAATAAACCAGCAGTCTTACCGAACCGGAACCGTAAACCGTCAAAACGTAAACCAGGATACCGGCCGAAAGCGCCGCCGTACCGAACCGGAAATGGCGGACGGCATCGGTTACCGCCCGGTCTTCCCGGCTGACGAAACGCAGCTGCCACGCCCGCAGATGCACCAATGCCGCCCCGATGGAAAAACCGGCCAGAAAAGTAAAAACCAGCAGCGGAAAATGGATCTGAATTCCCCGGTAAAGGTGCGGCTGACCGGGAAACAGTCCCGCCAGGATCGAAAAAATAATCAAACCGGCGGCGCCGACGGGCATCATACCGATATCAAAGCCGTTCCGACCGACGAAACCGCTGCAGAACGTTCCCAGCCCGAAACCAAGCGGCAACGCCGCCAGCAACAGATTGTAAGCCGCTCCGGGACGAGTCTGCGGAATGAAATTATCGGCGGCGAAGATTACCAGTATCCACTCGATAAAAACCACCGCCGCCAGGAGATAACCTTCGGCTGCCATAACCAGGCGCAATAAACGATTGCCGGACGGCAGACGGCAGGCCGCGGAAAAAATGCCGGCGGTTCCGGATTCGAATTTGCCCGACGGCCGGACCGCCGTTTCGGCCGGAGCGTGCAGGGTCAGGATAAGGTTCAGGACGCTCAGCGCGCAGAATAATCCGGCCGCCAAAGCCAGTGAACCGCCGCGGCCCCGAAAGGCATCCTGGTAAAGCAGCATTCCACCGGCGCCGCCGGCAATTATTCCCCCGGTCGCGAGCAATATTCGGGAAGCGCAAATCCGGGCAAGACGTTCGGGAGCAAACCAATCGGCGTACACTCCCCGGGCGGCCGGATATAAAAACGCGCCCTCAACACCGAGCAGCGACACAATGAACAACGCGCCCCAGCTTTTGAAAGCCCCCGGAAAAAGCAGTATGAACAGCCAGCTCAATCCCATGATGAGGACTTCACCGGCACGGGCTAAGACAATGATGTTGCGGCGGGCAAAAGTCCCGAGCGCATAACGCACCAGACCGGATAACAGAAAAACCGGCAGCAGATAAAACCAGCCGCTCCGGAAAATGAATGCCATCCGACCGCTTAAAACCGGTGAACAATTTAATGCGGCCAGGATAAAAAACGCACTTACGTTAGTCAGCCCCAAAAAGAACGCGGCCGATAACGATCTTTTTCCCGACCGTAAAAGCGTATCGTCAGTAGCCATATAATAAAGATTATTTTTTAGGTATGTGCAGAATTTGTCCGACCCGAATGATGTCGCCTTTGATCCGGTTCGCCGACCGGATGTCCTCGACGGATACTTTGTAAGCCCGGGCAATCGCGCTTAAAGTCTCGCCGGCTCCAACCTTGTGCTTATAATAAACTCCCGGAGCTCCGGCGGGAGAACTCGCTGCCGCCGCCGGTTCCGGACGCCGGGCGGCAACGGAATTCACCGTTTTAGCGGTCTGATCGGCCACCGTCTCGATCACCCGGGTCATCGCCGCCTGACGCCGAGCGCATTCCTGCCGGAGCGCCTGCCGCAAGTCGCTCAAGGCTTTGCTCTGCTGCTGATTCCGGTCGTTCACATAATTTATCTGGGACTGGAGCGCGGACTGATTTTTCAGGATTTGTTCGTTACCGGCCTGCAGATTGGCAACCGCCCTTTTCAAAACCGCGACGTCATTCCGCAACTCGATAATATCCTGATTGGAACTGGCAAACTGATTACTCTGCGAACTGTTCAAAGTTTCACAGGCCGGCAGCAAAATCAGCACCGCCAGCGAAGCAAATAAAAAGCAATAGTTTTTCATAATGTCCCCCGCACCGGTTTAAAAATTGGAAACGCTCATCTGTTATGAAATATAACCGTTACGAAGGGAATTGCAAGGCGGTCAGAAATAGTCAACGGGAAGTGAAACGTGAGTAACAGGACGGCCCCGCCAGATATGTTTCCATTCAAGTCCTGGAATTAATAATAAACCAAAATTCTTCGAAAAAATCATTTTTTGATTTATATCCCAATGCTTTCACAAACAGAATATTCAGCTCGTTAACAATATGCCTGATTTTTTCTCTTAGAACTTTTGGTTCATCCATGATTACAGGCAACTCAACAGCCGGTGAAGCAGGTGCAGCCGCGGTGCCATCAGATTCAGCCACTGGGAAAGTTCCCCCCCGTCATCATAGTGCTCAAAGGCCTGGCCGGTATTGTAGGGCGGGTCGATATAAATACATTTTACCCGGAAAGCGTAATCCTGTTCGAGAGCTTTTAAGGCGAGCAGATTGTCGCCGTGGATCAGCATATTCTCAGTATGGCGGCTGCCGTAGGATTTGTCGCGCTCCTCCAGCAAAATCCGCGGCTCGAGCTGCGGCCATCTCCCCTTGCCGATCCAATTCAGTTCCAGTCGTTGTACGTTTGCCATAAACAATACCTTTTTTTATAACCACGAAAGACACGAAAGTTCTTTTTTTAAATCCTTTTTTTCGTGTATTTCGTGTATTTCGTGGTTCATATCTACCCAAGGCCGTAAAAAAATAACCTGCTTTTGTGATTTTGTCCAATTTTTTTAGTGACAAATAACCGGAATTGTCCGGGAATCCGGATTTCAGGAAGTTAAATGCCGTATTTAACTTGAAAGTTAGTTCAGGTTGAATTAAATTTTTTCACGGAAGTAACTGTCTTGGTTAAATTAAAGCTATTGAGGAGAATGATTATGCCGAAAATATTGATATTCTGCCAGGATGACGCTTTAAGCGATACTTTAAGTACCTTATTAACAAATAACTCCTATGAGGTCTCAGTTTTTTCCGCACCGGATAAAGCGATCGACGCTATTCGGAAAGTCCCGCATGATTTAGTATTGATCGATTTTCCCCCGAACAATGTATTCAACCATGAACTGTTGACTTCCATTCATTGTTTCCAGGAATTTCTGCCGATCATGGTCATCGTCGATGACCACCGGATCAATACCGCTCAAAAAGCGATAAAAAGCGGCGCCGTGGCTTATGCGACCAAGCCCCTGAATCCGGAGGCGCTGCTCCTGTCGCTCAAAATTGCTCTTTCCTATGTAAATCTTTATATTGAAAACCGTTTGTATAAACGGAACTTTCTGAAAACCGACGAATTCAATTTCATGTCGGTTTCTTCCGAACCCATGTTGCAGATTTACACGCTGATCGAAAAAACAGCCAAAACCGATTCCGCCATTATGCTTAGCGGCGAGATCGGAACCGGTAAAGAAACCATCGCCCGCGTCATTCATGCCAAAAGTCAACGCCGCCAGTATAGTTTCTGCAAGGTCGACTGTGCCGGTCTGCCCGAAAACCTGGAGGAATCCGAACTTTTCGGGTATGCCAGGGAAATCGGCTCGCAGAAGGCGCAGCATATTCCGGGCATATTTGAAAAAAACAACCATGGTACGGTGTTCCTCGATAACATCGACGTCCTGCCGATAAACATTCAGATCAAACTGCTGTACCTGCTGCAAAACAAGAAAATCCAGCTCGTCGCCAGCCCGAAAATCGTCGATATTGAGGTTCGGCTGATTGTCGGTTCAGCCTGCGATTTACGCCGCCAGACCGCCGCCGGGGAATTTTGTGAAACCCTGTACCGCAAATTGAGCATGGTTCCGATTCTGCTGCCGCCGCTGCGGGAACGCCGCAAGGATATTCCCGCGCTGGTGGAACATTTCCTTTCCTGCTTTACCTACCAGAACAGCAAAGAGGTCGAAATCAGCAGCCAGGCCCTGGCAGTTTTATGCGAAGACGATTGGCCGGGAAATATCAAGCAACTGAAGAATCTGGTAAAACGGCTGGTGATAGCGAACGAAACCGGGGAAATCACCTGCGAGGAACTGCCGCCGGAACTGACTACCCAAACCGCCGCCGCCAAAATCAACCTGGAACAAACCATCGACGACCAACTGGATGATCTTCTGTCGCTGAAAAAATATCTCCAGAGTCAGGAACGTTTCTATATGCAAAAAGTTCTGGAGCGTTCCGGCGGAGACAAAAACCTCACGGCCAAAAAACTTGGAATTAGTTTGGCATCTTTCTATAGAAAATGGCATGAAGCCATGCTATAGTATTCGGAGCAGACAAATTACAGGCGGAAATATGTATAAACGATTTTTATTATCGGCGGCGGCGGCGGCGGCGATGCTTATTGCCGGCTGTGAGATTCTTGACGAAGCGATGACTCCCAAGCCGAAAAACAGATATGTTTTAAGTTTTCACCAGATCATCAAGTATCCCCGGGCCAAGGACTTGGAACAGAAAATCGTCACTTTTGACGGCCGGGAAATCTGGATAAACGCCAATCAGTTCTTTTCTTCCCATAATATTGAGCAGGTCAAGCTGATTCCGCGCCGGGACAAGAAGGACTTTTACGACCTCTCTCTGAAACTCGATTATCCCGGTATCCTCAAATGGATTCAGTTGTCAATGCATTTCCGGAATCAGCCGATGGCGCTGCTGATCGACGGCCGTTTTTATGAATTTTATACCCCGGAACACTTGACGGACGAAAACGATGAATGGGTACTTTTAACCGGGCCGTTTGACAAAGTAACCGCGCAGGGCATTCAAAAATACGCCCGGAAAAATTACATCACTTTCAACCCGAACAAACAGGGTTTCGCTGAATTTTTCGAAAGTCTGCAAGAATAGCCCTCCATGAAAAAGTGTCCCCGGTTTCCCGGAGACACGAAGTCTGTTAATCAGTTCATAAGAAAAACTTCTCCAGTAATACGCCTTCCGGATTTTCATGAACCTCGAAATCAAGTTTAAGGCATTTTCCGTCCATACTCCGGTAAGCCTGAGCGGCTTCCGAAATAAGTACCGTCCGGAGGAAACGATAGCCGGTCTTGCCGCCGCCGACCAGGGGAGTCAGGCGGAGTTCGCCTCCGGTCCGGAGCACCTCTTTCCTGAAAACCACTCCGGCCGCGGCCGGGCCGGAAGCGGAAAAACCGGCGAAGGTTTCAGCTATATCCCGAACATTCACGGAAACGGTAAGATTCAGGTGGGCGATGATTTTGCAAACCGCCTCGCCTTCGCTCCGATCGCACCGGGACTCATAAAATCCGGGTTCAAACCTGAACCGCGGCAGCTCAGCCGTCACTCCGACCGCCGTTCCTTTATACGCGACGATCCACGGCCCCTCCTCGAAAAATTCGGCATGGTAAATCATAACAGTTCTCCTGGATGGATATATTTCAATTATTGGCCAGCACCTTTTCCATGAACACGCCGTTCGCGTCGGAAAAGATTTCAAATTTCCAGCGGACTCGATTATCCCGGATCATTTCCGGCCGGTTTTTCAGTTCGGCCAGAGGAAAATAATAAGCCGTCCGGTTTCCCGGATTCAGGGGCAGAAAAGTCAGTTCCCCGGGCGTATTGTCAAAATCATACGGGAAATATAAAACCCCGGATTTATCTGGATGCTGGGGATTCAGCGCTTCAAATTCCAGGCTTATTGAACTGCTTACCGTCAACTTTGCCAACACCCCGTCATTCGGTCTGAAATAACGGTTTTCATTGATTACCGGCTCGATCTCCCATTGCGGCATAGCCCCCGTGCCGCCGAGCGTTTTGCCCTTGTAACCAACGATTATGGTTTCTGAAGCGAACAATTTCGATACCGTGCTTGAGTCCATACTCAAAAACTCCTTTTTGCGATTGGGTTAGCTTGCAAGCTGCCGCGGCAATGCCAAATAAATTTCCTGATTAATTTTTATCCGGGAACTTCAACCCCCTGGATATCGAATCCCGGATTTACCCCTGAAAATCATATTTGTCTGTCCTGCTAGCACTTACAAAGTTTAAGGGTGAAAAAAATAATATATATCCATATCGCGGAGCTTCCCGGCTCTCATCCCCTCGAAATATTCAAAACTCCGGCTTCCCGTTCCAGGAAGGCCAGGGCACGCGGGCTGAATGCGGAAAGCGGGCGGTAATTATATTCCCGCGTTCCTACTCCGTCAATCTTTTCCGAAGTAATCTGCCGGGCGGAATTGAAGCTGTCATAATGTTCGGCCAGGAAAACCGCCTGTTCGCCGACCGCGCATATCTGGAAAATCCGGGCCGGATCGATTTCCGTTATCCCCAGACAGCCGCAAACATCGTCGACCGCCATCTTGAACGCTGCATTTTTTTTATTGTCGTCCAGTGAGCTCCAGAAATCCGCCTGAAGATGCAAAGCGAGGTATTCATTTACACTGGTGATATTGATCATGAGAGATTCCTCCGTAATTTAAGTGAGATATCAGTTATTCCGGGATCGAAAAAAGAGGACTATGCCTGCCGGTTTTTAAGCTGACAAACATAGCCCCCCAGGTAAAAAATGAGGTACTACAGGTTATTAAGCACTCTTAAGCGCGGCTAAAGCGGCGGCGCTGGCCTGCAGGCTGTGAATCCGGCACAGGCGCTGACGCGCGTTTTTGAATTCGAGCGTCAGTTCGCCGAGCGCCATGCGTTTGATGCCGTCGAACCCCTTGGGCGTGGCGTCTTCGTCGGAGAGCGCCCGTCCCTTGAGGTTGGACAACCCGAAGCCGGCGACATCCATGACCCAGGCGTCGGTGTCCGGTACATCCGGATCCGCGGTGATGGTCATGGCGCGGCCGTTGATCTCATTGATCACCACCGCTACGTAAGCGCCGCGTTTTTCGTCGGAACGGACGATCTGCAGCTTGTCCCGGAATTCGTTGGACAGCACCCGCGCCTGTCCGGGAGAACAGAGAATCTGGGACGGTTCGCCGCCTTCGCTGAGGATACATTGGGCGGCGTCATTGACCATGAAGCTGTCCAATGCGAGACTGGACGCGTCAACGCTCAGGAAATCGGAATTGGTCCCGAAATAATACAGTCCCCCGATTTCACCGCTGGTCCCGGACGCGGCTTCGACCCGGCGTCCGAACAGAGCGACCCGGTTCAGATCGCGGGCGGTTTCGCTGAGGGCGAACGCGGTCTGGCGGTTGATCTGGTTGTCGACATTGCCCAGAATGTTGATCGCCAGCGCGGAACCGGTCAGAATGATGTCCTTGCGGAAAATCTGGGTGCAGTTGTAATTGCTGTCGCTGAGGTGATAGGATTCTTCGCCGTCGCCGTTTGCGCTGCCTTCGCTCATCGGAGAGCTGACGATACTCATCACGTCATCGGCGACCGGGGTAGTGGTGCTTGAACCGTTGGCGGCGGCAAGCGCTACCGTAAAAGCGGTGCTGCTGTTGATGACGGTAACTTTGAACAGCGCCGAATCGTTTTTAATCACCAGCAGGGTCCCGACTTTGAGTTTGGCGACATCCGCCGGAGAAGCGGTAACCACCAAAGTATCCACGGCGGTCGCGGTAACGGCGCGCCCCGCGATCTGGTCTTCGAGCCATTCGTGTTTCTGTTGAGCGGTGTCTTCGACGCGCTTGAAATTGGCGATGAACCGGGGTTCATCCTTGATGACGGTTGAGAGCACATCGGTAAGATCGCGCTTTTTATTGACGAAACTGTAAGTGTACAAAGCCATAATTTTTTCCTTTTTTCAAATCAGTTGGTTAAATCAGTTGATTACTTCCGGAGCATTGGCCAGCATGGCGGTAATGTCTCCGCTTTGCTTGGCGGTAAAAAACTCCATTTCCGGCCCGCCGGGACTGCTGCCGCTGCCGGAACGCAGTTCCAGCCGGAACAATTTCGGGGAACTTTCCCGCAGCCGGTTCATGAAGTCCTCGACCCGGTCCGGTTCTTCCGGAGAAACGTTGGCCTTTTTGAGCAGAAACCCCAGATATTCGGGATCGTTGAACTGCTTCGTTTCCGCCAGTTGGCCGACTTGCTGCTGGAATTTGATCTGCTCCAGTTCCCGGCCGGCGGAATCCCGTTCCGAGGTCAGCGACGAGATCTGCTCCCGCAGTTGCCGGACTTCGTTGCCGTAATTTTTTTTGAGTTTCTCATATTCCGGCAGGTCACGGTTTTCCAGCTCCTCGACCCGGGAACTCAACTTGCTGAGCGTCCGGTTCAATTCGCCGTTCCGTTGCTCGACCTCCTGGCGTTTGGCAATTTCCGCGTCCAGCCGGCTTTGGGGAATTCCCTGCGGGTGAAATTCACTCAGGGCACGGCGTTCCTCGCCGGAAAGCGTCTTTCCCGCCGCCGCCTTTTTGAGAATTTCCGTTACATCCATTTACTTCTCCTTTTGTTGATTAAGGGTTTCTGATTCATGCGTCCCGCCGCGTTTTACGGGAACAACCGCATTTTTATCCATAAAAAAAATGTCAACCAGTTGCTGTCTGACGTAAGAAATTTCGGTTTGCGCATTGCATCGGGAATTTACCGGTGATAGATTATTTCCGGTGTTTTATCAACGGGGAACCGGTGCTTATGCATAATTTCTACAGCGCTGAACTCGGCAAAGCCGGTGATGAGGTTTCGCTGCCGCCGGCCGAAGTCCGGCATTTGTTCAAAACCCTGCGGGCGGCGCCAGGTGAAGTAATCGGTCTGCTGGACGGCAAGGGCGGCAGCGCCCAAGCTGAAATCGGCGAAAAGCGGAAGATCATCCTAAAAAATGTCATTCGTCAGGCGGAACCCGGAATAAAAATCCATCTGTTTGCCGCCTCTCCCAAACGCGCCAAAATGGATCAGCTTCTGGTTCAGTGTACCGAAGCCGGAGTATGGGCTATTCACCCGGTCGTCAGCCGTTATTCCGTCGCCGTTCCCGAGCGCGTCAACGACCGCTGGAAGAGTCTGCTCCGGGAAGCCTGCAAGCAGTCCGGCAACCCGTTTCTCCCCGAACTCTTTCCGCCCTGTTCCCTGAACAGGGCTCTGGAAATGATTAAAACCGCGGCCATGACGGCATTTTACGGCGCCGTCAAGGGGAATAATGAACGCCTCCGGCCCGCGTTGGGAAGCGAGGTGGCCTGGCTGGTCGGTCCGGAAGGCGGTTTTTCCGCTGAAGAAGAACGGCAAATAACCGGGGCCGGGGCGTTTCCACTGAACCTCGGGCAGTACGTAATGCGGGTTGAAACCGCCGCGGTCTGCGGAACGGCGCTGCTGAATTTTTTAAGTAGGGAGAGAAGTTTTTGAAACGGTTAAGCACCATTCTGATGCCGGCGGCGCTGGCGGCGCTCCTAACCGGCTGCAGCCTCAAGACTGCCGATGAAAGTTCACATCCGTTGTTCAAACTCGCGGTAAAAGCCCAGAAAGCCAACGAAATTCAACAGGCGGTAAAGTATTTCAACCGCTATCTGGCGATCAAACCCGATTCGTCCCGAACCCATCTCCTGCTGGCTTCCCTTTATGATGAAAACCTGGATCAGCCGCTGCACGCGGTTTATCATTATGAGCGCTTTCTGGAATACGCGCCGACTTCCCCCGAAGCTCCCAACGTGAAAAAATGGCTCGAAGCCGCCCGCCGGAAATATTATTACCGCACCCGGCTGAACTACAACGATCCGGAAGACGTCAGCGCCCTGCAAAACGAGCTCTATACGACGCAGCGGAAACTGGAAAAACTGACCAGCCTCCGGGAGCGCCTGGTCAAATACGCCCGGGAACTGGAAACCAAAGAAAAAACTTTTTTGGCTGAATCTGCTCAGTTAAAGGCCGCCCACCGTAAAACTCTGGCCGAACTGGAGCAGGCCCGCAGCCGGATCAGGGAATTGTCCGCCCCGAAACCGGAAGTCAAAAAAACTCAGCCGGAAACGGAAAAAGCAGCTCAAACTCCCGCGCCCAAAGCAGAAAAAGCAGCTCCCGGAGAACTCCCGAAACCGGAAGTCAAAAAAACTCAGCCGGAAAATCAGCCGGAAGCCCAACCGGTGGACTCCCTGAAAACCGGCGGCCTGCCTGAAGCCGCGGTCAAACCCGGGGCAAAAAGCGATACCGTTTCCCCCTCCCCTCAAACTCCGGCCGCCGCCCCGCCGTTCATCCCGAAAAAAACTGAAAACGCCGTCCCGAAACCGGAGACCGCCGGAGTGCGGAGTTACACGGTACAGAAAGGGGATTCGCTCAGCAGTATTTCCCGTAAATTCTACGGTTCGGCGCGGTATTATCAAACGATTTTCGACGCGAATCGGGAAATTCTGCCGGCCGAGCGGGCGCTACGGCCCGGGCAGGTTTTGAAAATACCGCCGTTATAAACCAATCATTGCGCTTTACATTTGTGGATTGTAAAAGTATTGTAAATGGAGAACATTTTTTTGCCCGGAAGGAGACGGCTCATGACTAAAAAATTACTGCAATTATTTTATATCCTGCCGGTCGCAGGTTTGCTGCCGCTGGCCGTTACCGGCTGTTTGTTCGGTTTCGGTCAGAAACCCTATGTTGCGGTTAAATACTACGACCTGGCGACGCCGCCCGAAATCGTGCTGCGGAACGTTCAGGTGACCTTCATGCCGTTCGACTCGACGGAACCGGTCAAATACAAAATGACTTACCGCAACAACAATTGCGAAGTCGTCATCGACGATTACCATAAATGGATTCAGACTCCCTGCCTGCTGATTACCCGTTATCTGCAGGGAGCATTCATCCAGGACGGGATAACCCCGGAAAGTCCGCAATTCACTATCTTCGGGAACGTCTTTATGTTCAGGATCGATTTACAGAATAATACCGTTTCCCTGGGAGTCAATTATGTGATCAAGACTGCTTCCGGAAATATCATCAGGACGGTATTCAGCAATTCAAAGATTTTCAGCGCCAAACTGGAAAATGAAGGACCGGATTACTTCGTCGCGGGGCTGAGCAAGTGCGCCGCCCGGTTGGCCTTCGCCATCAATGGGGATATAAAAACGATCCGGCAATATGAAGCGAAGATCAAAAGCAAAGTTCCGGCGGTCAGCCTTAAAAAAAATTCAATTACTAAGTGAAATCAACTTTATTTATCGGTAGTGTCAAAAATAACATGAAAAAAGGCGGATGCAACGCCTCGGTGATCCAACGGCCGAAAGCGTTGGTCGCTCATCTCCAATGAGCGAAAGTATTGCGCGGCTTGCCGCGCTCGAAGAGTACCGCCCTCGAAAAGCGATATTTTCAAAAAAGAACGAAGTGTATTTTTGAAAATGCTGAGCGGTCGAGCTGGATTTGGACGCATAACGTTACTTTATCGCCACTTCGTTGTCAAGGCGCAAAATCGGCATAAAGCCGCTCCTTACAGTCGCTATTTATACGATTTTGGCCATTGACAACGAAGCAGCGATAAAGTGAAATGGGTAGTGTTCTGAAAAACAAAAAAGCTTTTGTTTTTCAGTCAGCAAAAGGGGGAAATTTACGCAATATATTAATAATCAATAACATAAATAAAAACTTCGCCTATAATTTTTGACAGAACCTATTTATCTAAAAGGAGCGTAAAAATATGAAACTTACCCAGCTTGAATCGGTAGATCAAATCACCCATTTGCTGCTGTCCGGGTCGATGGATGTAGCGGGAGTGCGGGAAATCGAAATGGATTTTTCCCGGCTGGCTTCGGGTAAACAACCGCTGGTACTGGATTTTTCCGGAGTTACCTTCATCGCGTCTCTGGGAATGAGGATGCTGCTCAGCGCCGCCAAAAAACTTGACAACGAAGGTCATAAAATCGTTTTGCATTCAGTGCCGCCCCTGGTCGAAACGGCATTGCATACTGCCGGCTTATCGACGGTCTTGCCGATAGTCAAGAATGAACCGGATGCGTTTCATCTGCTCCTGGCGCAAAAATAATTTTTTTCATCAGCCATGGCCAATTATCACATATTCAGGATAAAAAACACTTTCACTGAACTGGAGCTGCTCTGTTCGGAAATCAGTGAAATTACGGAAAACAGCAACTTTTCGGACCAGTTGGTCTTCGCGCTCAATGTCTGCCTGGAAGAAATGCTTACCAATATCATCAAATACGCTTATGATGACCACGCGATGCATGAGATTGAAGTGCGGCTGGAAATAACCGACCAAGTCATCACCCTGACGATAATCGACGACGGTCATAGATTCAATCCGCTGGAAACAGCGGCTCCGGACGTAAGTTCCGACATCATCAACCGTCCGCTAGGCGGAATCGGAATCTATCTGACTTGCAAAATGGCCAATAAAGTCAGTTATACGCGCAAAAACGATAAAAATATCTTCAAGATACTGCTGACGCCGCATGTAGTCATCTTATAATAGACTTATAAGATTTTCATTTCAATGAAACTGCTGTAGCCGGCTCTCGACACGATGATATGATCCAGCAGTTTCACCTCCACCATGTCAACGGCTTTTTTGATGCTTTCGGTCAGGCGGCGATCGGCCGGCGACGGATCGCACACACCGCTGGGGTGGTTGTGCACTATAATGATGCCGCAGACATGAAGTTCCATACAGCGCCGCACGATATTGCGCGGATAAACCGCCGCGCGGTTGACGGTCCCTTCCTGACAGTCGTAATCGATGATATGGTTTTGGGTATTCAGGTAAAGCACCATGAAAAATTCGTTGTGTTTGCCGCCTATTTTCATCCGGGAGAAATCGATCACCGCCTGGGGAGAATTGACGCAATCCACATCAAAAGCTTTCGATTCCAGATAAGCGGTGCACAGTTCCCGCACAAACACGAATAAGACCGGTGCGGTTTCGCCGATGCCTTTAATTTGCCGCAGTTCCCGGGGCAAGGCGTCAAACACCACATACAGTTTTTTAGACTTATCCAATAATGCTTTGGCAATCGGTTTGACGTCGCGCCGCGGAATTACGAACGTCAGCAGCAATTCCAGTATTTCATAGTCGTGCAGGGCTTTCATGCCGCTGTTCAGAAATTTTTCCCGCAGACGGGCGCGATGCCCCCGCAGCATATCGTAGTTCATCAGTCCCTCGTTAAGTAACTAAAAATCTCAAAATGACTTGTGCGTGGAAACATATTAATCATTCGGGCGAATTTCAAATCGAAACCGTCATTATGCAGCATTTTTAAGTCCCGGCCCAGCGTATCCGGACCGCACGATACGTAAATCAGCCGTTTGAGCTTACTTCGGACAAGGCCGGTTTTCGCCTTTTTGTCCAGCCCTCCGCGCGGCGGATCGACCACCAAAAGCGCCGATTCCGGCAATTTCCCGGCCAATCGGGCGAGAGTTTCTCCGGCATCGGCGGCGACAATCCGAACCCTGGCCGCACCGTGCCGGCTGAGATTGTAACGCGCCGCCGCCGCGGCCTGAACGTCCAGTTCGATTCCGATGATTTCCGGCACCCCGGCGACCGCCGCCGTCACTCCGAACAATCCGGAGCCGCAATACACATCCACCACGGTTTCCGGTCTTTCCCGCCGGAAAATCGCGGCCGCGTCATCAACCAGCGCGGCGGCGCCGAAGGTATTCACCTGGTGGAAGCTGCCCGCCGGCACTGAAAATTCCCCGAACGGCAGTTCTTCCTTCAGCCAGCTCATCCCGGCCGGAGGGGCGTTGCGCCAGCAGATTACCCCGTTTTGCCGGGTATAGCGCAAAGTCAAGGTCTGTCCCGGGTGCAAACTGTGAAAAAAACCGTTATCCCGGCGCAGTTCCGCCAGTTTTTCATTGATGGCGTCGCCAGCCAGCAGGCATTGCGGCACATCCAGCACCGTCTGGTTATTGCCGGACAAATAGCCGAGCGCAGTATTGGGGCCGGACTTTTCCACGTGCAGCACCAGTTTATTGCGGCAGCCAAACGGATTCTCCGGCGCCAGCGGGGGGCCGAATTCACAGCCGTCCAGCGGCAGACTGCGGCCGAGAAAGTCCCGCATTTGGCGATCCTTCAGTTCATTTTCATACCCGTAATCCAGCTGCTGATAAGCGCAGCCCGGACAGAACGTGCCGTAAGGACAAACCTCCGGAATCCGTTCCGGAGCGGGTTTCAGGACTTTGAGCAAACGGGCAGTACAATAGTCCGGCTTTTCTTTACAGATTTCCGCTTCGACGACTTCGCCCGGGAGAGCGCGCGGTACAAAACATACCTTGCCGCCGAGGCGCCCCAGTCCCGAACCGCCGAAGGTAAGGGTTTCTATTTCCAGTTTTAATTTATTGCTCAACCGCACACCGACTTTTCCCGGAGTCTTTTGGAATAATATAACGTACCGCGGATTTTTTTATACCTTTTTCCGGCATCCGGGCGGAGAAATATCATAAAAAAATATCAATTCGGCATGACATAAACCATAAACCGGTTTATCTTATGATGCCGATTGAATTCAACTAATACGGGAGCGATCAATCATGCAGGTGCCATTACTCGATTTAAAGGACCAATACCGCAGCCTGAAAGCGGAAATAATGCAGGAAATCAGCGCCATTTGCGATTCCCAGCATTTCATTCTCGGGGACAAGGTGGAAAAACTTGAGGAAGAAATCGCCCGTTACTGCGGTACGGAATTCGCCTGCGGCGTAACTTCCGGTTCGGATGCCCTGATCATTTCCCTGATGGTCGAAAATATCGGGCCGGGCGATGAAGTGATCACTACCCCGTTTACGTTTTTCGCCACCGTCGGGGCTATCTCCCGGGTCGGGGCAACTCCGGTCTTCGCCGACATCGATCCTGACACCTTCAATATCAACCCGGGCGAAATCGAGGCAAAAATAACCCCCAAAACCAAAGCGATCATCCCGGTACATCTGTTCGGGCAATGCTGCGCCATGGACGCGATCAACGCCCTCGCCGCCAGACACCGGCTGGTCGTTATCGAGGACGCCTGTCAGGCCATCGGCGCCGAATTCGACGGCAGGCGCGCCGGCAGTATGGGCAATTACGGCTGTTTCTCGTTCTTCCCGAGCAAGAACCTGGGCTGCTTCGGGGACGGCGGGATGGTTACCACCAATGACAAAAAACGTATCGAACTCCTGCGGATGTTCCGCAATCACGGCCAGGGTTCCACTTATATTCATCACCATATCGGGGGTAATTTCCGGCTCGACGCGCTCCAGGCGGCGGTACTGTCCATAAAACTGCGCGAACTCGATAAATGGAGCAACGCCCGCGAAGCGAACGCCGCTGAATACCGGGCGCTTTTCGCCGAATCCAAAGCCGCCGGTCAAATCCAACTGCCCGCCGTGGCGAAATACCCCGTCCGCCATATTTACAATCAGTTCTGCATTCTGGTCAAGAACGGGCGGCGCGACGAACTTTGCAGCCAGTTGCGCCAAGCCGGAGTGGGCTGCACGGTTTATTATCCGCTGCCGCTGCATTTGCAGGAATGCTTCCGGAGTCTGGGCTATAAAGCCGGGGATATGCCGGTAAGCGAACAGGTATCCGGCGAAATTCTCGCCCTGCCCATTTTCCCGGAATCAACCTTCGAGCAACGCCAATATGTGGTTAAAACGATCGAAAAAATCCTGGGCGGATGATGAATAAACGACAGGAAAATGAAAAAAAATTCAAAGCCCAGAGTTATTTAAGACTGCTCCGTTACACCCGCCCTTACTGGTTTCGACTGACACTTGGGGTCATTGCCGGATTGCTGGTCGGCGGGTCGCTGTTCGGCAGCCTCATGATCATCCCGGAACTGCTCACGGCCGCGGAACAGCCTGCTGACCGCCACAGCCGGACTATTAACATCAGTAAAAAAACCATGCAGATCGTTGATCGTATCGAGGCCGCCAAAGGCCGGAAACTCTCCCGGGAAGAAAAACTCCAGGCGGTCGAAAATATTCTCAATCCTTCCGATCCCGATCCGAAATTGACTTCGTCATTGGAAAAACTGAAAAAATATTCTCAAAAATTCGGGCTGCCGGTCGAAGTCAAAGGTAAACGCGAAGTCGTCATCACCTGGCCGGTACGCTTCGCCA
This sequence comes from Victivallaceae bacterium, assembly GCA_028718375.1. Taxonomy (GTDB): domain Bacteria; phylum Verrucomicrobiota; class Lentisphaeria; order Victivallales; family Victivallaceae; genus JAHOYW01. The sequence goes on along the minus strand of JAQULZ010000002.1, from coordinate 28,879 downwards.
TTCCGGTCTGCACGGCTTCCGGACGGATGGCCTGGCAGTTTTTCGGGCTTTATGTGCTGGCTTTCGTGCTCGGCTGGACGATCAAAAACCTGGCCACCTACGCCAACCGTTACTACACCCGCTGGGTAGGGGCCAAGGTCATTGCCGATCTGCGCAATGAGGCGTTCGACAAGCTGCTGGAACAATCGCTCAAATATTACGGCAAAATGGATGTCGGGCATTTGATCAGCCGCTGTACCAACGATACTTCCACGATCGAGACCTCCGTCGCCAATGTCATTGCCGACGCCACCCGCTGTCCGATCGAGATATTGTCCTGTATTATCGCAATTTATGTGCTCAGCATAAGGAGTCATAATTACGTCCTCATTCTGGTAATCCTGATCGGTACGCCGCTGATCGTGGTGCCGGTGGCGATCCTGGGACGCAGAATCCGCCACATCTATAAATCGTCGCTGGCGGCGATTGCGGAGGTCATCTCGCGGATGCACGAAGTTTTCACCGGTATCCTGATCGTCAAGGCTTATAATACCGAAGAGCTGGAACAGCAGCGGTTCCGCAAAATCAACCGGAAATATTTCCGTACCATCATCCGGGCGCTCAAGCTTCAGTTGCTGATGAGCCCGCTGATGGAAATCGTAGCGGTGGCCTCGACCCTGGTATTCCTGGTTTATTCCTACAGCCGGGACGTCAATTTCACCGTGCTGGTTGCGTTGCTGGCGCCCGCGATCATGGCTTACCGCCCGATCAAAGACCTGGCGAAAGTGACGACTTACCTGCAGCGCAGCATGGCTGCCGCCGACCGCTATTTCGATCTGATCGATACCGATACCGGGCTCAGGGAAAAATCAGGAGCGATTACGTTGCGGGAATTCCGGAATGAAATCGCCTTCAATGACGTAGTTTTTTCCTATCAGGAGCACCGGGTACTGGACGGCATCAGTTTTAAAATTTCCCGAGGATCATTGGTGGCGGTGGTCGGTGAAACCGGTTCCGGCAAAACCACGATCGCCAATCTGATCGCCCGCTTTTACGACGTGAATTCCGGTTCCGTCACGATCGACGGCATTGACGTCCGCGACCTGTCGATAAAATCACTGCGCCGTCACATCGGCATCGTTACCCAGGATCCGATCCTGTTCAACGAGACCATCGCGGAAAACATCGCTTACGGCAGCCCGGAGGCCACCCCCGCCGAAATCGAGGAAGCCGCCAAAAAAGCCAACGCTCATAAATTCATCGTGGACGGGCGGCATCCCGAGGGCTACAATACCGAGGTCGGGGAAAAAGGTTCGAAACTTTCCGGCGGCGAAAAACAGCGGATCGCGATTGCCCGGGCGGTGCTCCGGAATCCCCCCATTTTGATTCTCGATGAAGCCACCAGCGCCCTCGACACCGTTACCGAACGGATTGTCCAGGAGGCGCTCAATCACGCCATGCAGAACCGGACGGTATTTGCGATCGCCCACCGGCTCAGCACGATCCGGAACGCCAATCTGATCATCGTCCTGGACAATGGCAAAATCGTCGAACGGGGTACGCACGAAGAATTACTCGCTGCGGGCGGAATTTACAAAAAATTATTCAAAACTCAATTTCAACCCCATAAAACCTCTCAAGAAAACTGAACATGACGGTCGCCAGTGAAATCACCGATTTACGGCAGCTTCATTTTATCGGCATCGGCGGCGCCGGAACCGCGCCGCTGGCCGGGATCATGCTCCAGCGCGGCTATAAAATAAGCGGTTCGGACTTATGCCTCAACGCCAAGACGGCGCAACTGAGCCGGGAAGGTGCGGCAATATATTGCGGGCATGCCGCCGAACACCTGCCCTCCGGTACCGATCTGGTAATATACTCGTCCGCCATTGTTCCGGACAATCCTGAACTGGTACGGGCGCGGCAGCTCGATATTCCCTGCCGACGCCGGGGCGAATTCCTGGCCCGGCTCGCCGCCTCGTATTCGCGGCCGGTTACAGTCAGCGGGTCGCACGGCAAAACCACGGTTGCCGCGATGCTCAGCTGGATGCTGCGTCATTGCGGGGTATCCTGCGGCTACCTGGTTGGCGGCAAAGTCAACGCTTTTCCGGATCATAACGCCGGCGACGGCGATATTTTCGTTACGGAAGTGGACGAAAGCGACGGCACCAACGCGCTGTTTTCATCAGTCCTCGGCGTGGTCGTCAATGTGGAGGACGACCACAGCTGGAGCGTCGGCGGCAGCCGGGCGTTACTGGCTAATTTCGCCCGTTTCGGGCGGCAGGCGCAAACGCTGATTTACGTCCGGAACGCCACTGTCGCGGAATTATTCGCGGGTCACCCCGACGCCCTGGAACTGGACGAAACCGCTTTAGCGGAAATGCCCGGCCTTGATTTCCGGGGCTTTATGAAAATCAATGCCGCCCTCGCCGTCTGTGCCGCTGAAAAACTCGGCATTCCGGCTGCCGCGGCCAAATCCGCAGTCAATGCCTTTCCCGGAGTGGCGCGGCGGATGACGGTACATTTTGAATCGCCGGATTCCACTCTGATCGAAGATTACGCGCACCACCCTACCGAAGTCGCCCGGTCGCTCGAACTGCTGCGGCTGAATTACCCGCACCACCATCTGCGGGTAATTTTTCAGCCGCACCGCTACGCCCGGCTGGCGAAATATATCGACGCTTTCGCCCGGGAACTGAACCGGGCTGATTCGGTATTCGTCGTTCCGGTCTTCGCCGCCTGGACGGAAACGGGCAAAACGGATTCGCGCGCGTTAGCGGAACGCATCGGACCCCAAGCTGAGTATCTGGATTCGGACTGGGCGGAAATGCCCGCCGCAATCCTCTCCGCAAAAACGGAAAAATTGCTGCTGGCGGTGTTGGGGGCGGGTGACGTGGATCAGCTCATCCCGGAACTGGTGAAACAGCTACAGCGGAGGGAGCGGACAAAATGAAACAGTATTTTCGTTACCTGGTCACGGCTTTGATTATGCTGGCAACTTTTCTGCTGCCGGTAAAATTGGGCGGCATTGCCGGGGTTCCCGAAACCACCGGTTTGTTCAGCAATCAGCTCTGGGTTTATCTGATCATCACCTGGCCGGTATTTCTTTTCCCGTTTTTAACCGGAATATTATTGTTGCTGACCTTGCTGGCGTTCCCATTTTCCCCCGGCAAAGACGCACCCTCGATAACCGTATTCTGGTGGGTATTCCTGGCTTTTGCAGCGCTGCCGGGAATCATCGGCGCGACGGTATGGGATTTCGTGATCATGGAAATCATCCATCTGTTCGGACTGGCCGCTTATGCGCTGAGCGTTTATCTGCTGCTCCGCAACCTTCCCGGCGCCGGGAAACTGCTGACTTTTTCCCTCCTGGCCGGTCTGGCGGCAGTGCTTTATGCGGGACTGGAACAATACTTTTCCGGATTTGCGGAAATGCGCCAATATATCGCCCATCAGGAAAAAACCGGCGGTCTTTACGTCGGCGAAGCACTGAAAGCCCGGATTTTCGACGACCGGGTCAGCGCACCGTTCACCGGCTGCAATTCGCTGGCGGGATACCTGCTGCTGACCGGCCCACTGGGCCTGGTGGTATTGTGGAAATGGTGCGCCCGGGTTGAGCCGCCCGGGGCAGCGCGGCTGATTTTCATGCCGCTAGCAGCGGCGTGCCTGATGTTCGTCTTTTTCGCCACCAAGGCGCGCGGCGCGTTTTTGTCGCTGATCCTGGCGGCCGGCGTGTTCATTATCATTTTTCCCGTAAAAAAATGGCTGCGCCGGGCGGTGATCATCCTGGCCCCGCTGGCGGTGATCGGCGGAGTAATTTACATTTGCGAATTCGGCCGCGGTTTCCAGTCGATGATCGTGCGGCTGGACTACCTCCAGGTCTCGGCAAAACTGCTGCTGAATCAGCCGCTGACGGGTACCGGCTGGGGCGATTTCTTTTACGACTACATGCGCCTGAAAGCCGTCGATTCTCCGGAGGCCCCGCATACGCCCCACAACCTGCTGCTGGCCTGCGGCGGCGAAGCCGGAATCTTTGCCCTGCTGGCGGCCGCGGGGGCGTTGTTTTACCCGTTCCGGACCGGATTCAAAAAAATCCGCCCGCTGATTGCCGGACATCACTACCTGCGGGAGGAAGTCGCCCTGTTTTTCGGACTGACTGCGTTCATCTTTCATGCGATGATGGATATCGATCTGCAGGTTCCCGGCCTTATCGGAACCGCCGCCGCCGTAACTCTGCTGCTGGTCATGCCAAGTGAAATTGCCCGGCCGGAGAAAGCCCGCCCCCTGCCCCGGCTGATCGCCGCTTCAATCGCACTGCTCATTGCCTTGACCGCAATCGGCGGCGGCTGGCATCTGGTACGGTCGGAATATATCTTATCCAAGCTCACGGACCTTTGCCAGCCGAACCAGGCAGTTCCCGCGGCAGCCGTGAAGGTCAACCCGTACGAGGTAGGCGAAAAACTGGAAGCGGCAGTCCGGGCCCGGCCCTATTCGCCGTTCCCGTATAGTATGGCGGGAGCGTTTTACCTGAAAACGGGGCATTTCGGGCGCGCCGAATCCTGCTACAAAAAGGCGCTGCAACTGGCACCGCATTGTGCGGCGTATCATTTTCGGCTGTTTACTTTGCAGGAACTTCAGGGACGCCGGGCGGAAGCGGAAAAACACCTGCTGCAAGCCAACGAGCTGTTCCCCAATCATCCCGAATACCGCCGGGCAAAAACAATGTTCATCGGAAAATAATAAAAAAGGCACAATTTGACAAACACAATTGGTATCAACAAGTTGCAATCCGTTCAAGGGTACGGGTAATAAGTGGTTATTCTATATTAACAACCTATTAAACATTCTCCGTCCTTGTGCAACCAAATACCAATTTTACCTCCCGAAAAGGTACATCCTGAGATTCTGACTCCTCCTATCATTAATGTTGCTCCTTCCGGATCAATAATCTCAGGTAAAACAGCATCGGGACATTTCACAAAATACCCCGTGGGGGTATAAAGCTCAGCAGACACTTTAAATGCATCTGAAGGTTGATGACGAATTTCAAACAACGTTTGTTTATTCATTGTGCAAACCCATTCTTCCGCTCTTTTGTCTATTTCCAAACCCGCCTTTTTACCGGCAGCGGTTGGGTATATTCTCGTCCCCCTTACTTTTGCTAAATAGGTTCCGTCCGAATGGTAAATCGGTATTGAAGTAGTAAATCCCAAGTGAGCTTCTTCTATAACTTCGATCAAATTAGTTTCTTCAAACTTTAAAATCACGGGAACATTAATAAAAATGTTTGTTGCCAGCATTACATGCGGAACTGTTTGATAAACCAGTTTGTCCATTATGCCACCTTTTTAAAAATTTTCTTTACCCCAAATAATAAAGTGTTATTAATGATTTTTCAAGCCTCAACAAAAAAAATAATCTCGCCCTGAACGGTAAATAATGCATTACTGCAAATCACCGTAAACAATCGCAACCCGGGTAACTACTTAAGATTTGACATCAGGTGTCGATCAGAAAAATTTTGCCGTTTTTTTCCAGCCGCAAATGCCGCCGCATATTCAGCGAGATGCCGGGGAAACGGTGACCGAACGGGAAATCGGCCAGTACCGCTCCCCGAATATGTTCGGCAAAACGGCTGAATAAGGCGTACTGGTCTTTTTCCTCGCCGCAAGCGGTGAATTGTCCGAAAAACACTGCATCGCATTCGGCAAAAACGCCGCATTGCGCCAGTTGGGTCAAATAACGGTCGAGTTTATAGACCGGTTCATTGATGTCTTCGAGGATCAGAATTTTATGACGCAGTTTCGGAAACCACGGCGTCCCGCATAAGCTGACCAAAACGCTCAGCGTGGCGGCAACCGGCTGTCCCAGCGCATAATCCGGCTTGATAACATTGAACTCCTCCTTCCCCGGCCGGGTAAGTTCAGTGCCGGCCGGAATGCGATCGGCCAGCGCCAGGCGCATGAAATGCCGGGTATATTCGCTTTCCGTATTATCGAACAGCGCTTCCCGAAACATGACCGGCATGGGAGCAGCAACCGGAATACCGGCTTTTTTCCGCAGCATCCCCATATGCAGCGCGGTAATGTCACTGAAACCGATCAGTGGAATTCTGCGGCTGCGCAATAATTCCCAATCAATATGCGGCAGCAACTGCGCCGAACCGAAACCGCCCCGGACGCAGAAAATCAGGTCGATCGACTTGTCCCGCCAGCAGCCGTGCAAATCCTGCAGCCGCCCCTTCAAATCCGCCGCCAGATAACCTTCCGGAGCACCGGAAAAAACATGCGGCATTACTTTGGCCTGCAGCCCGGCCCGTTTGAGCATTTCGACCGCCGCAGCGACCGTTTCCCGGTCAGCGCCGCCGGCCGGCGCGATCAGCGCCGCCCGCTTAAAGGCTGACATGAAAATATTTTCCATAATTACACAATAGTTTCCGGATAAGTTTTTATCAAATCCTGAATCCAAAAAAATCAGCTCCGTTTAAACGGAAACCTGGACATTGAAAAAGCCGCAGTTAAAAATTATCTGCGGCAAATCATTTCAAAAAAAAACTTGAAATTCCCCGATTTTTCGATTACTCTATATAATATTATAGAGGAGTTCAGCTAACAGGGAGACCGGAAAAATGTCATTGGGAACCAGAAAACCATGTTTCGCCGGACAGTTTTACGATAGCAATAAAATTTCTTTGCACAGATATCTTACCGGAGTCGTCCAGAAAGAATTAAACACCGAGCGCACCAGCGAACATATCCGGGCGGTAATCCTGCCTCACGCCGGATATTGCTTTTCCGCTCAAACCGCAATCAAAACGCTGTTGCGGGCGATTGACGGGAATTATTCCGAAATTCTGGTCATCGCTCCATCCCATCGCGTCCCGTTTCGCGGCATTGCCCTGGCGGAATTCGACACTTACCGGACGCCCCTGGGAGATATTCCGGTTGACCTGGAAAGCGTCGCGAATATCGCCGGTACCGGCAATGACTACATTGCCTATATGTCGGACGCCCATGAAAAAGAGCACTCGCTCGAAGTCGAACTGCCCCTGCTGCAACATTTCTTCCCGGAGTTCAAACTGATTCCGATAATCAGCGGTCTGATCGATGAAAATTCCGCCCGTCATATCGCCGCCGTGCTGAAAAACTGGTGGCGGGAAGATATTCTCTGGGTGATCAGTTCCGATTTCACTCATTACGGACATTCCTTCAATTATGTCCCGTTCAACAAAAATATCAAGGAACGGCTGCGGCTGCTCGATTTGGGCGCGGTCCAACTGATTATCAACAATGACCTGCACGGTTTCTGCGAATATCTGGACAAGACCCGGGCGACCATCTGCGGTTACGGTGCGATCCAGATTCTGCTGGCGGTACTGGAGCAGACCGCTGATAAGGATACCAGCGGCGCGGAACTGGTACATTACACCACCTCCGGCGATTTGACCTCGAATTACGCGCATTGCGTCAGCTATGCGGGAATTACTTTCTTCGACCAGAATTCGAAAGAATAAGGAAAAAATTTTAAAATGAGCGCAGCACAGCAGAAAGTAGCCCTGATAACCGGAGTTTCCGGCGGTCTCGGGGAAGCGATGGCCGAGGTTTTCAAGGAAAAAGGTTTCAGGGTAATCGGCGCCTGCCGGTCGGAGCCCGCCATCGAACTCGACCGCTGGTTCAAAACGGATATTACCCGGGAAAACGCCTGCCGGGAACTGCTGGCCGGGGTCCGGGAAGAATTCGGCCGGCTGGATGTCCTGATCAACAACTCAGGCAAAGGCAATTACGCCACCTGGGAGGAATTCAGCGAGGTGGAAGTGCGGGATTTGTTCGAACTGAATTTTTTCGCGCTGGTCAATATGACGCGCACCTTCCTGCCGCTGCTCCAGGAAAGCCAGGGCACGGTAATAAATATCGCCTCGGTCGCCGGTCTGACCTATGTGCCGTGCATGGGACCGTATTGCGCCACCAAATACGCGGTCTGCGCGTTTTCCGACACCCTGCGTGCGGAAGTGAAAGGTTACGGTATCCGGGTGCTGAATGTGGCGCCGGGACGCATCAATACCACCGGCTTTTCCAAGCGGGCGCTCGGCCGGCGTACGCCGCCGGATACCCCCGACGGCGGTTCCAATCCACCGGGACTGGCGTGCCACGTCTACCGGGCTTATCAACGCGGCCGCCGTTCGGTGCTCTATCCGCGGATTTATATCTTTTTTCTCTGGTTTACCCGGTCTTTTCCGCGGACTTATGACTGGGCGGCCCGCAAGCTCTGGAAGCTATGATATTTATGCGGTTCAGTACGCTCGTAATTGCAGTCAGTGTTTTCTGGTGCGTCACAGCGCGGGCGGAAGTATTCACCCTGCGACTGAAAGGGAAAGCTTCCGGAGGCAGCCTGGATACCTGTCTCAAATCGACCGCGCTCTTAACCGAACCGTTACACATTAACGGCGCCGGCACGGAGCTGAAATTAAGCCTGGTCCGAATGAATCTGACTGAAATCCTCACTTTGCTGCGGAAACAATTCCCGGACGCCGAATTTGCCGCCGGCGGTGATACCGTACTGGTCAAGCAGTTATTTCCGGACGGCAGCCATCAGCGTTTACTGCTGGTATATTTCGGCGATTTTTTACCGATCCTGCAGCTTGCCATGACCTTGCCGCCGCAACTTCCCCGGCCCAAATCCTGGCCGGACGAATTGACGATCACTTCCGACGGCGTCCCTCTGCGGTACCTGTATTTCCCGAAGCGCGACTCCTGGTATGGGAGGTTCAAAACTGCCGCCGCACCGGCGCAGGCTCTGGCCGAAGTCAACCGGTCGCTGCGGGCGCAGGGCTGGACGCCGATGACCGGCGAAGCTTCATCCGGCTACCGGGGACAGGGTGAAATCTTCCTGAAAAAGCAACCGCTGGCCATAATGCTGGTCAATTTCTCCCCCAACGGCATGGCAACTGTATTTTCGCGCCGGATGAAATAAGAAAATTCTGGTTCTTACCGGTAAAATTAAACGGCCAGCTTTAAGAGCTGAGCCGCGTTTTCTCCCAGGATCAGCTCCTTTTCCCGGCCGGTCAGCGGCAACCCGCGAAAATGCCGGAGCGCCCGGTCCTGGTCGCACCACGGGCTGTCCGTACCGAACAAAATGCGTTCCGCCCCGTGCTTACGGATAATCCGAATCAGTTGTTCATCGCTTATCGCTCCCAGGGTAAAGGCCAGATCAAGACAGACCGGCAATCCGGCCAGCCGCGCTTCGACTTCATCCCACATCCCCCATGAGCCCAAATGCGCCAACACCAGTTTCAATTCCGGAAAGCGCTTATGAAACGCTTCCAGGCGGCGGGGATCGGAACGATAGGGCGCGGGAAAGGCGATATCCCGGCCGGCATGGGTCAGCACAAAAAGATCATTGGCGATGCAGCTTTCCCAAATCGGTTCCAGGCTTTCGTCTTCAAAACTGAAATCCTGGTATTCCGGATGCATTTTAAGCCCCTTGAAGCCCATCGCTGCAAGCCGGGAAACTACCGCGGCCGGATTTGCGGCCCGCGGATGAATGGAACCCAGTAAAAAAACCGGCGGCTGATTGTTCAACTGCGCCCAGCGGTTGACTCCGCGGATATTGTCGGGAGTGTTGGCCAGGGGCAGCGCCAAAGAATAATCGATTCCCGCCCGCCGCATTGACGCCACCAGACCGGCGCGAGTGCCGTCGGCTGCGGGTTCCATGCCGAATAAACTGCGGGCATTAGCCATCGCCCGCTCAACTATATTGTCGGGGTAATAATGGGTGTGAAAATCAATTACCATCGCCCGGCGCCGTTATTCAACCACCAGTTGCTGCAGCCATTCAACATTCGGGAAAAAATCGCGATAGTAGGTGCGCATCATGGTCACCAAACCTTCCAGGCCGATCGGCCAGTCGAGGATTTCGTCGCCGGCCACTTCGCGGACGTTGCGCTGATCGAAAATAATGTCCGTGGAAAAATACGGCAGTAAATCGCCCAGGAAACGGGTCAGCAGTTTTTCGTCCCGGGTCGGGTCATGATTGTCGGCTCCAACAGAAACATTCCTGAGCTTCAGCACCCTGCACATGGCCTCCAGTATCTGCAGCGTGGAAACCGGACTGTCTCCGGTGATATGAAAAGCTTTGCCGCATACCGGGGAATGAAATAACCGGACAATGGATTCCTGAATATAGTCGATCGGAACAAAATAAATATGATTGGAGTTAGCCGCGCTGAAATGCAGATTCAAAGCGACCCAACCGGTCGGATCCTGATTGGTTTTTGAGCAGGTATGCTTTTTGAGTTTAGCCATGAACTCGAGAATGCGGTAGAAAGCCAGCGCCCGGCGGATCTTGCCATCCTTGCGCCGCCCGATAATGATCGACGGCCGGTAAATCGAAAACGGAATGCCCGCTTTACGCACCAGCATTTCAGCTTCATATTTACTTTGCTCATAGGGATTGTGAAAGCCGGAATTGATCGGGCGGTCTTCAATCGCGCGTCCCTTGAGGCGGCCCGCGATATAGGCGGTACAGACATAGTGCAGCGCTTTGACTTTGAGGAGCTTCGCCACGGCTATGACGTTTTCCGTACCGTGATAATTGATCCGGTAAGTCTTACCCGCAGGGTCTTTGCCCAAATTGACGTCCGCCGCACAATGAAAAACCGTATCGACGCCGGTCAGTTCCGGCAGGGCGGCGAATTTTTCGGGAACGAGGTCAGTAACATCGCCTTCAATTACTTCGATCGACTTCAGGAATTTATCCGCCAGTTCCGGGCATTCTTCAAGCGCACATTGTTCCCGGATTACGTCTTCCACCCGCTCGGCAGCTGTACGGGCTGCACCGGCTCTGGTCAAAGCGACAATTTCAACGTCATCCCGCTGTTTTAGCAAACCCGTAACGAAAGAACTGCCGACCAGCCCGGTTATCCCCGTAAGAAAAATTTTAGCCATTAATAGCCCCGAATTAAATTTAACTGTTCGCTGCAACAAAAATCCAGAGTAAGGCAGCATCGTTCATTTGCTCGATAACTCTGGTTCTTCAAAGGTCAATACTGACGTTTATATATTAATCGGCGATTATGGAAAATACAAATTAAAAGTCGTTATTTTTCGCCATCTTAATCGATATTTTCCGGAAAATATTACTGGTATAAGCTGAAAAAGACGCTATGTTTTTTATGACGGAATAAAGATGTTCTGAGATTACGCAACCGTATTTTTCAACTTGAAAACAGTATACAGGCACATTTGCGCCCGAGGATTCTGCCATGGATTATTTAAAATTGACTCGTCCCCTGATATTTTTCGACCTGGAAACTACCGGCGTATCGATAACCGGCGACCGGATTGTGGAAATATCGGTAGTCAAGCTGTCTCCCGACGGCAGGAAACAGGTGACGACCCGGCGGATCAATCCGCAGATGCCGATTCCTCCGGAAGCCAGCGAAATTCACGGAATTTATGACCGGGATGTCGAAAACGAACCGGCTTTCGAGCTTATCGCGGCTAATTTATTCAACTATTTCGCGGACTGCGATCTGGCCGGGTACAATATCATGAAATTCGATATTCCGGTGCTGACCGCCGAGTTCCGGCGCTGCGGACTGACCTTTTCCACCGAAAACCGGCAGGTGGTGGACGTTTATCATATTTTCTGCAAGAAATTTCCCCGCACGCTCACCGCCGCCTATGAGTTCTTCTGCGGCAAAACGGTCGAAAACGCCCACAGCGCCGAAGCCGATACGCTGGCGACCGTCGAAGTCCTGGAAGGACAGCTTAAAATGTATCCGGACCTGCCGCACGACGTCGCCGGACTCCATGATTTCTGCGATCTGAGCGATCCGGACGCCATTGATTCCGGCAACCGGTTCAAATGGCAGGGCGACCGGATAATCGTCAATTTCGGCCGGAACGCCGGGACGCCGCTGCGCGATATCGCCGTGAACAATCCGGGCTTTCTGCAGTGGATCGTCAAGGCCGATTTCCCCGAAGACGTTAAAAAAATCGCGTCCGACGCCCTGCGCGGCATTTTCCCTGAACCAAAGGCCGGGAAAAATGAAGCGGAATAAACTCGAAAGCCTGATTAATCTCCTGGACGACCGCAATATTGAAGTCGTGCAGGAAGCCATGGCCGAACTGCTTAAGCATGAAACTGAGATCGCCGAATATCTGGCCCGGCACCAGGAGAGTCCGGAGCCGCAGCTGCGCCAGCGTATCCATCAGCTCCAGGCGATTATCACGATGCGCCGCCGCCGCCGGGAATTCGCGGCCTTGCTGAAAACCGAAGACCCGGATATGATCGACGGTCTGATCGCGGTGCATCTCCAGTGGTACGATAATGACTCGGAAGGTCTTCTGCGTGAGCTTTGGGAACGTTTCTGTCGGGCCAGCGAACGGTTCGCGCCGAAGAACATTACCGAAATCGCCTATTTCATGCGGAAATGCGGTTTTGAGTCCACGCCGGCCGATGAACTGCAGGCGGAAAGTTTTTGTCTGGGCCCGATACTTGACGATCTGGTCGGAGCGGATTTCATTCTCTGCGCCCTGGCGTCGGAACTGGCCGCCAAGTGGGGCTTGAAACTGGGAATAGTCCGGGTCATGGATAATTTCCTGCTGATAGACGACCGGGGAAAAGTCCTGTCGCCCGGTAATTCCTGGCGTTTACTGCCGGAGGTCGATTCCGCAAAATGCGAATTATGGAATAAAAAACAAATCCTGGAACTGGCGTCGCTGATGTTGTTCACTTTCGCCGTAAGTTCAAACAGTTTCCGTTACATCCACACTATCGGACACAGCCTGGCGAAAGTCCTGGGTGAGGATAAACTGGATTTTCTGCCTTACCCTTACGGTTCCGGAAAAAGGGATAAGCCGAAAATTTGATTTTCACCGCTGGAATTTCGAGAGGATCATGGCCGGATTGAAAAACAGAAATTTTGACCGCTGGAATTACGGACTGATTGCCGCCGCCCTGCTGGTCGTGATCCTGGTGGCGGGATTCCAGACGGTGCGGCTGACATGGTTCAGGATAACGAATGATTTCTTTTATCCTTACCTAAAATTTCCGGCCGGGGCCCGATATTTTGCCGCGGACGAAAGCCTGCGCTTGTACAGCAAACCGGAGTTAGCCGCCAAAATCGACCGGCTGCAAACCGACAACCGGATATTCGCGGCCCAGGTTGCCCGGCTCGGCGAACTGGCGATTGAAAACGAACGGCTGCGCCGGCTGCTGAAATTTCCCCTCCATCCGAACTGCGATTATGTCGCAGCGGAGATCATTCTCCGGGATCCTCTCCGGTGGAAGGAAGGTTTTACCGTCAGCCGCGGTACTGAGGACGGAATTATCGCCGGGACGCCGGTGCTGTGTTTCAATCCGGAATATCCGCGCCAGGCTATCCTGGCCGGAGTCGTCCGGGACGCCGCCCGGCATTCCGCCCAGGTGACGAGCGTCCTGAACCCGTGCTTCCGCATTTCCGCTTACCTGGCGGAAACCCGGACTCACGGCATCATCAACGGCGACAGCCGCCAGTCCCGCCGGCCGGATGAAATAAATATCAGTTTTCTGTCCGCCCGGAAACACTTCCATCCCGGGGAAGCGTGTCTGACTTCCGGGTTCGAACATCTGATTCCGGCGGGTTTCCTGATCGGCCGGCTGAAAAGCCTGGACTCGAAAAACCAGATTTTCTCCAATGAACTTTATTTGTCCGCTAAAATTATCCCGGCGGCGCCGCTGGACAACCTGCATTTCGTGGTGCTGGCGATTCCCCGCGCCAAGAGGAACTTATGACAGCTAAGCTTTACTCATTGAGTATCATGCTGATCCTGTTCTGGCTGCAAGTGCTGGCCGGCAGTTGCGCCCTGCAAGTGCCGTTATGCATCGGAGGAATTTTTTATATCGGCATCGCTTATTCCTGGCGCTATGGGATAATTTGGGCGGTATTGAGCGGGATTTCCCTGGATTTAGCTTACGGCCGCGAGTTTTTCCTGGCCGCCTGGGCGTTCCCGGCAGCAGCGGTTTTCGCGGAATATTGGCGGCGGAAAAACGAAACGCGGTACTTGCGGAACTGCGTGCTGCCCGGGATCGTCATTGCGCTGGTGAGCATTCTGCCGGTCTGGATTTATAAATTACTCCTTTACGACGCCGATCCCGGCGCCGCAGTTAAGGAACTGCTGCCCGTAACTATTTTCACGTCGGGTATCAATGCATGGCTGCTGCCGCTGCTGGTATTGATACTCGACAGGATCGGAAAACAACTGAAACTGCCCTTGTTCACCCGGGCCGGTAAACGGCGGCCTGAACTGCGCGACCGGCTATGAGAAGATTATTATTAAAACACCGCAACCGCGTTCTGATTATCGGCCTGCTGCTGGCGCTCCTGTACGCCGCCCTGGCAGTTAAACTGTGGCAGGAACAGATTCGGCAGGGCGCCGTCCATCAGCGGCAGATTTCCCGGCAGTCGATCCGACGGATCCGGATTCCGGCGCCGCGGGGGAAAATCCTGACCTCCGACCTGCACGTAATGGCGGACAATGCGCCGTCCTATGACGTCTACCTGTATTTCGAGGAAATGCGGCAGCCGCGCGGGCGCAGTCATACCATCACCTATATTGAAAACGCCCTGCTCCGGATAGACGCCATCTTCGACCGGAGCCGCCGGATAACCGCTCCTGACCTAAAACGGCATATGAACACCCGCCCCGGCCTCCCGTTCAAGGTTGCGGACGATATCACTCCCCGGCAAATGGCGAAAATCTTCGAACTGGCGGAAACCGTGAAAGGTTTGGGCATCATTCCCGGCAGCAAACGAATTTACCCCGCCGGAGACGTCGGCGCGCAGGTCATCGGTTATACGCGGCCGGAGGATCCCCGACAAGCCGGCGACCGGCAGGAATATTTTTATTACCTGCCCGATCTCCAGGGGGTGAGCGGTATTGAGAAACAATTCGACACGCTGCCGTTCTCGGATAATACGGTGCGCGGCCTGAAAGGTTATCCGGGGTTCAGCCTGGTACAGGTCGACCGCCTCGGTTTCGTCTACAAGACTTTGATTGATGAAATCAAGCCCCTGAGCGGCAATAACGTCGTTTTGACTTTGGACTGGCGGGCTCAGCGGATCGCCGCGGAGCTGTTGAAACATTTGCGCGGGGCCTTCGTCCTGCTTGACGCCGATACCGGCGCGGTATTGGCTCTGGTATCCGCTCCGGCTTTCGATCTGCAGCAATTCTCTCCCCGAATCACCGCTGAAGCCTATCGGAAACTGCTCTTCGCCCCCGGCAAGCCGCTGTTCAACCGGGCGCTTTTGGGCGAATACACTCCCGGTTCGATCATCAAACCGCTGGTCGCTCTGGCTTTGTTAAAGCACGGCGTCAAACCCGATGAAACCGTTGACTGCGACGGGAAAACGGTAATCGGCAAAACAGCCAGTATCCGCTGCGCGTCCTGGCGGCACGGCGGGCACGGACGGACGGACTTGCGGCAGGCTCTGGAACGCTCCTGCAATGATTATTTTATCGAACAGGGAATGAAGCTGAAAATGGAGAATCTGCGCACCGTGTTCGCCAGTGCCGGTCTGGGAGCTCCGACCGGAATCGGTTTACCCGAACGGCGGGGGCAGTTGCCGGCCCGCGAAACCAAAAAGCGGCGCACCGGTTTCCGCTGGAATCAATGTGACACGGCTTTTCTGTGCATCGGCCAGGGCTATATCCTGGTAACCCCGCTGCAAATGGCGGTTTATGCGGCCGCTCTCGCTAACGGCGGCACGCTTTACCGTCCGTATCTGCTCCAGGAAATCCGCAGCCCGGAAGGCATCGTTCTGTATCGGACGGCGCCGCAGATCAACGGCCAACTGGCGGCTGCCGCCGAAAACCTGGAAATAGTCAAAGCGGGAATGCATCTGGTGGTGAACGGCCCCGAGGGCAGCGGCAAACTGGCTAAAAACCCGCTGATCGACCTCTCCGGCAAGACCGGTACTGCGGAACTTAACGTCCAAGGCAAACGCCGCCTGAACACCTGGTTCATCGGTTTCGGCAAGTCCGGAAAAACCAATTATGCGGCAGCCATCCTGGTAGAGGACGGAGTCTCCGGCGGCCGGACTTGCGCCCCGCTGATACGGGAATTTTTCCTGAGATATCTGAAGAGGAAAAAATAAGTCCGGCGGCTTATTTTAACGGCGTGCCGTCGGCCCGTCTCAGTACCGGTTCCGGTTTTTTCGGAGTGAGATCGACGATCTTACCGACGATGATTTCCGGCTGGTTGCAGTTTCTGATTTCCCGAAGTTCAAGCATATCGATATAAGTCACACCGGAAATTTTTTCGGCGATGCCGAGATGTCCGAAACGGGTATCCGGAGTTGAAACATCGCACGCTTCCACGTATACCCAGCGGTTAAGGTAATTTTCAGGGGGCAGAGCATTGATCGAATAAAGGGCGCTGAACAAGGCCTTGTTGCTGACCGGCTTGCCGTCCCCGTCCAGAAAAGTCAGCGAAACGCCGACACCCTGAAAATTCATGCTGTTATCGACCCGAGTGGTTATTTTGACGAAAAAACACAATTTATAGGCGGTATCGGGTTTCAGGGGAAGGTAGCCGGTCAGGCTGGCAGAACCGGAAACGAGTACTTCCCTTTCCTGCCCGCCGGTAATGATTTTACGCAGTTTGCCATTGGTAAAGCAAAGACTGCGGACGCCGTGGAAAGCCTCTTTGGTCGATACGCGGCAAGTCGATTTCAGGTCATTAAACGCAATGAACTCCCGGCCGAAATCCTGCAAAGTCCAGTGGTTGACACTGACTTTACCGGTCCAGGTCAGAAACCGGTCTGCCGCCTTTTCGACCTGTTCAAAACTGTAATTCGGAATCAGATTGGGATTGATGACCAGCGTCTTGCCGAAAGCGGCATCGCCGCAAGGCCGGTCAGTCCATTCCCCGCTTGCGAAACTCAATACATAATCGCTTTCGCTGTCCTCATCCATGTCGCGGGGAGGCATGAAGTAGATTTTCGCCCGGTATTTGGCTACCGGCAGAATATAAACGGGAATTTCCGTCTTTTTACCGGTAATCGTCATTTTCACCGAAGCCGGGCTGATTTCCCGGTTGAAGTCGATATAATAACTGAACGGCTGCCGCGGGATGCTTTTTTCGCCGGAAAAAACTTTGATGCTGACGTTATATTCCGCCGCCCGAGCCTCGGGCCCCGATACCAGCCAGAAAATAACGGAAATGACCAGCGCTGTGAGTAAATTTTTCATGACAAATTTTCAGATGCACAATGTTCAGGTTATAAATATTTCTGCGTTTCAGCTTAAACCAAACCATATCGGTAAAGATACCACGTTCCGGCATTCTTTCAAGTAATTCGGCGTTAATTAATAATTGCCGGGCGACGGTTCAGCGGGCCGCCCACAGCAAATGGCGGACGGTTTTACCCTGTTCATTCCAGCGCAACTCGAAATCGCTGCTGATCGCCGCCAGCTCCGCCGGCAGTTTCGACTGCTTCCGGAACAGTCCGCTGCCGGAGACGATCCGCCGCACCGCCTCATAATAAGCCGGGTCATCGGTCGAAAAATGAAAGTGTCCGCCGGGTTTAAGTACCCGGTGCAGCTGACCGACAAACTCCGAACTCAACAGCCGGTGGGCGCGGTGGCGTTCCTTCGGCCAGGGATCGGGACACAAGATATGCAGCCGGGTCAGCGTCCGGTCCGGAATCATCGCCACCAGTTGCGCGGCCTCCACCCGCAGCGGGCGGACATTGGCGATCCCGGCGCGCGCATTGCGCTTCTGAAGTTTGCGCAGCCGGCCGATCATCACGTCCGCGGCGAAAATCAGCCGTTCCGGGCAGCGTTCCGCCAATCGGGTCGAGAACGAACCTTTGCCGCAGCCCAGATCCAGTTCGATGGTCTTGCCGGTCAGAGTGAAGCGGTCATCCAGGCGGCAGTAATCGCCGGTCAGGATCGAAATATATTTGTCTTCCGGTTTATCAAGCATAGATCGGCCGGGAATCAGTTAAAATCGGTTGCCGCAGTGGAATTTGTCCTCACGGCATGCTATTAAATAGTTAATGAAAACCCTTTCCCGGTTTATTCAAGCCGGATTGGGATGGATTTCCGTTATTTTCACCGCCGGAAGCTGAAAATGAATAATAAAACCCGGGCCGGAATTAAAATTGCCGTATTCAGCGTAATCATCCTCGGAGGAATCGCCTGGCTGCGCGCTTTCCCGGCCGGTGAAACGGGATTTTATCCGGTCTGCCTGAGCCATAAATGGTTCGGTTATTATTGTCCGGCCTGCGGCGCCGGACGGGCTCTGACCCGGCTGGCCTACGGCGATTTCGCCGCCGCCTTCAGACTTAATCCGCTGCTGGTCTCTTGTCTCCCGCTCGCCGGATACTGGCTGCTGACCTGGATTGCGGAAGTTTTTGGCGGGAAACTGCCGCCGCCGCGAATCCGCCTTCGGGCGGCGGTGATGCTGCTGGCAGTAGTACTGCTGTACGGGATACTGCGCAATATTCCGTATCCGCCGTTTAATTTCCTGGCGCCGCCTTAACCGCTTTCCGGCGGAGCCGGAAATTCGAAAACATTTTTCGTGAAATAAGCCCGCGGATACCGGTTCTTCGGCTTGTAAAAAGCCGGATATGCAGTACCTTATCAAGGTAACGGATAAAATGATTCAACCTTGGTTCAGCAGGAGACCGTCTTAATGGCAGAAAACATCGACAGCGCAACCACTCCGAACAGCAGATACGGCGCGGAACAGATAACCGTCCTGGAAGGGCTCGAAGCAGTCCGGAAGCGGCCGAGTATGTACATCGGGGACACCAGTCAGCGCGGTTTGCATCATCTGGTTTACGAAGTCGTCGACAACAGCATCGACGAAGCTTTGGCCGGTTATGCGTCCGAAGTGAAAGTCACCATTCATCCCGACAACAGCGTCACGGTTCAGGATGACGGCCGCGGCATTCCGGTGGATATGCATGAAAGCGAGGGCAAACCCGCGCTGGAAGTCGTCATGACCGTGCTGCATGCAGGCGGCAAATTCGACCACAATTCCTACAAGGTGTCCGGCGGTCTGCACGGCGTGGGCGTTTCGTGCGTCAACGCGCTGAGCAAGTGGCTGGACGTGGAAGTCGCCCGCGACGGGGCGGCCTATCACATGCGCTTCGAATACGGGGATACGGTAAAACCGCTGACTAAATTATACGACACGGACAAACACGGCACCAAAGTGAGTTTTCTGCCCGACGACAAAATTTTTTCCGACACCGTTTACGTCTGGGATATCCTGGCCAAACGGCTGCGCGAACTGGCTTTCCTGAACCGCGGCATCACCATTTCCCTGACCGATGAACGGGCGGACGAAAACGACAATATCCGCAAGGACGTTTTTCATTACGAAGGCGGCATCTGTGAATTTGTCCGGGTGCTCAACGAAAATAAGCAGGTCATCAATCCGGAAGTGATTTACCTGTCCAAAACCAAAGACAATATCGACGTCGAACTGGGGATGCAGTACAATGACGGCTTCGCTGAAAACATCTACAGCTATACCAATAATATCAATACCATCGAAGGCGGAACGCATTTGACCGGTTTCCAGACGGCCCTGACCCGGACGATCAACGCTTATGCCCGCACCAACAAATTCCTGAAAAACGATAAGCCGATGAGCGGCAATGACACCCGTGAAGGCCTGACCGCCGTGATCAGCGTCAAGGTGCCGGATCCGCAGTTCGAAGGGCAGACGAAAACCAAACTGGGCAACAGTGAAGTGCGCGGCATCGTCGAGTCCGTCATCAACGACGGTCTGGGGGAATTTCTGGAGGAAAACCCGGCCGTCGCCCGGGAAATCGTCAACAAAGCCATGACTGCGGCCCGCGCCCGCGAAGCCGCCCGCAAAGCCCGCGAACTGGTGCAGCGCAAAGGCGCTTTGGACGCATTCAGCCTGCCGGGCAAACTGGCGGACTGTTCCAGCCGCGAACCGGATAAAAGCGAACTGTATATTGTGGAAGGGGATTCGGCCGGCGGTTCCGCCAAACAGGGACGCGACAGTTCGTTCCAGGCCATCCTGCCGATCCGCGGTAAACTGATCAACGTGGAAAAAGCGCGGCTGGACAAGGTTCTCCAGAATAAGGAAATCCAGTCCCTGGTCGCCGCGGTCGGCTGCGGCATCGGCGATGAATTCGAGGTGCAGAAGGCCCGTTATCACCGGGTCGTGATCATGACCGACGCGGATGTCGACGGATCCCACATCCGGACTTTGCTGCTGACCTTCTTCTACCGCCAGATGAAACCGCTGATCGAAGCCGGTTACGTTTACATCGCCAATCCGCCCCTGTTCAAAGTGCGCCGGCGCAAAAAGGAACGCTACATTGACACGGAAAGCCAGCTGGATACTTACCTGACCGAGCTGGGCTGCGAGGACCTTGAAGTTACGGATGCTGAAAATAATCCGGTTGACATGGCGAAAATCCGCCAATTGGTGAATTTGTTCTTCAAAGTGCAGAACATTACCGTCAGTTTACAGCGTTCCGGCATTGAAGCCGATCAGTATTTCGCGCAAGCCGCGGACAGCGGCGCGTTTCCGATCGCCAAAATCAACGTCCGCGAACCCGACGGCAGCGTCACGGTCAAATACGTGTTTTCCGATGAGGAAGAGGAAACTTTCATCCGGGAAGTCCGGGAACGCCTCGGTACGCATTCGTCCGCCCTGCCGGTCGAACCGGTAGACCGGGAAGAGTCCGGCGAACCCGAACCGCTCGACGATTTCGCGAAAATCAATTCGACTATCGACATAATCAGCATTTTTGAAGCCGTCCACTGCCGGGAGATCGTTTCCGAGCTCGAAATTATCGGGCTTAAAGCCGACCGCATTTTCGCCGGAACCGGCTGCCTGTTCAAGGTAAAAATCAGTGACCGGATTGAAGAAGTTTCCAGCGTCGAGGAATTGTTCAACGCCATTAAGCAAAACGGCCGCCAGGGCCTGCAGATCCAGCGTTATAAAGGTCTGGGCGAAATGAATGCCGAACAGCTTTGGGAGACCACCATGGATCCCAAATCCCGCAAGATGATCACGGTTACCATGGAAGATGCGATCGAAGCGGAACGCATGTTCACCCTGTTGATGGGCGATGTGGTCGAACCCCGCCGCGATTATATCGAAAAATACGCGACGACGGTCAAGAACCTGGATATTTGAATCATTACGCTGAAACCGGCGAAACCGAAAAGGGGAACAGTAAAATGGCAAAAGAAAGAAAATCGCCGCTGAAGGAATGGGACAAAGACGCAGACCGCAGCCGGGATCTGGAGCTCGCTCTGAATCAGATAGAGAAAACCTACGGCAAAGGCGCCATCATGCGGCTCGGCGACGACAGCCGGATGTATGCGGATGTGCCGACCATCAGCACCGGAGCTCTGGGGCTGGACATCGCTTTGGGAATCGGCGGTCTGCCGCGCGGCCGGATCATCGAGATTTTCGGCCCCGAATCTTCCGGGAAAACCACCTTATGCCTGCATGTAATCGCCAACGCCCAGCGCGCCAACGGCACCGCCGCGATTATCGACGCGGAACATGCCGTTGATCCGGTTTACGCCCGGAAAATCGGCGTCGATACTGATAAACTGCTGATTTCCCAGCCGGATTGCGGGGAAGACGCCCTGAACATCACCGATACGCTGGTGCGCAGCAATGCCGTGGACGTGCTGGTGATCGATTCAGTCGCGGCACTGATTCCGCGCGCCGAACTGGAAGGCCAGATGGGCGACTCCCATATGGGATTGCAGGCGCGGCTGATGTCTCAGGCGCTGCGCAAACTGGCCGGAGCCGCCAACCGCAGCCGTACCTGTATCATTTTCACCAACCAGATCCGAATGAAAATCGGCGTGATGTTCGGCAACCCGGAAACTACTACCGGCGGCAACGCGTTGAAATTCTATTCCTCGATCCGCATGGATATCCGCCGGATCAGTCAGATTAAAAACGCGGCCGGCGAGGTGCTGGGCAACCGCACCCGGGTCAAGGTCATCAAAAACAAGCTGGCGCCGCCGTTCAAAAGCGCCGAATTCGACATCATCTATTCCGAAGGCATTTCCCGCGCCGGTTCCATCCTTGACGTCGCGCTGGACAACGACATCATCGAAAAACGCGGCTCCTGGTTCTCATTTAACGACGAACAGCTCGGTCAGGGGCGTGAAGCCACCAAAATATTGTTGCAGGACAGCGTCGAACTCCAGGAACGAATACTCCAGGCGATCAGGTCGAAAGTCAATCCCGTAATCAAAACTTCCGCTGCGGATGAAGACGATATGGAAACGAGTAATGAAGTATGAAAACTGCGGTTAAGACCATTGCCGGGTTATTGTTATGCGGTTTCTGCAACGGCCTGGACGCCGAAGACGCGGCGCGGCTGCGGGCACTGGGCGACGCCGCGCTCAAGGCCCGCGATTACAAACGGGCGGTCGGGTTTTACGAGGAGTACAAATCGGCTGCGGGAAAAGACCGGAACAGCTTGCGGGACGCCTATATCCGGCTGCTCGCCGCCTATATCAGCGCTTCGGATGTGCCCGAGGCCAAACGCGAACTCGCCGCTTTCACCAAAGCCTTTCCTTTTGACGACAATAAGCTGAAAGTGCTTTACCGGGCCGGTATCCTGATGCTGGAGCGCCGGTACGGGGATGCCGAAACCTTACTGCGTTCCAGTTTGAAGGAACAGCCCGAAAAAGGGGATCTGCATTTCCAGATGCTCTCCACCCTGGGACTCAGCCTGAGACGGCAGGAACATTGGCGGGAAGCGGCCAAAGTCTATGCCGCGCTGGAATTGCAGGCAAAAGGCACGTCCTGGGAATTCACCGCTTTCCTCCAGAAATTATACTGCCTGATCATGGGGGAAGAGCTGATAAAGAGCAGAAAACTTTTCGCCGAAAGCAAACGGTTCAGCGGTAATCCCGGTTACTTCGAAGTGAAGCTGCTTTTTCTGCTGCAAATGATCAAGGAAAAAAAATTTTCCGAATTGCGGCAGACTTACGCGGGCGTCATCAAGGATATTGAGCCGGGACCCAATCCGCTGGTGTACAAAATTACTCAAATTGCGGTAAAGCACTTCCTGAAAAACGACAATCCGGCCGACGCCGTAATGTTCCTGCACGACGCTTTCCGGTTCGCCCCGGATGAACGGGAACGCCGGGACAGTCTGCTGCTGCTCATCAACACTTACGTCAAAACCAAACAGAACAGCCAGGCCATCAGAACCGCCCTGAAATATATCCAGATTTATTATGATGATCCCAAAACTCTGAACGTCCAGCTCCAATGCGCCCGCCTGATGGCGGCGGAGAAACAGTTTTCCGAAGCGCTCGCCGTCTATACCGCCATGCTCAAGGAACCCCGGCTGACGCCGGCTCAGCGCATCACCGTCGCCCGGGAAGCCGCACTGATTTACGAGCTCAACAATGATATGAACAAAGCCATCCGGATGCTGTCGATAATCTACCAGACCGCCGTCAACACGGCCGAAAGGATGGAAGGCAAATATTTACAGGGACAGGTGTACTACAAAAATAAAAATTTTGCCGAAGCGGCCCTGGCTTTCGGGGAAGCGATGGCGGAACAATCCCCCTGGCAGAACCGCGCCGCCTACTGGGCTCTGCTCTCCCAACTGCACTTGAAGCATTACGAAAAAGCCCGGTACATAGCCGCCCGTCTGGGCCAGGATAAAACGAACCGGGTATTCGCCGCCACCGGGCAATATTATCTGGCCTATTGCCAGGAAAAACTCGGCCAGACCGACGCCGCCCTGAAAAATTATCTGCTCTTCGCCAAACTTCACCCGCAAAGTGAATTCACCCCGGCAGCCCTGTTCGCCGCCGGAAAAATCCTGTTTGCCCAGAGGAAATACACCGAAGTCGTAGACCGGTTAAAGAACTTCCCGGCGCAGTACCCCAAAAACGAATATACCCCGAACGCCCTGTATAAAACCGTCATGGCCTGCTACCAGCTCGGGAAGCAGGACGAAATGGAAAAATTCATCCGGCTGATGGAACGGGACTACCCTGACTCCGATTATTGTCTCGCCGTGGAATTCTGGTTCATCGACTGCCTGCGCAACCGCGGCCGATATGAGCAGGCGGAAAACTGGATTCGGGAAATGCTGAAAAAATATGCCGCCAAGCCGGAGATCTCCGCCCAGTTACTGTATGACGGCGCGCTGGTGCGGTTCCGCGCCGGCAAATCCCGGGAGGCCCTGCAAGACCTCGAAGAACTGTTCCGGAAATATCCTCAGGACAACCTCAATACCAATGCGCTGTTCCTGGCCGGCGACATCGCCTCCAGGGAAGGCAATTACGCCCTGGCGGAACTTTATTACCGGCGGGCGGCGCGTTTATGTCCCGAATCCGATTTTGAAATCGCCTGCCTCGGCCGCATGGCCGACTGCAATTACAGTCTTTACAACACCACCTTCGACCTGAAACTGCTGAAAAAAGCCGCCCAGGGGTATAAAAAACTGCTGGACGGGAAGGCCTTGTCCCCGTCGATCCGCAACCAGACCAAATACAAACTCGGACGCTGTTACGAACTGCTCAACAATGAAAATGACGCTCTTGATCTGTATAATGAGCTGCTCTATGATTATCAGGTCGATCAGGAAAAGGGACTTAAGGCAAAGCCGGTATGGGTAGCCAAAGCCGCCGACGCGGCCATCCTGATGTATCTGAAGATGAACACACCGGAAGCCGCGCGGGAAGCAATCCGGGTATATCGGCTGCTGAAGAAAATGAAATTGAAAACCGGCGAGGATTTCGACGGTTTCATCCGGAATATCCAAACCAAATACAGTCTCGAAGACACGGAAAATTGAGGACGGATCATGTTATTTGTAAAACTGATGACCGACGGCGGCCCGG
Source organism: Victivallaceae bacterium (assembly GCA_028718375.1). Classification (GTDB taxonomy): domain Bacteria; phylum Verrucomicrobiota; class Lentisphaeria; order Victivallales; family Victivallaceae; genus JAHOYW01. Next base: position 4,019 of record JAQULZ010000002.1, on the reverse strand, counting down.
TAATGTGGCCGATTCTTTTGTGCAGCCTGGTGGCGATGATCGTCTTTATTGAAAAATGGTTTCAGTTTCACCGCGACCAGATTAATGTCAAGGAACTGATCAAAGGGGTGCTCAACGTACTCAAACGCGGCGGGTTCATCGAGGCAATCAGCCTTTGCGACAATACGCCGGGCCCGGCCGCCCGGATTCTGGCCGCGGCGATCCTGGCTTACGAGCGCGGCAGCGCCGATCTCAAACAGGTGATCAAGGACAGCAACCTGGTGGAAATACCGCGGCTGGAACGACATCTGAACGTTCTGGCTTCCATCGGTTACGTGGCGCCGCTGCTGGGACTGCTCGGAACGGTGCTCGGCATGATGGTCGCTTTTGAAGTCATCCATGACAAGAACGTCTATCTTTCGGCCGCCGATCTGTCGAAAAGCATCAGTATGGCGCTGATTACAACTGCGGCGGGTTTGTGCGTGGCCATTCCCTGTTACCTCGGTTATAATTATCTGGTTGCCCGGCTGAACTCAATCGTTCTGGACATGGAAAAGGCGGCTTCCGAAATAACTCATTTCTTCAAACACCACGGTCCCGTTTCCAGAGAAAAAAGCGAGATTGCGGAGGAAGCATGAAGTCCACTTCCTATGCGCGCAGTTTTAAATCGAGACTCACTCCGCTCAGCGGGCGTCCGGATTTGACGCCGATGGTCGATGTGCTGTTTCTCCTGTTGATTTTCTTCATGATCGGCAGCTCGTTCGTTCAGGTCTCCGGGGTGAAGGTCAACCTGCCCCAGACCGCGACGACCAAAAACCTCGGAATCGAGAAATCCGTCATTACCCTGGCGCACGGCGAAAACAAATACCTGATTTACTTTAATGAAAAAGAGGTTACCTGGGAACAGCTCAAACAGCGGCTGGCCGAAGTCCGGAATTTTTCCGCTTCCGGCACCGTGATTATCCGCGCCGACCGCTTAATCCCTTTCGGAGTGGTAGCCAAACTCATGGCCCTGGCTGAAAACGCCAATGTCGCCGCCATCATTGCGACCACCCCGCAACAGCAACAGGAAGAAACGGAATTCGATGCCGACGAACCCAAAAATTAAAAAAAAAATCCGCGCTGCGCGCCGGATATTTTTTGCCGCGGTGATACTGGCGTTAGCGATTCACGGCCTGCTGGTGGGGCTGTTTGCCTATACCCCCGCGGAAAAAGTATATAACAACACCCGTACCGCGGGAGTCTTTTTTCTCAATCTGGGCAACCAGCCCCCCGAAAAAAGACGGGAATTGCTGAATTGGCTGGAATATCACGATCCCACTCTGATCGCCGCGCCCAACGCCAAATACGGTTATAATCAACTGAATCCGCAGGTTAACTTCCGCCGGGCGCAGCCGGATTTGAATTACCGGCCGGTCATACCGGAAGCTCCGGCAAGCGTTCCGGAAAAATTCGAGAATTTGCCGCTGCACCAGGCGCCGGAAAACGAGCCGGCCCAGGGGTTCATCTTTCATAACCTGGGACGAATGCCGGCAGCCGTAAAAGCCGCGGTCTTACTGTCCGGTTCGCCGCCGCCGGCATATCCTTTGATCACCAGCGGGGGTAAACCCCTTAAACTGACTTTGCCGCCGGCTCTGGTGGAACAGGCGGAGCAAGCCGGAGTGAAACCGATAACCGTTGATTTTCGCTGGGGAAAGATCAAACTGCTGCCGCGCGTTACGCTCATTACTTCCTCCGGCAACCGCAATCTCGACCTGGCGGTAATGCGGGAACTGATGCTGCATCTGGAAACAGTGGCGCCGGATTGCCGGGATTCCCGGCTCAACATTCAATGGCGCAGCGAGGCGGCGGAATGATCGGCATCAGTCATCTTACCACCGGTTTATTGATATATCTGTTCCTGTGGCTGATAACGATCGCCGTGCTGTGGGTCCGCGAACTCCGGCGGATAAAAAAACACGACTGGAGCATCAGCAATAACCGGTTGTTCCGCTGCCATTCCTGCCATTATTCATTCCTGGTAAAAGACGAGCATGCCCACCTGACCCGCTGCCCGCGCTGCAACGCCATGTGCATCCTGTTCAAAAAATAGTCATAATACCAAGTTGCAAAAATTTGGCATAATACGGCTATGCCGCGCCCCTTCGGGAATTTATACAATTTTTGACTTGACGGTATGACTCCACAGAACAGGGAATCCGTATGTTTCAGGGAAAACAAACCGTTTGTTTTTCCCTGAAAGCAAAGTCCCTGCCGGTCGGGTTCTCGTTTTGGTCAAGTGGAAAAACTTATAAACAGAGAGCGGAAGCGAACGGTTTATGCAGTTTTGGAACTGGACAAAAGCGGGGTTCCGACTTATGTCATAAGCCGTCGAAGAACCAGATATAGTAATATTGCAACTTGGTATAATTTTAAAATTATCCGTCAATCCGGCTTTCCAGATAGTCGCGCAATTCCGCCACCGGAACGCGGTCCTGCCGCATTGAATCCCGGTCCCGGATGGTTACGGCATTGTCTTCGAGGGAATCGAAGTCAAAGGTAAGGCAGAACGGCGTGCCGATTTCATCCTGGCGGCGGTAACGCTTGCCGATGCTGCCGGTTTCGTCGAATTCGCAGCGGAAATAGCGGTTGAGCTTATGGTAAAGCTCTCCGGCCTGTCCGGAAAGTTTTTTGGATAACGGCAGTACCCCCAACTGGACCGGAGCGATTACGGCCGGGAACCGCAGTACGGTGCGGATTTCCTCATTTTCGACCGGCTCCTCGGCGTAGGCTTTGCCGAGCAGAGCGAGGAAGGTACGATCGAGGCCAACGGAAGTTTCAATGACGGTCGGCATTATTTTGCGCTGGCCGTCGTGGTCGATATAATGCTGTTCCTTACCGGAAAATTCCTGATGCCGGGACATGTCCCAGGTACCGCGGTGATGGATGCCTTCGAGTTCTCCCCAGCCGAACGGGAATCTGACTTCGAGGTCAATCGCCGCCCGGGCGTAATGGGCCAGCTTCTCATGTTCATAAACGCGCATGAAATCGTCCCCGAAACCGAGTTTTTCCCGGTAATAGCGGATCCGCTGCTCCTTCCAGTATTCGAACCACTTCATGCCCTCGGCCTCATCGCAGAAAAATTCCATTTCCATCTGGGTGAATTCGCGCGACCGGAAAATGAAGTTGCGCGGGTTGACCTCATTGCGGAACGCTTTGCCGATCTGGGCGATGCCGAACGGCAGTTTCTGGCGGGAGGCCACGCGCACGTTATGGAAATCCACGAAAATCGGCTGGCAGGTCTCGGCGCGCAGATACGCGGTATGTTCATCATCGAAAACCGGGCCGACAAAGGTTTTCATCATTAAATTGAACTCGCGCGGTTCGGTCAAATTGCCGCCGCCGCAGTTGGAACAGATTTTCGGGTCTTCCATCATATCGACCCGGTGCCGGGCTTTGCAGTCGCGGCAGTCGCACATCAGGTCGCTGAACTGGTCGAGATGGCCGGAAGCCTTCCAGACCTGCGGATGGCAGATGATGGTCGAATCGAGTCCTTCAACGTTGTCGCGGGTTTCGACCATTTCGCGCCACCAGAGCTGTTCGATCGCCCGTTTCATCCGAACCCCGTAGGGACCATAGTCCCAAAAACCGTTGATCCCGCCGTAAATTTCCGAACTCTGGAAAATGAACCCGCGGCGTTTTGCCAGTGAAACGATTTTATCCATCAATACCGCGTCTTTATTATTATCCATCCAGGGGCTCCCGTATTATTTCATTGTCCGAATCAAAGCTATATAGTAACCCGAATCCCGGAATTTACCAATCCTGCCGGAGATTTTTTATCTACCACGAAATACACGAAAAGTTTCCCTTGGAATACACCCGGCTGGATTTTTCTATTTTCGCGGATGGATTATATTTCGCAATTTCCTATCTAGTGCTTGACCGAAAACTCCTGATTTCGGAGTTTCCCATTGCCGTTGACAAGTCAAAGTGATAACCACAGCGATTTTTATTCTGCAATATTTGCATTTTTTTGCAAACTTCATCGTTTTTTTGGT
>JAQULZ010000001.1 GCA_028718375.1 Victivallaceae bacterium | reverse complement strand
GGAATATTACATTCTGTCATGGCGAATCCTTTAAATTATTACATTGGTAAGATACTGTAATATAACATTTTAAGTGTGATTCGCCACTTTCTTTTTATACTTTTCGTGAAATATTCAGGCTAGTGTCGCGTTTAACCAGGAATTTATCCGTGATTCACTTATCGCTCGAGATTAACCTGACTGTCGTCAGTAGGGAATTTCAAAAATCTTCAGTTTGCGGTAAAGGGTGCTGCGGCTTATTTTCAGATATTTGGCCGCTTTAGAGAGGTTGTTATGGGACAGGACGACGGCTTTCTCATACAGCGCTTTCTCGCTGTTCTGGATTTCGCGGCGTTCCTGCCCGAACGGATCGCCGGGAGGAGCGCTGATTTCGCGGTAAAGCAGATCGGCGCGCAGTTTGCCGGGCAGGTCTTTCCAGGCGATGGCGTCGGCGCCGGAATTCAGCATCACGGCGAATTCGATGGCGTTCTTCAGTTCGCGGATATTGCCCGGCCAGGAATAGGATTTGAAATGTTCCATGATCTCGTCTTTGATCCCGGGAACCTTTTTGCCCATGATCTCGTTAAAATGCCGGATGAAACTTTCCGCGAGTACCGGAATGTCTTCCCGGCAGTCGCTCAACGGCGGCAGGCTTACGGAAATCACATTCAGCCGGTAATAGAGGTCTTCCCGGAATTTTCCCGTTTCGACCAGGTCGGGGATATTCCGGTTGCTGGCGGCAATGATCCGGATGTTGATCGGACGTTCCCGGGAATCCCCGATGCGCGTAATGGTGCGGGATTCGAGCAGCCGCAGTAATTTGGCCTGGAGTTCGATCGGCATGTCGCCGATTTCATCGAGAAAAATCGTGCCCTTATCGGCCGCTTCCAGCCGGCCGATGTTCCCGTCCTTGCGGGCGCCGGTAAAAGCGCCCGGCGCATAACCGAAAAATTCGCTTTCCGCGATTTCCCGGGGGATCGCCGCGCAGTTGATGGCGACAAACGGGTATTCCTTCCGGTCGCTGGCGTTGTGAATGCTGTGCGCGAACATTTCCTTGCCGGTGCCGCTGGGGCCGTGCAGGAAAACATTGACCGAAGTTTCCGCTGCTTTCAGGGCCAGTTCCTTGGCATGTTTCAGCAGCGGCGAATTACCCAGAATATCCGCAAAATTGAACCGTGCCTTGGGAATCTCTTTGCTGGAGTGTTTCACGGTCTGTTCATGGAACACCAGCAGACTGCCCAGAAACTCGTCCCGGTCGCTGAACAGGGGCAGGCGTTCGCACATTATCTGTAACCGTTTTCTGCTCAGCCGGATTTCCAGCGCAATATCTCGGCAGGGAATGGCGCAGCGGGCGATTTCCCGGATCGGCGGGGTGAAGGCGGCCAGAGAATCCGGGCTTTTTTCATCGCGCTGCTTTTCGGTTATTTCCAGCAGTTTTATCGCGGCCGGATTGATCTGCCGCAGGTAGCCGTCGGGAGTGACCATCAGCATCGCTTTCTGGTCGTCTTTAAAAATGCAGGTGATCTGCTGTTTCAACTGGTCGTGAAGCGCCTTGGAACGTTGCAGCCGGGTCTGCTGATCGAAAAAATAAATGAGCAGGACAAGCAGGCTCTTGAGGATTTTTACGTTCATTTCCGGCAGGACGCAGTAAAGCGCGATAAAACCTTTCGGTGCGCCGTCAATATCATATACCGGCACGGCGACGCCGCCGAGCGAATGCAGTTTATGCAGATAATGTTCGGCGCCGTAACAAATGATCGCGCCTTTATGCATCATGGCCAGGCTGACCGCATTGGTGCCGGCGGATTCCTCGCTGAGGATAACGCCTTTGCGCAGGCCCAGGGAATCGAGCAGTTCCGCGATCGTCGGTTCGGTCGTCGGAATATCGATGATTTCCCCGGCATTGCCGCAAACGATTATCCCCAGCCGGGTCGTATTGTCCACCAGTTTCAGCAGGAAATTCAGCAGATTGTTGATCTGGCCGGAAAATTCATCCGACGGCGCGATGACCGGACAGGTTTTTTTAATCGGGTACATGTGCGGACTGAGTCCGCTCTGGCGCGACCGCTTCCAACTGTCGAGAATCGGCGCCCGGACGGCCGGAGTTCTTCCTTCCTGGGTGAAAGTAACCCAGTCATTGTAATTAGCGAATGCCATTTCCAACCTTTTTTCTATATTATACCAATTCGCTCTCATTCATAGACATTTCGATGGTTCTTTTGAGCCGATTTTTGCCATAAATCCTCGCGCGATACTCTTGTATCGCTCTGCGGTTTATAACCAAAATCCATCTCAAAATCCGCCATCGCCATTATCTATGACTAATCGCTCATTAGTATTATATATCTGCGAAGGTTATTTAAGAACTGCCGAGATAAAAAAAATTAAAAAATTCATTTGACGGCCCCGACAAAAGTCGCCGTTATTGAAAAAACAGTATTTTTCGTCCGGCTCGCACGCTCAACATCCGGAAAAAAATACGCTTCGCTGATTTTTCCGGACATCGCTTTGCGAGAGCGGTACTTTCTAAGGCGCAACAAGTTGCGCATAAATTTCGCCAGTTGGAGACGGGCGACCAGCGCTTTCGGCCGCTGGACCACCGACCAGAACAAGTTCTGGACTATGTTATTTTTTTATTTTTGTCGGTGTCGTCTCATTTGCCGCTGGACTACCCTATGAACCTGAATAAATGAGTTCGCCCCGGCGCCAGACCCGGCGGATACCCCGGGTGAGTTGATGCGGCGCGGCGAAAGTGGCGGTATCGCTGAATTCGTCCGGATCGAGCAGTACCAGATCGGCCGCATAGCCCGCTTTGATTCGGCCTTTACCGGGCAGCCGGAAAATTTGCGCCGGCAGGGAGGTGAGACGCCGGATTATCTGTTCCGGCGGCAACCCCTCTTCCCGTAAAATATTGCAGAACCGCGCCGTTGAACCGAAGCCGCGCGGATGTGAACGCCCCAGGGAATAATCCGCCGGCCGGGCGCTTTCGTCGGTCCCGCACGCGACCGTGTCCAAGCGGATGAGGCGCCGCAGATTGGCTTCATTCATGCCCTGAAAAGCCGCCGCGGCCCCGGCCGCCCCGGCCCGCAGGATTTCCGCACTTAATGTTGCCGGATGCTGATTCAGCGCGGCGGCGGCCGCCGCCAGACTTTGTCCATAGAACCGCTCGTACTCGTGTCCCGCGGCGGCGACCAGCCGGACGGTCTGCCAGCGTTCAGCAGGCAGGGCTTTCAACACCGTTTCGACCCGGGCGAAGTCGGAGTCATTCTGCAGGGTTTTGGTCAGCGTTAAGTCATCCAGGTCGGAATAGGGTTCCGGCAGCATTGTGCTGAGCTGGGTCAGAGATTCGGTATAGGGATAGCGGTCGGCGGTGAGTTCAAAGCCTGCATTTTGCGCCGCTTCCAGCAGGATCAGCAGTTCATCTATTTTATGCCAGTTGGCGGCCCCGGCGACTTTCAGGTGGCTGAGGTGAACGCGTTTCAAACCCGCCTGCCGGGCGGCGGCGAGAGTCTCATTGACCGATTCGAGCAGCAGATTGCCCTCACTGCGCAGATGAGTGGTATAAACCCGGTCATAGCGGGCGACGGTGGTCAGCAGGCCGCTCAATTCGCTGAAATCGGCGAATTTGCCCGGCACGTAAAGCAATCCGGTGGAAAGTCCCGCCGCTCCCTGGTCGAAATCCGCCGCCAGCAGCGCCTGCAGTTGCCGGAGTTCACCGTTGCTGAGCCGGTGTTTCCCATAGCCGCAGAGGGCGGCGCGCAGCGTATTGTGACCGCTCAGCGGCACAATGTCCGCCGCGGGACGGCGGCGCGCCAGTTCGGCGCGGTAGCCGTTCAAATCAGTCCAGGAGATTTCCACGTTGTAACTGCGATAAAATTCCTGCAGATGTTCACGATTATGTTTGGTGACCGGATAGACCGACAAACCGCAGTTGCCGATTATTTCGGTGGTGATTCCCTGGGAAATCTTGCCGGCCGCTTCCGGCGCGGCGAGGATCGAGATGTCGGAATGCGAATGCGCGTCGATGAATCCCGGCGTCAGCGCCAGCCCGCGGGCGTCGTATACCTGCCCGGCCGGTACTGCCAAACTTCCGCCGGCCACCAGCTTGATGATCCCGTCAACACATACGACGGTGCCGCTGAATGGCCGGCTACCGCCGCCGTCGTAAATCAGCGCGTTTTTAATTACGAGTTTCATATTTTGCGTCTTTTGGCATCTGCCGTTCGAGTTGAAAAGTGAATTTCTTCAGTTGATCCCAGTACTCCTCCCCGGCGGTTTCCAGCAGATTGTTGTGCCCGGCTTCCGGAACTTCGTAAAACATCTTCCGGCCTTTCGCCGCGTTGAACAGCTTTCTGCCGTGTGCAAACGGAATGACCCGGTCTTTTTTGCCGTGAATTACCAATAGCGGCGCTTTTAGCTTTTTAATTCGGTCCAGATTGGGAAAGCGGTCACCGGGAAGCGGCAGGGACGTTACCACGCTGAGGGCGCTGGTGAAGGGGCTTTCGAGAATCAGCCCGGCAACCGGATATTTTTCCGCCAGATAACACGCCGGTCCGCTGCCGACGGAACGTCCCAGGACAATGATCTTTCCGGGCGAAAGGTTCATTTTTCCGGTCATATATTTATAGACCGTCTCAATGTCCCGATACACCTCGGCTTCGCCCGGCCTGCCGTCGCTCCGGCCGTATCCCTCGTAATCATAGAAAGCTGCCGAATAACCGTATTGATTATAAAGGCGGGTCAGGTAAGGATGCAGGTCGTACAGGTCTTCCCCGTTGCCGTGGCTGTAGAGGATCCAGTATGACGAATTTTTCACCGGCAGGAACAGCGCGGCAATCTCCACGCCGGAGACCGTTTTCAGCATGGTAAACCCGGGACCGGACGGCAGTTCCGCCCGGCGCGGCGGTTGAAAAATAATATTGTCCATTGAACAGCGACCGATTACCAGTCCAGTTACTGCCAGCGCCGCCAATATTAAAATAAAGCACCAGCTGATTTTTTTGCCCGGTTCCGGCATCACTTATATCCTTTTGCTTCATCTCCAGGCAGGTTTTCCAGTGGAGAAACAGGCGCGCCAGCCGCAGCTTTCTTGAAACAGAGTTTTTGCCTTTCGCTTCACCCTGGCTCAGCCTTCGCTAATATTAGACCGGACAAGGCCTTGTATTAAACCGGTGACTGCCCGGTTCTATCTTTTTTGCGGTGCCATCGGGAAGATTAACCGTTGCCGTTGTTTTATCCGGAATTTGGACTTCAAGTTTAAGATCATCATGATGATTTTCCCATGCCACGGCTATTTTTCCATAAGGAGAATCATATTCGGCTTTTACCCATTTGATCCCGGAAACCGGATGCGGATGAATGCTGATATGCCTGAAGCCGGGGTTTTCCGGATCAGGCCTGATCCCGGCCAGATAATGATACATCCAGGCGCTGACATCACCGAACATAATATGATTGCGCGAAAAGTTCCCCGCCCAGTCTTCCCACAAAGTTGTGGCTCCCTGCCGCAGCCAATTTACCCATCCCGGAAATTCCGGCTGGATGATCATCTGATAGGCCAGTTCAACCTGACCGTTTTCCGCCAGGGCCCGGGGAACATATTTGGCGCCCAGAATACCGAAATCGGGTTTATTGCCGTTGGTTTTTACTGCATCGACAAGTTTCTGAACCACCGCGGCTTTTTCTGAATCCTCTGTCAGGCCCTGGTAAAGCGCGCAGGCCAGGGCGGTCTGTTCGCCCCGGGCATAAATTCCATCGCCCCGATAAAAATGCCGGTTGAAAGCGGCTTTGATTTTCGCGGCCAGCCGGGCATATTGCTGTTGATCGGCTTTTCTGCCGGTCATTTCCGCAAATCTCGCCAGCAGCAGGCTGTCGGTATAATAATATCCGGTAGAGGTCAGGGCAGGGGGCGCAATCCGTTCTGAATCGACATGGCTCCAGTCGCCGAGTCCAAAGGAAACAATATTATCATCGGCCATATAAGTGCAGTAATCGACATATTTCTTCATGGTTCCATAATGCTTTTCGATCGTCGTGCGGTCTCCGGTATAGAGGTAAATATACCATGGGATCAGGATCAGGACGCTGTCCCAGGCCGGACCGCTGCCCCAGTTGTATCCCCAGCCGCAACTGGGAACAATTCCGGGAAGTTGACCGCTCGGACGCTGAACGTCGGGGAAATTGTCCAGCCATTGCGAATAAGAACTGGCAGCATTGAAATTGAACAAACCGGTTTCGGCAGCGAGTTGCGCGTCTCCGGTCCAGCCATTCTTTTCCCGATGGGGGCAATCAGCAGGAATGCCGACAAAATTGCTGCGATATGACCAAATGGTACATTTCTGGAGAGAATTGACGACAGCATCAGAAGAAGAAAATTTTCCGATTTGTTCAAATGCCGTGTGAACTACCCGCGCCTCTATTGTTTTGAGTTGTGCTTCCCCGGTAACATTAATTTGCACATATTGAAAGCCATGATAGGTAAAACTGGGTTCCCAGATTTCGACGCCTTGTCCTTTTAAGATGTAACGGTCGGTCTGGAAGTTGCCCTGATCATAAATAAATTGCGAGATATGTTTCTGGTCAATGTGATGATTTGAATCCAGACGTTCGCCATAGCGGATGGTAATCTCGTCTCCGGCCTCGCCGGTGACCGTCAGCCTGAGCCATCCGGCCAGATTCTGCCCGAAATCGTAAACGGCAGCGCCGTTAGAGACGGTCCAATGATTGACCGCAGCCAGAGTTTGCATGACCTTACACGGCGGCATGGTCTGCTCCTCGAGAATTCCCCCGGGAGGCGCCACTCTCACGGCCCGGGGCCATGATGAATCGTCATAGCCGGGCGTGAGCCAGCCGTCCAGTTCCCTGCGGGCGTCGTAGGTCTCGCCGTTGCGTAAACCGTCGAAAACAATCGGTCCTGAAGTAACCTTCCAGGACTCGTCGCTGCTCAGCATGCTCCGGTTATCGGCCTTCAGCTCCAGCAGCAGCTTGGGATAATCCCGCCAGGAAGCCTTATCGAAATGCCAGACTTCCGGCGTATGGCAATTATACCAGCCGTTGCCGAGGATCACCCCGATTATATTTTCTCCTTCAAGCATATATTCCGTGACATCGTAAACCACATAACGAACCCGTTTGTCATACTGACTCACCACCGGGTCAAGCACCCGGTCGCCAACCTTGCGGCCGTTAAGATAGAGTTCGTAATAACCTAATCCGCATATCCATACTTCAGCCTTTACCCCCGGGTTGTTCCAGATAAAGGTTTTTCTGAAGCAAGGCGCCGGGATCACTTTCCGGCGCCAGTCGCTGAGACATCCCCTTCCTATCCACTTGCCCCGGCAAAAGTTTATTGAGTTCATAATGATCAGTTTCCTTTATTCAACAGCTCTTTTTTCCCTCATTTGAAATTCCAGCCGACGTAGCGCCTTATTGCTTCGTTACCGGAAAGAGGAAGCTGTCATTGCAGATCGCGGATCAGCAATTCCACCCGTGCAAGTTTCTGTTGCAGTTCTTCCAGATGACCCCGGGCCGCACTGACTACTTTCTCGGGGGCTTTGCTTAAGAATTTTTCATTGGCAAGTTTAGCCCTTGAACCCCGGATCCAGCCTTCCAGTTCCCGTTTCTGTCCGTTGAGCTTATTAAGTTCGCCTTCGATGTCAATCAGTCTCCGGAGCGGCAGGTAAATGGTGCCGGCATTAGCGAGCTGCGACGGTGCGGCGCCGCGGTTAGCGGCATCATAATCCTCCAGCGAAATTTCAATCGCTGCTGCCCCCAGCAGGATTTTGAGGGACTCCGTTTCCCCGGTCAGGAAATCGGCGTTGACCCGGTCAACCGCCTTGATGAAATAATTTATTTTTTTACCGTCCGGAATATTGTAATCAGCCCGCAAACTGCGCCCGGCGCGCACCAGCTGGAATTTGGCTTCGACCAGATCGAGCAGATCGTGGTCTTTTTCCATGATGGAAGGAATCTCCATATTTTCCAGCGGGCGCGGGAACTGCTCCTGCATAATGGTCTGGTTTTCATCCAGGAAATCCAACTGATGCGCCAGTTCCTCAGTGATAAACGGCATGAACGGATGCAGCAGCCTCAGGATTTTGAACAGGACGAAATCAAGTACCTGCAGGACTTGCTGTTTTTCGGCTTCACTGCCGCGCAGCCGCACTTTAGAGGTTTCGATAAACCAGTCGCAGAAGGTGCTCCAGACCAGTTCGTAAATTTCATGGGCGGCAAAATGAAAGCGGAATTCCTCGAGCGCCTGGTTAGTCATGATAACGGCTTCGTTGATCCAGGAAATAATCCATTTTTCATCCGGCGTCAGCAAGTTATGATCAACTCCGGACAAATCGCGGAATCCCGCGGTGACCGGCCCCTGCAGGCGGCGAAATCGGCAGGCGTTCCATAATTTGTTGGCGAAATTGCGTCCCAGTTCGCATTTTTCGTTGCTGTAGCGGATATCCAGCCCGATCGGAGCGATGTAAATGATGGAAAAACGCAGCGCATCTGCTCCGTACGTGTCAATGACGTCCAGGGGGTCGGGAGAATTGCCCAGCGACTTGCTCAGTTTGCGCCCCAGTTCGTCGCGGATGATGCTGGTGAAATAAACATTTTTAAACGGAATATCGCCCATGAATTCGCAACCGGCCATAATCATCCGGGCGACCCAGAAAAAGATGATGTCCGGGGCGGTAACCAGGTCACAGGTCGGATAGAAGTAAGCTAAAGCATCAGTTTTTTCCGGCCAGCCCATGACGGAGAACGGCCACAGCCAGGAGCTGAACCAGGTGTCCAGGACGTCCTGTTCCTGTTCCCAGGCCTCGCCGGCCGGCGCTTCCATACCGACGTAAATTTCATTCGTATCCCGGTTGTACCAGGCGGGAATGCGGTGTCCCCACCAAATCTGGCGGCTGATGCACCAGTCCTGGATATTCTCCATCCAGTGATAATAGGTTTTGCTCCAGCGTTCCGGGTAAAAAGTTATTTTCCCGCTTTGCACGGCTTCCAGGGCGGGTGCGGCGAGCTGCTTCATCCGGCAGAACCACTGGGAGCTGACCAGCGTTTCGATCGGCACGTCGCCGCGTTCCGAATAACCCACGGCGTGCCGGATGGGTTCGATCTTGACCATCAGTCCCAGCTCTTCGAGCATTTTTACGCATTTTTTGCGGGCGGCGAACCGGTCCATCCCGGCGAATTCGGGCCCGCATTCGGCATTCAGAGAGGCGTCGGGGTTCAGGATCGAAATGACCGGTAAATTATGGCGCCGGCCGACCAGGAAGTCGTTGGGGTCGTGGGCGGGAGTGATCTTGACGCAGCCGGTGCCTTTTTCGGGATCGGCGTGGTCGTCGGCGATGATCGGAATTTTGCGGCCGGTCAGGGGCAGATCGACGGTCTTGCCGACCAGATGACGGTAACGTTCATCAGCGGGATGAACGGCGACGGCGGTATCTCCGAACATGGTTTCAGGGCGGGTCGTGGCGATTTCCAGCGCTCCGGAACCGTCGGACAACGGGTATTCATAATGGTAGAATTTACCGTCGGTATCCCTGTAGATGACTTCTTCGTCGGACAGCGCGGTTTTGGCGACCGGACACCAGTTGATCATGCGCTGGCCGCGATAAATATAACCTTTGTGATAAAGGTCGACGAAAACTTTGCGCACCGCAGTACTCAAACCTTCGTCCATCGTGAACCGTTCGCGTTCCCAATCGCAGGCGGTACCGAGTTTGCGCAGCTGCCGGATGATCGTGCCGCCGTATTCCGCGCGCCAGTCCCAGATTTTTTTAATGAACTCCGCACGCCCCAGTTCATCGCGGCCGGGTTTTCCCGCTTCGCGCAAGGTTTTTTCGACCTTGCTTTCGGTGGCGATCCCGGCATGGTCGGTGCCGGGAAACCAACTGACTTCGTAACCCTGCATTTTGCGCCACCGGACGAGAATGTCCTGGAGCGTATTGTTGAGGATGTGTCCCAGGTGCAGGATGCCGGTTACGTTCGGCGGAGGAATCACGATGGAATAGGGTTTTTTCCGGGAATCCGGTTTACCGTGAAAGTAACCGCGCTGTTCCCAGAGGGGATACCATTTGTTTTCAACTGCCGCCGGTTCGTAAGTTTTCGGCATTTCGCTATTCGTGCTCATACAGGAACTCCGGACAAAACATTAAATGATAATTCAGTAAAACCGTTAAAATAGCACGTTATAACGGATTTTGAAATAGTTTCGAAAAAAAACTTGATAAAGGTGTTGGTTTATTTTCCGAAAAACGATTGCAATTAATTTTGCCGGCACGTATTTTAATGATATGGAAAATACTGCTCGCCTTGACAACCGAACTTCAATTAACCCGGGGACTTTTTATGTCTAAAAAAACGTTCGTCCTGGATACGAATGTGCTGCTGCACAGCGCCCAAAGTCTGGAATCTTTTCAGGATAACGACATCGTCCTGCCGATGGCGGTGATCGAGGAACTCGATAAGTTCAAAAAGTATCAGGACGAATTAGGCCGGAACGCCCGTCAGGTGATCCGGACGCTGGATGCCTTGCGCGAAAAAGGCCATCTCGGTGAAGGGGTTTCCCTGAGCCGCGCCGGGTCGCTGGCTACCGGTAAAGTTACGATAACTTCCGCTCACAGTAATAACGATGAAATAAATAAGCGGCTCGATGACGTGTTCAATTCCACTTTTTCCATGGAACGCGCCGATAACCGCATTTTACGGGTCGCGCTGTCGCTGCGCTTTCAGGGCGAAAATGTCATTTTCATCAGCAAAGACATCAATCTGCGGCTGAAAGCCGATGCGCTCGGGTTGAAAGTGATGGACTTCGAGCGGGAAAAGGTCGATTACGACAAGTTGTTTACCGGCCGCCAGACCTTGAACGTCAAACCGGAAATCATTAACGAAGTTTATCAGAGCAAAATTATCGAGGTCGGGAAAATAAGTGCCCTGCCGAACGAATTCGTTATACTGGAATCGGAGGAAAACACCAAAAAAACCGCCCTGACCCGGATGAGGGACGACGGCCGGCTGCATCTGGTCGATCCGCATCTGGACGGCAAACAGCTCCAGCTCACGCCGCGCAACAAGGAACAGCGGATGGCGCTGGATATTCTGCTCGATCCGGCGGTGCAGCTGGTAACGTTGGTCGGTAAGGCCGGAACCGGGAAAACCCTGTTGGCGCTGGCCGCGGCGCTGGAATTGGTATTGCATCAGAACAGTTACGAAAAAATCCTGGTTTCCCGCCCGATTGTCCCGCTGGGAAACGATATCGGTTTCCTGCCCGGCGATAAGGAGGAGAAGCTCAGCCACTGGATGCAGCCGATTTTCGACAATTTGGACTATCTGATGCGTTCCGACCAGAAGGATCATATTTCCAGCAAGAAAACCGACAACCTGATCGGCACGCACCGGATCGAACTGGAAGCCATTACTTACATTCGCGGCCGCAGTCTGCCGCGCCAGTTCGTCATCGTCGACGAAGCCCAGAACCTCACCCCGCACGAAGTCAAGACGATCATCAGCCGTGCCGGCGACGGCACCAAAATGGTGCTTACCGGAGATCCGAACCAGATTGACAACCCTTACCTGGACGCGGCCAGCAACGGATTGACTTACACGGTCGAACGGATGAAGGGGTTGGGTCTCTACGGCCACATGACTCTGGAAAAGAGCGAGCGCAGCGAACTGGCGGCCAAAGCCGCGGAACTGCTGTAAAGTTCGTGGCGGATTAGTTCACGGTAACCGTCATGGTGCCGGTGCGGACGGCGGCTTGCAGTTCTTTCCCGGAAGGCTGGCGGTGGTCGGTAATATTGCGGCCGGTTTCGGCATCCCGCAGGATCGCGAAACCGCGCTTCAGAACGTTGTGCGGCCCCAGCGCTTCAAGTTGACTGGCCAACAGGCGGCAGCGCTGCTCCTTATCGCGCCGGTTCCGTTCCAGAGCGAACGCGGCGGTTTTCAGCAGTTCGTCGAGATATTGCTGTTTCTGGCGCACCAGGTGGATCGGCTCCCGGAAAACATGGCTGGCGGCGGCGAGCTGCAGCCGGTTTTTCACGTTCTGCAGACGGAATTGCAGCGCGCCCCGCAGGTCTTTATTGCAGCGTTTGAGATGCTGTTCGAATTCTTCCCGCCGGCCGACCACCAGTTCCGCCGCCGCGGACGGCGTCGGCACCCGCAGATCCGCGACGAAATCGCAGATGGTGAAATCAATTTCGTGACCGACCGCGCTGATTACCGGAATCCGGCTGGCGGCCACGGCCCGCGCCAGAATTTCCTCGTTGAACGGCCACAAATCCTCCATGCTGCCGCCGCCGCGGGTTATCACGATCACGTCCGCCCGGCCGGCGCGGTTGAAAAACTCGATGCCGGCGGCGAGGCGGCGTTCCGCGCCGGCGCCCTGTACCGGCGACGGGTAAATCTGGAGATGAATATTCGGGAAACGGCGCTCGATGATCTGCAGAAAGTCGCGGACGGCGGCGCCGTCCGGGGAAGTGACCAGGGCGATGGTTTCCGGCAATAGCGGAATCGTTTTTTTCCGGGCGGGATCGAATAATCCTTCCGCATCGAGTTTACGTTTGAGCTCCTCGAACCGGCGTTGCAGTTCGCCGAGGCCGAGCGGCCGGATTTGGCGGACGCTCAACTGATATTCGCCGCGCACCTCGTAAACCGTAAGCTGACCGAAAACTTCCACCCGGTCGCCGACTTTCAGGTGCAGCCGCCGCGCCTGAGCGGCCCCGTTGAAAAATACCGCCCGCAACTGGGAACGCGCATCTTTCAGCGTCATATAGACGTGTCCGGACTGGTGGATATTCAGCGTTCCGACTTCGGCTTCCGCCCAGAGCGGCAGTAAACTGTTTTCGATCAGTTCCCGGAGGGCGGAATTGATTTCGCTGACCTGCCAGATTTTGTCCGCTCTCATAGTTCAGACCCCTGAAGTTTGGGCCAGCGTTACGACCGACCAGGTCAGGAACCGGCTTACCGTCGCTCCCAGCAGGAAAAGCCAGTCGATATATTTCATTCCGAGCAGCAGAATGACGAGTACGACGAAAATCATCGCCTGCGAATCCGAAGTCTTCAGTTTCGGGAAGAAGGCGCAGATGATATGCCAGCCGTCAAAACAGGGCACCGGCAGCAGATTGAACACGAACAGCACGAAATTGAGCATTGCGCCCAGGTTCAGAAAGGCGACGGCGCTGTTCCGGAGTTCCACGCTGAACCGGTGGGGTTCGCCGAGGCCGCAGGCGAGGATGACCAGCGCCGCCAGGACGGAAAAGCCGAGACATAAAGCCAGATTGGTCGCGGGCCCGGCGAAAGAAACGAGCGCTTCGCTGTATTTGTGGCGCATCCGGGCGGGATTGACCGGCACCTGGCCCCAGGCCAGCCCCAGCAGCGCCAGCATTACCAGCGACATCGGCCCCATCTGGCGCAGCGGGTTCAAAGTCAGATGCCCTTCATCGGCGGCGGTCGGATCGCCCTGCCACAGCGCGGCGCGGGCGTGCATATATTCGTGGCAGCAGATCGCAAATACCACGATGAAAATCCACATGAAAAACTCGCGGGGATTTTCCCACAGCAGCGTAATGAACAGATTCATCAGTCCTCCGTACCGTTAAGCGGGTTCGGTTAAATTTTCCAGTATTATTTTCTGGTTATCTTATTGCTAACCTGGAAATTGCACGAGGCAGTGTGCCGGGGACGCGAGGCGAGCGAATGAAGCTGTGGCCACCACAGCGAATTCCGGCTCAACGAAGCGAACCTGGTGCAATGCCGAAGCCCCCGCAGGGGGTGATAACAACCGATAAAGGGTAAAATACATTTTGTAATTTTGAATTTATCTTGTAACTGTTTTATTATTAGATACTTAAATGATAAATTATTGATTTTCATGCAATTTTCAGGCTAATTAGGCGCTTGATCTTATTGGTGGGCGCTTCGCCCCCCAAACCCCCTCCGCGCCTTACGCCGGCGGCGGCAGGGCATTGCCCTGCACCTTTATTTGTCTTGCTTTGTGCCCCGGTCTGTCCGCGTTATCCCGGGAAGCCCCGGTTACACCGGACACTTCCCGGGATAACGCGGGAGAGCAACAAATTTTTGCTCCCGCCCTCCGGGCACTGAGCTCGATTTGAAAATTACGCTTCTTTTTGACAGTACCGTTAAGCGATTTCCACCGGCCAATACTGAAACGCCGGAGTTTCGTAGGGATGAGCCCGTTTAAGAGCGGCGATGACCGCCGCCATGGCGGCCGCCGGGCACAGCAGTTCCAGTTTGATTTCCGGCACTTCCTCGACCCGGTCAAGTTCGCCGATAAAGGCATGACTGCCGGCCAGCGGCCGGAACTGACCGGTGCCGGAACTCTGCCAGCAGCAGCAGTCGTAATTGCCGAGCCGTCCCGCCCCTGCACTAAACAAAGCCGTTTTCACCGCTTCCGCATGAGTAAGCGGCACATAAACTTCCAATTTGACCAATTCGGGCATAGTTTTTTAAAGAGTTGATTTTTTAACGCGGAAGCCGTCGGCGGAATCCTCGATTGTCCAGCCCGCTTCCTTCAGACGGTCGCGGAGTGCGTCGGCCGCTGCGAAGTCCCGGGCCGTCCGGGCTGCCTGACGTTGTTCCGCCAGCGCCAGGATTTCCGCCGGGACCGCGGCGGAACCGGAATCGGCTTCAAGTACCCCCAGTACCTGATCGAATTTGCGGTATCGGTCGAGAATCGTTTCCGCCCCGGTTTTCGACAGCGTTCCGGCGTCGAGCAGTTTATTTACTTCATGCTGCAAATGAAAGACTGCCGCCAGGGCCGCTGAAATGTTCAGGTCGTCGGCCAGGCCGGCGGCAAACGCGTCTTCGGCCGCACTGGTTATTTCCCGGACTTCGGAACCGTCGCCGGCAGTTTCGGTTTCCCGGAGGCGGGCAAAAAATTCATCGAACTTGCCGAGTACGGCGCGCGCCTGACCGCAGGCCGCGAAAGTGAAATTGAGTTGTTTGCGGTAGTGAGCGCCCAGCAGCACGTAGCGCAGTTCGCGGCCGTCATAACCTTTGGCGAGGCAGTCGCGCAGGGTGTAGAAATTGCCCGCCGATTTGGCCATTTTGCTGCCGTCGACCATCAGGTGGGCGCAGTGCAGCCAGTAATTCACGTAGGTGCAGCCGTTGGCGGCTTCGCTCTGGGCGATTTCGTCCTCATGGTGCGGGAACATATTGTCGACGCCGCCGGTATGGAGGTCGAAAGTCCTGCCGAGATAGCGCATCGCCATGGCGCTGCATTCGATATGCCAGCCGGGACGGCCTTTGCCCCAGGGGCTTTCCCAGTAAACCGCGCCGTCATTTTCATCCCATGCTTTCCAGAGGGCGAAATCGGCGACGGCGTCTTTGGCGTATTCATCGTTTTTGATCCGCACCCTGGAACGCTGATTCGCCGGGTCGATTTTCGCCAGTTTGCCGTATTCCGGGAATTTGGCGATCGAAAAATAAACGCAGCCGTCCTCCGCCTGATAGGCGTAACCCTTGTCCAGCAGCACCTTGATCAGGGCGATCATTTCGCCGATGTGTTCGGTCGCGGCCGGATAGACTTCCGCCGGTTCGATGTTCAGGGTTCGCAGATCCTCGAAAAACGCTTTTTTATATTGCGCGGTGAAATCGTTCAGGCTCATTCCGGCGGCCCGTGAGTCGCGGATGGTTTTGTCGTCGACGTCGGTCAGGTTCATTACCTGGGTAACTTTGTAGCCGAAATATTTCAGGGCACGGCGCAGCAGATCCTCGAACATGTACGCCCGGAAATTGCCGATGTGGGCGAAATTGTAGACCGTCGGCCCGCAGGTGTACAGCCGGGCCTCACTGGCGTGAACCGGCCTGAAATCCTCCAGCCGGCGGTTCAGGGTATTGAAAAATTTTACTGTTACAGCCATATTCGTCTAAATCAGCCGGTTATTTTTTATAATGTCCGGGCTCATAATC
Organism: Victivallaceae bacterium; assembly: GCA_028718375.1. Lineage (GTDB taxonomy): Bacteria > Verrucomicrobiota > Lentisphaeria > Victivallales > Victivallaceae > JAHOYW01. Next base: position 77,371 of record JAQULZ010000001.1, on the reverse strand, counting down.
TAGCCGCTTTACCGGGAATTGCAAGCAGCTCAATAAATATGAAAAAATATTTATCCCGCGGTTAGTAATTTGCCTGAATACAGGTTATTTTTTATAATTGTTTCGTTTACTATTGTTCCGGAGGATTCACATCAGGATGCGGACGGCAATACGGAATTGTATTTTTAAGTATGGCCTGACGGCGCTGGCCGGAGTTATTTACGGCTGTCATTCCGGATCGCCGGAGCATTTTGAACCCCCGAAGCGAAAACAAGTGGAAAAACAATGTATTGCCGCTCCCGGAAAAACGAAGGTAAAGCAGGAACCGGTTTCCCCGCTGAAAACCGTACCCGGCGCGCCAGGTGCAAAATACCGCAATATCAGCCGGGTGGTGTTGAATCATATTGACGGCAGCGGTTTTCTGACCAATATCAATTTCGTGACGCGCTGGAATATTTTAGGTCCGTTCACCTACCTGCCGGAACGACTGGACGATAACCGCATCAAGTCAGTGCTGCATGACGAATTGGTCGCGGGCGAAAAAAAACTCACCGGCAGTGAGCCGGCGGCCGCGCCGCTGAAATGGGAGCTGGCGCGTTTCGAATCTTCCGGCAACCCCGGCGAAATCAATCTCAGGGAGTTCTTCCGGGACCAACGCCGCTATCTGATCGCCTATGCCGTAACTTATCTGCACAGTGACGAAGCCCTGGAACACCTGACGCTCTATACCGGCAGCAGCGGTTATATCAAAGTATGGATCAATCATCAACTGGTACATGCTTATGACCAGCTTAAGCGCCAGGGCAAATGGGATCAGGACGTGATCCGGAACGTCCGGCTGAAAAAAGGCTATAACCTGATTGTCGTCAAGTCCGTGGCTCTTGAAAATAAATGGAACTTTTACCTGCGCCTGGCGGATCCCGCTAATCTGCCGCTGCAATTCATTCCAGTCCAGGAGCCGGCGGTTTCCGAATTAAAATGATGGTATTGAACCGATTAGGAGAATAACCGGAGCGCGGGCTTTTTTTACGGAAAATCCGTTAAAAAAGTGAATATTTTTCGTTTCAGCGCTTGCATTACGGCGTCTTGCCGCTATTATAAACGCCTGTTTCTGAAATTATCAGCGAAAATTTGCCGCTCGGGTGGCGAAATTGGCAGACGCGCATGGTTGAGGGCCATGTGGAGCGATCCATGGGGGTTCGAGTCCCCCCCCGAGCACCATTTTTTTCTGTTTTTTTTTAGTATGGATTTGAAACTTCGGGGATGGAATATATATTTCCATTTTGTACTTGTTGTCTGCACAGGACTTTCAGGGCGCCCACATAGCTCAGTCGGTAGAGCACTTCCTTGGTAAGGAAGAGGTCACCGGTTCAAGTCCGGTTGTGGGCTCCAGTTTACATAAAGTTGAACCAGGAATAACAAAGTAAGATTTTAAAGCAAGAACTCTAACGCTCAATAGCAGGAGGAACAAAGATGGCTAAAGAAAAATTCGAAAGAACTAAGCCTCATGTGAACATCGGAACCATCGGTCACGTCGACCACGGCAAGACCACCCTGACCGCTGCCATTACCATGGTGCTGAACAAGAAATACGGCAAAGGCCGGGTAATGAAGTATGAAGAGATCGACAATGCTCCTGAGGAAAAGGAACGCGGTATCACCATCAATACCGCCCACGTCGAATACGAAACCGAAAAACGCCATTATGCTCATGTCGACTGTCCCGGTCATGCCGACTATGTCAAAAACATGATTACCGGCGCCGCCCAGATGGACGGAGCCATCCTGGTTATCGCCGCCACCGACGGTCCGATGGCGCAGACCCGTGAACATGTGCTGCTCGCCCGCCAGGTCGGCGTTCCCGCGATCGTGGTCTATATGAACAAGATCGACCAGCTCGATGACGAAGAATTGCTCGAACTGGTGGAAATGGAAATCCGCGAGCTGCTCAATGAATATGAATTTCCCGGCGATGACATTCCGGTAATCAAGGGTTCCGCCCTGAAAGCGGTGGAATCCGGAGGCGATCCGAATCATCCCGACTGCCAGAGCATTCTGGAACTCATGGACGCAGTGGATTCCTATATTCCCGAACCCGTCCGCGATGTTGACCAGGATTTTCTGATGCCGATCGAAGACGTGTTCTCGATTGAAGGCCGCGGTACCGTAGTTACCGGCCGGGTTGAACGCGGGATTATCAAAATCAACGATTCCGTCGAAATCGTCGGCATCCGCCCGACCGCCAAAACCACGGTTACCGGGGTTGAAATGTTCCGGAAGCTGCTCGACGAAGGCCGGGCCGGAGATAATATCGGCTGTCTGCTGCGCGGCACCAAGAAAGACGAAGTTACCCGCGGTCAGGTTTTGGCCAAACCCGGTTCGATTACTCCCCATACGAAATTCACTGCTGAAATCTATGTGTTGACCAAGGAAGAAGGCGGACGCCATACTCCGTTCCTCTCCAACTACCGGCCGCAGTTCTATTTCCGGACCACGGACGTAACCGGTATCATTACCTTGCCGGAAGGCGTTGAAATGGTGATGCCCGGCGACAATACTTCCATTACGGTTGAACTTATCGCCCCGATTGCGATGGAAAAAGCGTTGCGTTTCGCGATCCGCGAAGGCGGACGTACCGTCGCTTCCGGCCGGGTTGCCGATATTATTGAATAAAGGCCGAAGTAAAAGTTCAGGATATGATATCAAGTCCCGGATTGGCCGGTTCCGCCGGCGGTCCGGGATTCTCCAAAGTCAAGAGGTGTCTTTTATGGCGCGGGAAATAATAACTTTCGAGTGTACGGAGTGTAAACGGCGCAATTATACTTCGATGAAGGAAAAACGCAACACTCCGGGACGCTTGGAAAAAAACAAGTATTGCAAGTGGGACCGCAAACACACTTTGCACCGCGAGCGTTCCAAGTAAATTGACGGGTGATCTGTCGTGCAGGAGTGTAGCTCAGTTGGCTAGAGCGGCGGTCTCCAAAACCGCAGGTCGTGAGTTCGAGCCTCACCGCTCCTGCCATTTTCCCAATGAAAATACAAAGGCGGACGGAAATGAACCATAGCGTGATGTTTAAAGTCAGACAATTTCTCAACACTACAGTCAGCGAATTGTATAAATGTACCTGGCCGAGCCGGTCGGAGCTGCTGGAATCTACGCTGTTGGTGATGGTCACGATTGTCGCGCTGGCTGTTTTTGTGTTTGTTGTGGATCAGGCTGCTGTATTTATGGTCAAGCTTATCAGCGGGACGCTTTAATTTAGTGAAGGAATTCGGACATGCAGGAAGAGAAAGATACTAAAGGGCAATGGTTCGTGGTTCATACCCTTTCCGGGAAGGAAAACAAAGTACGCGAGTCCATTCAGCGGCAGTTGGACAGCGAGGAAGGGAAAGCTGTTCCCGTCTATGAGGTAGCTATCCCGACGGAAAAAGTTTCTGAAGTCCGGCAGGGTAAAAAATATACTACCACCAGAAAGATTTTTCCCGGATATATTCTGATGCGCATGGATCTCTATCACCCGGGCACCACCCTGATCAATGAAGCCGCCTGGTATTTTGTCCGGAATACTCAGGGGATTATCGGTTTTATCGGCGGCGCGGAAAATCCGGTGCCGCTCGCTCCGGACGAAGTCGCCAGTTTATTCCATAAACCGGAGGAAGCGGAACAGGTCAAGCCGAAAGTCCTCTTCGAAATCGGCGAAGTGGTGCGCATCAAGAGCGGCGCTTTCGATAATTTTGAAGGCGTCATTGAAGAAATAGATAACGAACGCGGCAAATTGAAGCTGATGGTTTCGATTTTCGGCCGCTCAACCCCGGTGGAATTGGAGTTTTGGCAGGTTGAACGCGATGTTTAGCGTTCAAAACTCAAGTTATATACGGTAACAGCCGCGGCGTGGGAGAAATCCTGCCGGTTCTGACCACGACGGCTGAAAAACGGAGTTCATTTATGGCAAAGAAAGTTACAGGCGTTATCCGCCTGCAGATTCCTGCCGGTGCGGCCAATCCGTCGCCGCCGGTAGGTCCGGCCCTCGGCCAGGCAGGGGTTAACATCATGGAGTTCTGTAAGCAGTTCAATGCTGCCACTCAAGCCCAGAGTGGAATGATTATCCCGGTAGTGATCACGGTTTATCAGGATCGCTCGTTTACCTTCATCTGCAAATCCCCGCCGGCGGCGGCGCTGATCAAGAAAGCGGCTAAACTCGCTTCCGGTTCGGCCAAACCGGGCCGGGAAACGGCCGGCAGCATCACGCTGGCCCAGATTAAGGAAATCGTCGAGATCAAGAAACAGGATCTTAACGCCCGGGATGAAGCGGCGGCAGTAAAAATCATTGCAGGAACTGCCCGCAGTATGGGAATTGAGGTGACCGATGTTTAGAAGTAAACTTTATCAGTCTCAGCGGGAAGGTTACGACCGCCGGCAAAAGTATACCGCGTTGGAAGCTTTTGAAATCCTGAAGCAAATGGGACATGTCAAATTCGACGAAACGGTCGATGTGGCTTTTAAACTGGGGGTTGATCCGAAAAAGTCGGATCAGAATGTGCGCGGAGCGGTGCCGCTGCCGAAAGGAACCGGCAAGAAAGTCGTGGTGGCGGTGATTGCGGCCGATGCTCAGGCGGAAGAGGCCAAAGCGGCCGGAGCGGAATTTGTCGGTTTCGACGACCTGATTGAAAAGATAAAAGGCGGCTGGCTGGAATTCGATGTGCTGATTGCCACGCCGGAAGCCATGAAACAGGTTCGTCCGCTGGGGCGGGTGCTGGGGCCGCGCGGGCTCATGCCCAATCCTAAAACCGGTACCGTCACCGACGCCGTCGGCGATGCGGTGCGGGAAGCCAAGTTCGGACGGGTTGAATTCAGAACCGACCGGGGCGCCTGCATTCATGTGCCCATCGGCAAATTGTCGTTTCCCGGGGAGGACCTGAAGGAAAATTTTGACGCTGTGGTAAAAGCGCTGGCCAAGGCCAGGCCGTCGACCGCCAAGGGGATTTATTTCGTCAGCTGTACCGTTTCCTCGACGATGAGTCCCGGGGTGAAAATCAGCGCCAAGGAAATGGAGAGGCACTAAACCATGAGAAGCGAGAAAACCCATCTGGTAAATTATATCGGCGGACTGCTCAAAGATTCTGATTATGTTTATTTTGTCTCTTATCAGGGTTTGAGCGTCGCGGATTTTTCCGATTTCCGCAGCCGGCTTGCCGGCAGCAACGCCCAGTGTCGTGTGCTCAAAAACCGTCTGATCAAAAAGGCGGCCGAACTGTTTGATCTCGAAGCTCTGGCCGGGGTTGAACTGAAGGACAGTACGGCGCTGATCAGCGGTTCCGGCGATCCCGGCGCGATTGCCAAGATTATCACCGAGTTCGGCGATAAGAACAAGGCGGTGGCTCCGAAAGGCGGCTATTTCGAAGGCGTGGCGCTTTCCGTTAATGAGGTTAACGAGATTGCCTCGCTGCCGTCGAAAGCGGTGCTGCAGGCTCAGCTGTTGGGTGTCCTGCAGGCTCCGGCCCGGAATTTGGTCAGTCTGCTTAACGCCAAGGCGGCCAGTATCCTCAACGTATTGAATGCGTATAAAGAAAAACTTGAAAATTAAACACTAACCAGGTTAAAATTAGGAGGCATGTTATTATGTCTGAAGCAACTAAAGTTGAAGTTTCGGCTGAAATGGAAAAAATTATTTCCGCGGTTGAAAATATGACCGTTCTGGAGTTATCCAAACTGGTGAAAGCGCTGGAAGAACGCCTCGGCGTCAGCGCCGCCGCCCCGGTAGCAGTGGCGGCAGCCGCGGTTCCCGCTGCCGGCGCCGCTGCCGAAGTTGAAGAAAAGACTGAATTCGACGTCATTCTTACCGGTTTCGGCGACAAGAAGGTCGGCGTCATCAAGGAAGTCCGGGCCATTACCGGTCTCGGTCTGAAAGATGCCAAAGACCTGGTCGAAGGCGCTCCCAAAGCGGTCAAGGAAGGCATCGCCAAAGATGAAGCCGAAAAGATCAAAGCGCAGCTCGAAAGTGCCGGAGCAACGGTAGAAGTAAAATAGTTTTACTGAGCGCACGCGAAACGGTGGGAATTATTTTGAAAAAATATTCCTACCGTCTTTTTGCGTTTAAAGCGGTAGTATTTTTTCTGCGCCGGATGGGATTAATGCAGTTGATTCCATTGCCGTATTTGTAACTGAAAAAAGCTGGAATGGTGAGTTATGACCGAACGTATCAGTTTTGGCAATTTGCAGGAAGTTTTGGCAATTCCGGACCTTATCGGGGTCCAGGTTAATTCGTATAATAATTTCCTGCAGAAGGATATTCCCCCGAAGGAAAGGGCCAATATAGGTCTTTTGGAAATTTTTAATGAAATTTTCCCGATCGAAAGTTTTGACAAGCAGGTGGTGCTTGAGTTTGTCGATTATTCGCTCGGGACGCCTAAATCCAAATTTACCGAATGCGTGAAGGACGGCAATACTTACAGTGCGCCGCTGTATGTCGATTTCCTGCTGAAAAACAACGGCACTGAAATACCCGAACGCATCTATATGGGAGAAATCCCGATCATGACCCCCCAGGGGACTTTTGTTATCAATGGCGCGGAACGGGTTATAATAAGTCAGCTGCATCGGTCGCCCGGAATATGCTACGAATGCGGTAAGCATACCAGCGGTAAGACCCTTTATTCATATCGGATCATTCCGGATCGCGGGTCCTGGATGGAAGTCCAGTTCGACATCAACGATTACATTTACATTTATCTGGATCGCCGCCGCCGCCGCCGTAAATTTCTGATCACCACTTTCCTGCGCGCGATCGGCTTTGAAACCAATAAGGAGATTCTCAGTCAGGCCTTTACGGTACGCGCCTATTCGGTAGCGAGTCTGCTGAAACAGAAGAATCTGGCGGATTTCTATACCGTCGACGACATTACCAATGAAGATGACGTAGTGGTGATTGAGGAGCTGGTTCAGCTCAATGAAACCCATCTGAAAACGCTCCAGGAAGCCGATATCAAGCGGATCGAATTGGTTCATGCTCCCGAATACGGTCATTATCTGATTAACTGTCTGCGCCGTGACCCGGCCCGTACCGGCGAAGAAGCCCTCAAGGAAATTTACCGCCGGATGCGTCCCGGCGATCCGCCGAATATAAACAATGCCCGGCAGCTCATCAAACGGCTGTTTTTCGATCTCAAGCGCTATGACCTGGGGGTCGTCGGCCGTTACAAGCTCAATGAGAAACTCAATCTCGACCAGCCGCTCACTACGCGGGTGTTGACGAAATACGACCTGATGGCGGCCACCATGGGTCTGATCAGGCTCAACCATACCGGCGGCAAAGTCGATGATATTGACCATTTGGGCAACCGCCGGGTGCGGACGGTCGGCGAACTGCTCCAGAACCATTGCCGGGCCGGTTTGCGGCGTACCGAGCGGCTGATCAGCGAACGGATGAGCCTGCTTAATGCCGAAGATACGAATATTACGCCGGGCAAACTGGTCAATCCCAAGGCTTTTGCCGGGGTGGTGCGGGATTTCTTTGCCAGAAACCAGTTGTCCCAGTTCATGGATCAGACCAATCCGCTCAGCGAATTGACCAACAAACGGCGGCTGAGCGCCCTCGGCCCCGGCGGTTTAAGCCGCGACCGGGCGGGATTTGAAGTCCGGGACGTTCACTCCAGCCATTACGGCCGGATTTGTCCGATTGAGACGCCGGAAGGGCCGAATATCGGTTTGATTTCTTCGATGTCGCTCTATGCCCGGATCAATGAATTCGGTTTCCTGGAAACTCCGTACCGGAAAGTCAACAACTGTCAGGTCAGTGACGAGGTGCAATACCTCTCCGCCGACCAGGAAGAGAAATTCGTCATTGCTCAGGCCAACGCGCCGCTGGATAAAAACAACCGCTTCATACGGCCTTATGTGATGTCCCGGCTGACGGGGGAATCGGAAGAACGTCCGGCGGAAGACGTGCAGTATATGGATGTGTCCCCGAAACAGTTGGTCAGTGCCGCTGCCGGCATTATTCCTTTTCTCGAGCACGACGATGCCAACCGGGCGCTGATGGGTTCCAATATGCAGCGCCAGGCCGTACCGCTGCTGAAGACGGAGGAACCGCTGGTGGGTACCGGTCTGGAAGGCCGGGTGGCGCAGGATGCGCGGGCGGTGGTTTGTGCGGTTAAGGACGGGATAGTCGCGGAAGTTTCCGCCGCCCGGATCGTCATAACCGCGGACGGCCTGCCGCTTAAAAAGACCGCCGCCCCGGATTCAGCCGAGGTTTATGAACTGATCAAATTCATGCGCACCAATAACGGCACCTGCATCAATCAGCGGCCGCTGGTCTGCAGCGGTCAGCAGATCAAGGCCGGCCAGGTGATTGCCGACGGCGCCGCCACTTCTAACGGCGAACTCGCTTTGGGCAAAAACCTGATGGTGGCGTTCATGCCTTGGGGCGGCTATAATTTTGAAGATGCGATCGTCGTCAGCGAACGGCTCGTCCGGGATGACGTTTACACCAGTATCCATATTGATGAATTTGAAATTATCAGCCGGGAAACCAAACTTGGCCCGGAGGAAATTACCCGCGATATTCCCAATGTCAGTGAGGAAGCATTGCGCAATCTGGGCGTGGACGGGGTGGTTTCACTTGGAGCGGAAGTCAAGCCCGGCGATATCCTGGTCGGGAAGATTACTCCCAAGAGCGAAACCGAACTGGCGCCGGAAGAACGGCTGCTGCGGGCTATTTTCGGCGAAAAGGCCGCGGACGTCAAGGATTCGAGCCTGATAGTGAGCAGCGGCAAAGGCGGAGTCGTTATGGATGTCCGTTATGAATATGCCCAGGATCCGAATCAGTTGACCATGACCAAATCCGAACTGCGCCGCCAGGTCAAATTCGTCAAGGATAATTATAAAATGGTGCTGAACGAGTTGGTCGAGGAACTCGCCGACCGGCTGGCTGACCTGATGCTGGGGCAGAAACTGCCGCATTCGATTTACGATGACTCCTCCAGCAAGGACAACGCCATCCTGATCAGTTCCAACCGGAAAGTTACCCGCAGTTCGATTCTGAAGCTGGCCAATAAATATGACAGCTGGCGGATGGCGGATTGCCCGCTGAAGAAATCGATTGAAAAGATTATTACCGTCTATGCGCCGCGTTTCGAGGAAAACGAAAATACCCGCAAGGATGCGGTCGAAACCCTGGAAAGCGGCGAATCCGTCGATCCCGGCGTCATCAAGCGGGTCAAGGTTTATATCGCCTGCAAACGCACTTTGCAGGTCGGCGATAAAATGGCCGGCCGGCACGGCAACAAGGGGATCGTCTCCAATATCGTCGCCGTCGAAGACATGCCTTATATGGACGACGGCCGGCCGGTTGATATTGTCCTTAACCCGCTCGGCGTGCCTTCACGCATGAACGTCGGCCAGGTTTTGGAAACTCATTTGGGCTGGGCGGCCAAAATGCTGGGGATGAAAGTGTCTTCGCCGGTATTTGACGGGGTTTCCGAAAAGCGGATCGTCGAGTTGATGACCAAAGCCAACGAAGAAAACGCGAAAATCGAGAGGCGCAATTATCACTGGGGCTTCCGGGAAACCGCGGATGGTCTGGTTTATGACGGCAAGACCGTGCTTTACGACGGCCGTACCGGGAATGCCTTTGATCAGCGGGTCATGGTCGGGCAGATTTACATGCTGAAACTCGACCACCTGGTAGCGAACAAAATCCATGCGCGCGCCGTCGGACCGTATTCGCTGGTCACCCAGCAGCCGCTCGGCAGCAAAGCTCAGCACGGCGGTCAGCGCTTCGGCGAAATGGAAGTCTGGGCCCTGGAAGCTTACGGGGTGGCTTATACCTTGCAGGAAATGCTTACCGTCAAAAGTGACGACGTGTCCGGGCGGGCCCGGATTTACGAGTCGATTGTGAAGGGACACAATGTCCTGGATGCCGGAAGACCTGAATCCTTTAACGTGCTGCTGAAGGAAATGCAGAGCCTTGGCCTGGATATTCGCACTGTTAAAAAAAGCCATGCAAACCAATAGCCGGAGGAATGAACCTTGATTGACAATACTTATGCCTACCGAGAATTGCTCGGCAAGTCTTCAACGAATTCGTTCGAAGCGGTTTCAATAAATGTTGCCTCTCCCGACGTCATTCGGTCGTGGAGTTTCGGCGAAGTCAAAAACCCCGAGACCATCAATTACCGCAGTTTCAAACCGGAAAAGGGCGGACTGTTCTGCGAAAAGATTTTCGGTCCCACGCGCGACTGGGAATGTAACTGCGGCAAATATAAACGCGTCAAACACAAGGGCATCATCTGCGACCGCTGCGGCGTCGAAGTGACCCAGTCCAAGGTCAGACGGGACCGGCTCGGCCATATCGAGCTGGCGGTGCCCGTGACCCATATCTGGTTTTTCAAATGTATGCCGAGCCGGATCGGGCTGATGCTGGATATGACCGCCAAATCCCTGGAACGGGTGGTTTACTATGAAGACTGGGTAATTACCGGACAGGGAGATACCCCGCTGGAAGTCGGGCAGACCATGAGCGAACACGAATACCGCCAGGCGCGGGAAGATTACGGCGCTGCTTTCGAGGCGGATATGGGCGCCGCGGCGATTTTTACCTTGCTCGAAAGGATCGACCTGCCGGCGCTGAAAACTCAGCTTGAAGTCAGTCTGGACGAAACGAAAAACAAGGCCATCCGCAAAAAACTGGCCAAGCGGCTGCGGCTGGTGGAAGGTTTTATCCGGAGCAATTCCCGTCCCGAATGGATGGTGATGACGGTGCTGCCGGTGATTCCGCCGGATTTGCGGCCGCTGGTGCCTCTGGAAGGCGGCCGCTTCGCGACTTCGGATCTGAATGATCTTTATCGCCGGGTCATCAACCGCAACAACCGGCTGAAAAACCTGTTGCAGTTAAGTACTCCCGAAGTCATCATCCGCAATGAGAAACGGATGCTCCAGGAAGCGGTCGATGCCCTGATCGACAACGGCCGTCACGGCCGCGCCGTTACCGGCGCCGGCAATCGGCCGCTGAAATCGCTCAGCGACATGTTGAAAGGCAAACAGGGACGATTCCGCCAGAACCTGCTCGGTAAACGGGTCGATTATTCCGGCCGTTCGGTCATTGTCGTCGGCCCGGAACTCAAACTGCACCAGTGCGGCTTGCCGAAAACTATGGCGTTGATCCTGTTTGAACCGTTTATCATCCACCATTTGAAAGACCGCGGTTATGCTCACACTGTCCGCGGCGCCAAGAAGATGATTGAACGCGGCGAAACCGTGGTCTGGGATATTCTCGAGGAAGTTACGAAAGGACATCCGGTGATGCTCAACCGCGCCCCGACCCTGCACCGGCTGAGTATCCAGGCCTTTGACTCCGTGCTGATCGAGGGTTCCGCTATCCGGCTTCACCCGCTGGTCTGTACCGCTTACAACGCCGACTTCGACGGCGACCAGATGGCGGTGCACGTCCCGCTGTCCAACGAAGCCCAGATGGAAACCAAACTTTTGATGCTGGCCCCGAACAACATTTTCGGGCCGGCGAACGGCAGGCCGATCATGACTCCGACCCATGATATTACCTTGGGAACCTATTACCTGACCCGTGATCCGCTGCATAAGGACAAGGCCCGGACTTACAAGGATTATTTTGAAGTACTGTATGCGCTGCATAACAGACAAATCCATATTCATGATGCCGTCCGGATACCGAATCCCGATTTCGGCCGGAAAACCGAATACGGCGACAGTACCGGTAAATATATTATGACCACGCCCGGCCGGTGTATTTTCAACGAAATCTGGGATGACCGGCTCGGTTTTTACAATGCGGTGGCCAAGAAAAAGGAACTGGGGGCGCTGGTCAACAGTTCGTATAAGATCGTCGGCAACGAAGCTACCGTAGCGCTTCTGGATAAGTTGAAAGACCTGGGTTACAAATACGCTACCCTGGCCGGCTTCTCCATCTCCATTACGGACATGGTGATCCCGGAAACCAAGGACAAACTGATCAATTCTGCCCGGGAGCAGATTACGAAGGTCGTCCGCCAATACGATAACGGGGTTCTGACCGCCGGAGAACGTCATAACAAGATTATCGACATCTGGACTCAGACCAGTAATAATGTGGCGAACGAACTGTTCAAGAAACTTGAAGACGAGTCTTTCAAAGGCAAAGTGAACTCAGTTTACGCCATGCTCGATTCCGGCGCCCGCGGCAGCCGGGATCAGGTTCGCCAGCTGGCGGGGATGCGCGGTCTGGTGGCCAAGCCCTCCGGCGACATCATGGAACAGCCGATCACCTCGAATTTCCGGGAAGGCCTGACGGTGCTGGAATATTTCATCAGTACCCACGGCGCCCGCAAGGGTCTGGCCGATACCGCTCTGAAAACGGCGGAATCCGGTTATATGACCCGGAAGCTGGTCGACGTGGCCCAGGATATTATTTGCCGCAGCGAAGACTGCGGTACGATAAAAGGCATCTGGGTTTCCGCGATCGTTGAAGGCGATGAAGTAGTACTGCCGCTCCGGGAGCGGATTGTCGGTCGGTTCAGCGCCATGGATATCAAGGACCCCGCTTTTGACGACGGTCGTCTGATCGTTGCCGCCAACGAAGAATTCACCCCGGAAAAAGCCGCTTTGGTTGAGAAACGCGGCATTTTGAAGGTCATTATCCGGTCTATCCTGACTTGTGAGATCGAGCACGGCGTTTGCGTGAAATGTTACGGCCGCAACCTGACCAGCACCCGGCTGGCGGAGCCCGGCGATGCGCTCGGCATCATTGCCGCGCAGTCGATCGGCGAGCCCGGTACCCAGTTGACCATGCGGACGTTCCATATCGGCGGCACGGCCTCTTCGGCCTACAAACAGCCGGTTATTGCGGCCCGCAACGCCGGGACGATAAAATTGATGAATGTGCGGACGGTCGAAAACCAGAAAGGCGAAACGGTAGTCGTCAACAAGACGGGTTATGTGTCGATTTACGACGCGGAAGCGGCTAAGGTAATCGAGGCGAAAAACCGCCAGAAAGCCAAGGAGGAAGCGGAAGCGATCGGTTCGTTCTATAATGCAAAATATGATTTCACGACGGACGCGCTGCGCGAAGCCGAACTTGAACGGTACGAACTTGAAACCGGAGCTATTCTGCAGAAAAACGACGGTGATAAAGTCAAGGCCAACGAACGGTTTGTTTACTGGGATCCCTACCATGTGCCGATCATAGCCGAAGAAGAAGGGGTGGTCGAGTTGCATGACCTGGTCGAAGGCGTAACTCTGAACCGGTCGAAACGCGGCGGGACCGAAGAAATCACGGTAATGGAACATCGGGAAGACCTGCATCCGCAAATCGTCATTACCGATGCCCGGGGCGAATTTCTGGCCAATTATCCGCTGCCGGCCGGCGCGTTTCTGATGACTGCGGCCGGTGCCAAGGTTACCCCGGGAATGGCTTTGGCGCGCGTTCCGCGTCAGGCGGCCAAGAACAAGGACATCACCGGCGGTCTGCCGCGGATTTCGGAACTGTTCGAAGCCCGCATTCCCAAGGATATTGCGGAAATCGCCCGGATCGACGGAATCATTGAAGTGGATAAGATGGTGCGCGGCAAACGCCAGCTGGTGATCCGCGATCCCGAAACCGGTATTACCGAAGAACACAATAATATTCCGGCCTACAAGCACCTGTCGGTAAGCAAAGGCGATCTGGTTCATAAAGGACAAAAACTCACCGAAGGTTCCATCGTTCCCCATTCGCTGCTGGAAATCTGCGGTCCGCAGGAACTCCAGCGTTATCTGGTCGATGAAATCCAGTTGGTGTATCGCGCCCAGGGCGTAGAGATCAACGACAAGCATATTGAGGTCATCGTCCATCAGATGATGCAGAAAGTCCGCATTACCGATCAGGGTTCAACCATTTATCTGAACGGAGAACAGGTCGACGGCCGGGCGTTCGAAAAAGAAAACCGCCGCGTTATCGCTCAGGGCGGCAAGCCGGCCGAAGCCGAACCGATCGTGCTGGGAATAACCAAAGCTACCCTGGAAACCGAAAGTTTCATTTCGGCGGCGTCATTCCAGGATACGACGCGGATTCTTACCGAGGCCGCAACCCTGGGCAAGGAAGACCAGCTGGCGGGTTTCAAGGAAAACGTCATTACCGGTCATTTGATTCCGGCCGGCACGGGTACCGCGGAAATGCAGAACATCCAATTGCAGTATCTCGGCGATGAAGTTGAACCGGAAATAATCGAAATGGAACCTGATTTTGAAGAACCGGAGGAATGAAAAAGGGTTATTCAGGAGGTTCCGGGATGGTTTTTAGCTAAAAAAACGGGAAAAAATTTGTAAAACCGCAAAAGTAAAGTATCTTAAAGCCTTTTGACATAACTTTAAACGAACGATTAATAAATACGGGTAAGAAAATGCCAACCATTAATCAGTTAGTCCGTAAAGGACGGGAAACAAAAACCAAGAAAAGTAAATCGCGGGCTCTGGACAGTTGTCCGCAGCGCCGCGGCGTCTGTCTGCAGGTTACTACCCGGACGCCCAAGAAACCGAATTCCGCCTTGCGGAAAATCGCCCGGGTGCGCCTGACCAACGGCCAGGAAGTTACGGCCTACATCGGCGGCGAAGGGCACAATCTGCAGGAACACTCGGTGGTGCTGGTGAAAGGCGGCCGGGTGCGCGATTTGCCGGGGGTGCGTTACCATGTCGTGCGCGGCGCTCTGGACAGCCTGGGGGTGAACAACCGCAAGCAGGGCAGGTCCAAATACGGCGTGAAGCGTCCTAAATAGGATGGTGAGTTAAGGAGCATACTGCCGACATCGTCTGATGCCGGCAGTTATATTGTAACAGTTTTTAGTTAAAGCCAGAACGGAAGGGACAACTTATGAGAAGACGCAGACCGGAAAAACGGCAACTGGCACCGGATGTCAAATATAATAGTGAACTGGTTTCCCGGTTAATCAATACTATTATGAGCCGCGGCAAGAAATCCACGGCGCAGGCTATCGTTTACGGTGCATTCGATGAAATCCAGAAAAAAAAGAACGGCATGGAGCCGCTGGAAGTATTCCTCCAGGCTCTGGAAAACGTAAAACCCAAACTGGAAGTCAAAAGCCGCCGGGTGGGCGGAGCGACTTACCAGGTGCCGGTAGAAGTCAGCGCCGAACGGCAGGTGGCGCTGGCGCTGCGCTGGATTGTGAGTTATTCGAAAGGCAAGAAAGGCAAGTCGATGATGGAAGCTCTGGCCGCCGAGCTGCTCGATGCTTTTGAAAACACGGGCGCTTCGGTCAAGAAGCGGGAAGAAACCTTTAAGATGGCCCAGGCCAACAAGGCGTTTGCCCATTACAGGTGGTAATTAAGGATAAACATGGCGGATGAGGTAAAAAAAGAATACAGGGAAGCGCCCGGCAGACATGTTCCCCTCAATCGGGTCCGGAATATCGGGATCATGGCTCACATCGACGCCGGCAAGACCACGCTTTCCGAACGCATCCTGTTTTATTGCGGGGTCAGTTATAAAATCGGTGAAGTGCATGAAGGCACGGCCACGATGGACTGGATGGAACAGGAACAGGAGCGCGGCATTACTATTACCAGCGCCGCCACAACCTGTTACTGGAAAGAGCACCGGATCAATATCATCGATACTCCCGGGCATGTGGATTTCACGGCCGAAGTGGAGCGGTCGCTGCGGGTGCTGGACGGGGCGGTGGCGGTTTTTTGCGCCGTGGGGAAGGTTCAGCCTCAAAGTGAAACCGTCTGGCGGCAGGCCCAGAAGTATCATGTCCCGATCGTGGTAATGGTCAATAAGATGGACCGTACCGGAGCTAATTTTTACGCGGTGATTGACGACATCAGGTTCAAACTTTCGGCAACTCCGTTGCCGGTGCAGATTCCGATCGGAGCTGAAGCGGATTTTGAAGGCGTGATTGATATTATCAGTCAAAAAGCGATTTACTTTGACGGCGACGAAACCGGCGCGACCATGCGGGTCGAAGCCGTGTCTGCGGACTATGCGGAAAAACTTGAAAACGCCCGCCGTCACCTGCTGGAATGTCTGGCGGAAGTTGATGACGATGTCATGGAATTTTTTCTGGAAGACCGCTTTCCGGAGGAAGAACAGATCCGGCAGGCGGTCCGCAAAGCCACCCTGGCTGCCAAAGTTGTTCCGGTGGCCTGCGGCGCCGCGTTCCGCAATAAGGGTGTTCAGCCGCTGCTCGATATTGTGACGAATTATCTGCCTTCCCCGCTGGACGTATGGGAGATCAGCGGGACGCATCCGGATACCGGAGAGCCCCTTACCCGGCATGTCGGCGATTATCAGCCGTTTGCGGCGCTGGCGTTCAAGATTATGAATGATCCGTTTGTCGGCAAACTGACTTTCATCCGGGTTTACAGCGGCGTTGCCAGCCGGGGGATGACGGTATGCAATCCGCGTACCGGTAAATCCGAGCGTTTCGGCCGTTTGCTTCAGATGCATGCCAACAGCCGCGAAGAAAGGGAGAATATTTACAGCGGCGACATTGCGGCGGTGGTGGGGTTGAAAAACGCGACTACCGGCGATACGCTCTGCGATGAGAAAAAACTGATCGTACTTGAAGCGATGACTTTTCCCGATCCGGTCATTTCGATTGCGGTGGAACCTAAAACCACCGCCGACCGCGATAAACTTTCCCGGGCTCTCGGCGCCCTGGCCGATGAAGATCCGACGTTTTCCGTTCGCAGCGATGAAGAAACCGGTCAGACGATCATCGCCGGCATGGGGGAACTGCATCTGGAAATTATCCAGGACCGGCTGGTGCGCGAGTTCAAGGTGGAATGCAATACCGGCGCTCCGGAAGTGGCGTATCGCGAGACCATCCTGAATGAAGCCGGTTCCGATATGAAATTTGCCCGCCAGAGCGGCGGCCGGGGACAATACGGTCACGTCATTATTAAGATTTACCCGAAAGAACGCGGGCACGGCGTTACTGTTGAGAACAAGGTGGTCGGGGGCCGGATTCCCAAGGAATATATCAAACCGGTTGAAAACGGGATCCGCGAGGCCGCCCGGACCGGAGTGCTTGCCGGTTATCCGGTAGTGGATTTTCACGTTGATATTCTGGATGGCTCCTATCATCCGGTTGATTCGTCGGAGATGGCGTTCAAGATTGCCGGCTCCATGGCCATCAAGGAAGCGCTCAAAGCGGCCCGGCTCATTCTGCTCGAACCGATCATGAAGGTCGAAATCACCGCTCCGGACGAAAACATGGGTGATCTGATCGGCGATGTAACCGCCCGCCGGGGTAATATTGTTGAAGTGGATTCTGATTATCAGGAACTGTTTACCCGGATTCTGGCACATGTTCCGCTGTCGGAATTATTCGGCTATGCGACGGCGATTCGTTCCCTGTCGCGCGGCCGGGCGTCGTACTCGATGGAGCCGTCGCATTTTGAACCCGTACCAAAAACAATTCAAGAAAAAGTAATGGAGAAGAGCTGATCATGAGCAACCCGAAAACGCAGAAAATCAGAATCCGGCTTCAGGCCTACGAACATAGTATTCTGGATAAGTCGGTGGATGATATTATCGGCACTGCCAAAAGAACCGGTTCGATGATCGTGGGGCCGATTCCGCTGCCGACGCGGATCGAACGTTTTGCCGTCAACCGGTCGCCGCACGTCAACAAGAAATCCATGGAACAGTTTGAAATCAGAACCCATAAGCGGGTACTGGAAATCGTCAATCCGACCGTGAAAACGGTGGATGAACTGAAAAAGCTTAATCTCCCCGCCGGGGTTGATATTTCCATCAAGATCGGGGGCTGATCCAGGTTCCCAAAATACCAATGCTCCCCACCGATTGGGGGTACGTATTTAAGTAAGGAGTAAAATATGAAAGGTTTAATCGGTAAAAAACTCGGGAT
Organism: Victivallaceae bacterium; assembly: GCA_028718375.1. Taxonomy (GTDB): domain Bacteria; phylum Verrucomicrobiota; class Lentisphaeria; order Victivallales; family Victivallaceae; genus JAHOYW01. The sequence continues at coordinate 59,515 of JAQULZ010000001.1, read as the reverse complement.
GTCCCAGGTCTTCGATGAAGCCGGGAAAATCACTCCCGTCACGGTCATTCAGGCCGGGCCTTGTACGGTTGTCGATGTGATGACCAGAGACCGCGACGGATATTCCGCGATTCAGTTGGGTTTCGGAACGAAAAAGGCTAAAAACGTGTCCAAAGCCATGCTCGGACATTTCCAAAAAGCCGGCCTCAAAACGGAACTGCCGTCAGTGGTGAAAGAATTCCGTACGGAAAAAGATCCCGAAGTGGAACTCGGCAGCGTTATCGGCGCCGACACTTTTAAAGCGGATGAATTCCTCGACGTTACCGGGATCGTCAAGGGGCGGGGCTTTCAGGGCGTCGTCAAGCGTTACAACTTCAACGGCGGCCGTTATTCTCACGGCGGCGGCTGGAAACGGCGTACCGGTTCCATCGGTCAATGCGAATTTCCGGGACGGGTCGATAAAGGCAAAAAAATGCCGGGTCACATGGGTAATGTCCGCCGGACGATCCAGAACCTGCGCGTGGTCCGGGTAATACCGGAAGAGAACATTCTGTTCGTCAAAGGGGCGATACCGGGACCGGTCGGCGGTACGGTTGCTTTGTGTTCCGCAGTTAAAAAGACTAACGGCAAATAATTCTGAAGGGTAGAAAAATGGCAAAGATTTTACAAATTGTCGACTGTAATGCGGCGGTCGTTGGAGAATACGCTCTTCCGGATAATTGCTTTGAACTTGAGCAAGGCTCCCAGGCGGTTCATGAGTGTGTAGTTGGTTTTCTGGCCGGCCAGCGCGCCGGTACGGCCTGTACGAAAACCCGCGGCGAAGTCAGCGGCGGCGGCGCCAAGCCGTTCCGCCAGAAAGGCTTGGGGCGAGCCCGCGCCGGCAGCAGCCGCAGTCCGCTCTGGACCGGCGGCGGGGTTATTTTTGGCCCCGCGCCGCGCAGCTATGCCAAGAAAATCAATAAAAAAGTACGCCAGCTGGCCCTGAAAAGGGCGTTCTCCGAACGGGTCGAAGAAGACAGCGTCATTGTGCTCGATAAAATCGAATTTGCGGACGGCAAGACCAAGAGCGTCAAGGCATTATTGAACGCGCTCCAACTTACCGGTACCGGCATGATAGTCGTTCCCGAATATACGGCAAGCCTCATAAAAGCGACGGGTAACCTCGATGATGTGGTTCTGCGCAAGGCGGCCAGCGTCAATGTTTATGAGCTGCTTCGTTTCTCAAAACTCATTTTCGCTAAGGAATCGCTTGATATTCTTCTCAAGCGGATGAATTAAGGAGTACCGCGATGAAAGACGCATCCAAAATAATCATTACCCCGCTGATCACGGAAAAGAACAATGATTCCGCGGCTCAGGACAAATATGTTTTCAAGGTTGACCCGCGGGCGGGGAAAATTGAGATAGGGCGGGCGGTCGAAGCACTTTTTGAAGTGAAGGTAAAGTCAGTCAATGTGATGAACTATAACGGTAAACCCAAACGCACCGGCCGGACGATGAAGATCGGCCGCCGGGCGAATTGGAAAAAAGCTGTCGTAACCCTCAAGGAAGGCAGCATCAACCTGTTCTAATCGAGAAAATTGAGGTAAGAAATGGCTATAAAAAATTATAATCCGACGACTCCGAGCAAACGGCACATGAGCGTTTCGGATTTTGCCGAAATTACGGTTGATACTCCTCTGAAGAGTTTGACCAGAGGCAAAAAGTCCACCGGCGGACGTAATAACGCCGGGCGCATTACGACCCGGTTCCGCGGCGGCGGTCACAAACGGCGGCTGCGGGAAATTGATTTCAAGCGGGACAAGGAAGGGATTCCGGCGAAAGTCGTGAGTATTGAGTATGATCCCAACCGCACCGCCAATATTGCTTTGCTGGCCTATGTGGACGGAGAGAAACGTTATATCCTGGCTCCGCTGGGGCTTGCTGTCGGCGCCACGGTCATGAACGGGCCGAAAGCCGAGCCGAAAAACGGTAATTGTCTGCGGTTAAAGGATATTCCGCTCGGTCTGGATATTCATAATATTGAACTGCAGGCCAACCAGGGCGCGAAATTAGTCCGTTCCGCCGGTCAGGTGGCGGTGTTGCGTTCCCGGGACGGGCAGTATGCCCACGTGAAACTTCCTTCCGGTGAAGTGCGGCTGATCAATATCGAATGCCGCGCCACCATCGGCCAGGTCGGAAATCCGGATCATTCCAAGATCAAACTGGGCAAAGCCGGCAAAAAACGTTATTCAGGCAAACGTCCGCATGTTCGCGGAGTGGCTATGAACCCGGTCGATCATCCGATGGGCGGCGGCGAGGGCCGGGCCAGCGGCGGTCATCCGCAATCTCCCTGGGGACAGCCGGCCAAAGGCAAGAAGACCCGTAATCCGCGTAAGTCATCCAGCAAATTCATTATTGAACGGAGGAAAAAATAATGCCCAGATCAATTAAAAAAGGTCCTTTTGTGGATGAACATCTGCTTCGCAAGGTTGAGAAGATGAATGCCGGCGGCAGAAAGCAGCCGATTCAGACCTGGTCGCGGCGGTCGATGATTGTTCCGGACTTTGTCGGACATACGTTCAACGTCCATAACGGCAAAACCTTCGCCACGGTTTTCGTGACGGAAAATATGGTCGGCCATAAACTCGGCGAATTCGCTCTTACCCGCATGTTCAAAGTACACGGTGTCGTAAGCGGTAAGTAATACCAATTCGCTCTCATTCATAGACATTTCGCTGGTTATTTTGAGCCGATTTTTGCCATAAATCCTCGCGCGATACTCTGTATCGCTCTGCGGTTTATAACCAAAATCCATCTCAAAATCCGCCATCGCCATTATCTATGACTGATCGCTCATTAGTATAATAAACCTCAACGATGGTTTTTCATCGTAGCCCGCCGCAGCGGGGCGGGTATTGTGCACCGATAATATTGTTTCTCAGGGGAGGCGAGAAAAGTTGTCAGGATGAACCCGGCAATGCTTGCTTCAACTCGGTTATTTTGTTCCGGCAGGTTCGCTCCACTAAATCGCGCAGCTTCTCAACCCGTTTCACCAGATGATCGAGTTCGTCCTGTGTAATGCGGTAATCCTTTTTGTAGCGGGCGTCGACATAAGCCTTTTTCAACTGCTTGAACAGGTCTTTTTCCCGCTTCGTCTTTTGGGGAAATATTTTCAGGAATTCCGGATAAACCCGGGAAATCATCCGGCCCAGCCGTTCGATATTGTGAAGTTTCGGACAGTATCCGGTACAGACCAGCAGCGCCGCATCATAAAAACGTTCCGTCGCCTGATGAAGTTGAAAAGCTGCATTATTATAACGTTGAAGATTCAGATTCATTTTAAAATTATCAAAAAATTCCTTAGCGCTTTCAAACCACAGTTCAAAATCCTCGACCGCTATTTCCAGGCGCCGGGCCGGATCGATCCGGCGTCTTCTTTCGAGCCGGTACTTGCCGGAGCTGTAAAGCAATATGCCTTCCTGCTTGATGTCCGAAAAGAAATAATGTCCCTCTCTGAGTCTGTCATTCACCTCCCGGATATGGTGGCGAATAATATCGATAGGCGTGCGGTCGCGGCAGATCCCGTAATACTTGTTCTCAATTCGCATCCACGTACCTTCCCGCGTAGCGCACCCTTTGTCTTCGGTAATCACCAGAATATCGAAATCGCTCTGGTAGCGGTAAGTGATATGGTTTTCCTGGTATTCGTCGTCCACCCAGTCGCCGCGGGCGTGACTGCCGAACAGAATGACGAATTCGGTTTTCGGCTCTTCAGCCAGAATAATCGACTTGAGCCGTTTAAGTTCCTGTTTTTTATTCAGGGGAAGATGCGCCAGCGATTTTTTCATAACCGCCAATATAGCGTACTACCGCTCAATGTCAAGACCGCGTTCCGTGAAAATGGAGATACGCGACCCTTGCGGGTCCAACCCGGGGCGGCTTTCAAAGTTCAAGGTTAAATCTTCAATTTTCCGCTTTGTTTGCCCGGCTGATCGAGTTCGACGGGGCCGGCGAAAGTAAAAAAATGACATAGTCCGGAACTTGTTCTGGTCGGTGATCCAGCGGCCGAAAGCGCTGGCCGCTCGTCTCCAGCGAGCGGAAGTAATAGCGCAACTTGTTGCGCCTGAGAAAGTACCGCTCTCGCTAAGCGATGTCCGGAAAAATCAGCGGAGCGTATTTTTTCCGGATGTTGAGCGGGCGAGCCGGACGAAAAACACTGGTTTTTCAATAACGGCGACTTTTGTCGGGGTCGTCGAGTTCGACAAATTCCCGGTGCAGCGCGATTTGGGCTTCGTCAAAACGGCTGCGGTCGATGATGAACTGCATGTTGACCTGCCGCATGCACTGGGTCAGGGCCAGGACGTTGATGTTCTGATGGAACAAGGCGCCCGCCGCGCGCGACAGAAAACCGGGGATGTTCATATTGCTGCCGATCACCGCGACAATCGCCACCTGGTAAAGGGAGATTTTGGCGGCGGGGAATGTTTTTTCCAGTCCGGCCACGCATTTATCCAGTTCCGGGTTCTTTTCGGAAATGTAATGGGTGATGGTATTGGCGTTGGTGTTTTTGGCGATGATATTGATATTGCAGTCGGCGAAACTTTTCAGCAGCCGGTAATCGTAACCGCTGACGCCGACCATTTCCGGATCGAAGACTTCAATGGCGATGATGTCCCGGCGGCCGCAGATCATATCCACCCGGGGATGATCGGAGACGAAATCACGGCTGATCAAAGTGCCCGGATGTTCCGGGTCGAAGGCGTTTTTGATCCGGATCGAAATGTTTTTCATTTCCATGAGTTTGGCGGCTTTGGAATGGATGGCTTCCATGTCCATGTCCGAAAGCTGGTCGGCAATATCGAAATTGGTGTTGCCGATGACCTTGACTTTGTCCACGCCGACCAGTTTCGGATCGGCGGTGCAGAGGTGATATTCCTTGTGAATGATCCCTTCCCGGGCATCGGTCAGCACCGCCAGTTTGCTGAAGGTGATTTCACTGTAGCCGCGGTTAAAGTGGTTCATGATGCCTTCCGTACATTTCACATAGCCGGTTACGATCGGCATGCAGGCCGCAAAATTCAGGTCTTTAAACGCCAGACTGATAGCCCGGTCCATCGGATGAGACTGGGTTTCTTTCCAGCCGGTAAGATCGACGAATACCGCATTGATCCCGCGGGTCTTCAGGATTTCGGCGGAGTTGAAGGCGCTGTGAGCTTCGCCGGCTGCGCTTAGGAATTCCCGGGTTGCCGGCAGATAGTCCTTGGGATCGAAATGGCCGAACGAACGCAGCCGCATCAGGTCGTTGAGACAGGCTTTGATCCCGGTGATGCGCTCGTTGACAAAATTGTCCGCCAGTTCCTGATCCAGACCGATGGCGGCAAAAGAACGGTTGTATTGAATCATCACCTGCCGGGTTTCTTCGAGTTTGGCTTCCCATTGGCTGCCGCCTCTGGCAAATCTGGCATAGACCCCGGCTTCGCCGGTTTTTTTGTTTTCCAGCAGCAGGTCGGTGACGCCGCCGTAGGCGGAAACCACGAAAATACGGTTATACAGCGCTTTCCCGGAACGGCCGGCGATGATCACATTATCCATAATCTTGCCGAAATCACTCATGGAAGTTCCGCCGATTTTTTCGACTGTATGTTGCCCGGGCATGATTAAATATCCTCGATTCTGATTAATTTGACTTTACCGCTGACTACCGGAAGCCGTTCGAAATCGGCGATCGCGGCTTTGATTTGCTTTTCCTGGGCTTCATGGGTCAGGATCAGCAGCGGTACGTTCGCTTCGGAATGCGCTTCGCGCTGAATGAAACTCGAAATACTGATCCGCTGTTGACCGAGAATGGCGGCTATTTGGGCTACGACTCCGGCTTCGTCTTTAACTTGCAGCCGCAGGTAATAGCGGGATTTGATCTCGTCCATTCCGGTCAGCGCGTTGAACTGCGGCCCCGGCCGGAATACCGGGACGCGCCCGGCCGCATGATATTTCAGGTTCAGGGCCACATCGACTAAATCGGCCACTACCGCGCTGGCGGTGGCGTCGCGCCCGGCGCCGCGCCCGTAAAAAAGAGTTTCGCCGACCGGTTCGCCGTCGATCATGACGCCGTTGAAAACTTCGGAAATGTTGGCGAGCATCGTATCTTTTGCGATCAGGGTCGGGTGAACGCGGATTTGCACGTCGTGTTCGATCTGCTTGATGATGGCCAGGAGTTTGACCCGGTAGCCGAGTTCGCCCGCGAATTTTATATCCAGCAGGGAAATATCCCTGATTCCTTCCACGTGGATGGCTTTCATGCCGAACCATTCCCCGTAAGCCAGGGCGGCCAAAATGCTCGCCTTGTGGGCGGTGTCGAAACCGTCGATGTCCAGTGACGGTTCGGCTTCGGCGTAGCCGAGTTCCTGGGCGTCTTTGAGAATAGTTTCAAAATTCAGCCCTTCATGTTCCATGCGGGTCAGAATATAATTGCAGGTGCCGTTCATTATTCCGTAAATCCGTTTGATGCGATTGGCGACCAGACCTTCACGCAAGGCTTTAATTACCGGAATGCCGCCGGCCACGCTGGCTTCATAATACACGTCCGCTTTGGAATCTGCCGCCGCGGCAAAAATTTCTTCTCCATGTTCCGCCAGCAGGGCCTTGTTGGCGGTGACGCAAGGTTTTCCCGCTTGCAGCGCCTGAATGATGAGAGCTTTTGCCGCGGTGGTGCCGCCGACCAATTCGACTACTACATCGACTTCGTTGATCAGGGCAGCTGAGTCGGTGGTCAAAATTGCCGGGGGAACGATTATCCCGCGGTCGGTGGTTATATCCAGGTCGGCGATTTTGGCGAGCGTCAACTTTACGCCGGTACGCCTGGCGATGGTTTCGCCGTTCTGCAGCAGGTTAGCCGCCACGCCGGCGCCGACCGTTCCGAACCCGATAATTCCGATTTTGACTTCTTTCACTTCAGGCGCTTTCCTTTTTCACTGATTGGGGTTTTCGGCAAAGTTAATTTTAAATATAGTCCGTTATTAAATAAATCAAAACCCGGATTGCATAAAAAACCGAATATACCCGCCCGGACTTCCGGCGGATCAGCGGGTAACGTCTGATAATCGGCAATCGCCCGTTGACAAACGGGGATTTAACGATTACTTTTCCGGTGCTGTTTTCACAATTATTAAAAAAAGCCGGGAGAACCATGAAAAAATGCACCAGTTAAAAGTTTCCGCGACCGGTTGTTCGCTTGCCGATTATTTATATACGGGAATTGATTTCAACAGCGTTTCCTTTAAAAAATATCGGTCCCGTAAAGAAGGAGATGGAGGACTTAATCCGGGGCAGCTGGTTTTTGTCGATGATCTGGAAAAATTCGCCGGCAAGGCTTTCCCTTTGATTCTGGACGAATTAACCGCCGGTAAGGAGTTCGACGGTTTCAATCTCGGCGGGCCGGCCATCGTCGCGGTCATCAATGCGGCTCAACTGCTCTATGATTCCAGGGCCGAATTTGATTTTTACGGTGCGTTGGGGCAGGATGACACTGCCGACCGCATCCTGGAAATAGTCCGCAGAACGCCGGTAAATATTGACCATTATCTCCGCCGTTCCGGAACTTCTCCGTATACCCGCGTGCTTTCCGACCCCCGTTATCATGACGGCAAGGGCGAGCGCACCTTCATCAACAATATCGGAGCCTGTTGGGATTATACTCCGGAGTTGGTGGCGGATGATTTTTTCAATGCCGAAGTGCTGTTTTTCGGAGCGACTGCCCTGGTGCCCGGCCTGCACGATAATCTGGCCGCGATGCTGAAGCGCGGCAAGGCGAACAACTGCATTAATATCGTTACCACGGTGTTCGATTTCCGCAATGAGAAGAATCATCCGGGCCGGCGTTGGCCGTTAGGCGAGAGCGACGAAGCTTTCCAACTGATTGATTTGCTGATTGTCGACTGGGATGAGGCGCTGAAAATAAGCGGCAAAGCGGATTTTGTTGACGCCTCGCAATTCTTCATCGACTTGGGAGTGAAGTCCTTTATCATTACCCACGGCGCCCATAACTTCTTTGTCTGGTCGAACGGCGAGTTCTTCCGGGAACAGCCGCTGACGGGATTCCCGATCTGCGCCGCCGTGAGCGCGGAACTGGAAGCGCATCCCGAAAAACGCGGCGATACCACCGGCTGCGGCGATAATTTTGCGGGCGGAGCGCTGGCCGCAGTGGTTAAACAACTGCTCGCCGGCGGGAAAGCCGGGGAACTGGATATTCAGGATGCCTGCGCCTGGGCCTGCGCCTCGGGCGGTTTCGCCTGTTTTACCCTTGGCGGAACTTATCACGAAAGCGCTCCCGGTGAAAAATTAAGCCGCGTCCGGCCGTTTTACGAAGCTTACCTGGAACAAATCAGAACCAATTGACATTTCGGCCAAGGCGATTTTATTTTTACGTTTTTTTATTTTGTCTTCGGTTGCAATACGCCGTTTAACGATGTATTTTTGACCCTGCTATTTATTCGGGATTAAAAAAAATTAGAAGGAGCATTACCGTGAGTAAAATTAACGCCCCCCACGTATTCACTTCCGAATCCGTATCGGAAGGTCATCCGGATAAAGTCTGCGACCAGATTTCGGACGCCGTTCTGGACGCCTGCCTGAAGGATGATCCGGAAAGCCGGGTTGCCTGTGAAACTTTGACTACTACCGACTTGATCGTCATTTCCGGTGAAATAACCACCAGAAGCAAAGTCAACTGGGAAGCCGTCGCCCGCAAGACGGTGGAACGGATCGGTTATACCCATTCCGACATCGGATTCTGTGCCGATTCGTGCAAGGTGATGATCTGTATCCATAAACAGTCGGCGGATATTTCTCAAGGAGTAACCGAAGGCGAAGGCCTGTTTCTGGATCAGGGCGCCGGGGATCAGGGCATGATGTTCGGTTTTGCCAGCAATGAAACCGAAGAGCTGATGCCCGCTCCGATTATCTATTCCCATAAGATCGTAGCCGAACTGGCGCGCCGCCGCAAGGAAATGCCGGAACAGTATTCCTTTCTGCGGCCGGATTCGAAAAGCCAGGTTTCGATCCGTTACGATAAAGGCCGCCCGGTAAACGTCGAAACCATCGTCGTCTCCCATCAGCACACTCCGGAAATGCGTATCGAGCAACTTGAGAATTTGGTGAAGGAGGTTGCCAGAGAAGTCATCCCCGCGAAGCTGATGCAGGGGGACGTCAAATATTATGTCAATCCGACCGGCCGGTTTGAAATCGGCGGGCCGAACGGCGACACCGGACTGACCGGCCGCAAAATCATCGTTGACACCTACGGCGGCGTCGGTTCACACGGCGGCGGCGCGTTTTCCGGCAAAGATCCGTCGAAAGTTGACCGCTCCGCGGCTTACATGTGCCGTTATATTGCGAAAAACATCGTGGCGGCCGAACTCGCCGAAAAATGCGAAATCCAGGTCGCTTACGCCATTGGCGTGGCCGAGCCGCTCAGCATCAACATCGATACTTACGGGACGGGAAAATTAACTAAAGACACCTTCCTGGAAAAACTCGTTCGCGAGGTGTTTGATCTGAGGCCGTCCGGCATTATCGAGACCCTGCAGCTCAAATATCCGCAGGCCAATGGCTGGACTTACCTGGACACCGCGGCTTACGGGCATTTCGGCCGGGAACATTTTCCGTGGGAAAAAACCGATAAGGTCGACATTCTGAAAAAGGCCGCTGAAAAATACCGGTAATTCAAATTTGCGGGGGGAGTGAAAATGATTTGTTCGGAAAGGATATTGGGCATCGGCTCCCCGATTGTGGATTTTCTGGTGCAGGTTGATACCCCGTTTCTGGAAGCTGTCGGCGCGGAAAAAGGCGGGATGGTGTTGATCAGCTCCGAAGAAATGGACGTATTGCTGGCGAAACTGCCGGGGACGCCGCTGCTTGCTCCGGGGGGATCGGCCGGCAATACTATTTTCGGGTTGGCGAAACTGGAGGACTCGACCGCATTCCTGGGCAAGCTCGGGAATGATGCCGCCGGAAATTTTTACCGCAGCAAACTGGTCGAAGTCGGCGGTTCCGATAAATCCTTCCGGGTTATTGAAGGCGGTGTTACCGGGCGCTGTCTGAGCATGATCACTCCGGATTCGGAACGAACGATGCGCACCGATCTGGGAATTGCCTCGTCATTGTCGCCGGCGGATATTTCAGAAGCGGATTTCGAACAAATCGATCACGTCCATGTCGAAGGCTATCTGCTGTTCCTCGACGGCGTGACCGAAAAAATACTCGCTACCGCCAAGGCCTGCGGCTGTACGATCAGCCTCGACCTGGCGACTTTCGAACTGGTGCGGCTGAAACGCGACCGGCTGGCGCAGCTGCTGAAGGAGTATGTGGATGTCGTCTTTGCGAATGAAGCTGAAGCTGCGGAATTTTCCGGTTCACCGGAGCCGGCTGAACAGGCTGCGGCACTGGCGCGGTTCTGCCCGATTACGGCGCTCAAGCTCGGTCCGGCAGGCTGTTATTTGCAGGATGAATCCGGGATTTATACCGTGCCGGCCAAAGAAGTGGAAGTGGTCGATACCACTGCCGCGGGCGATTTGTGGGCGGCGGGTTTTCTGCACGGGTGGGTAAATGGCTGTCCTTTGTCCAGGTGCGGTGAATTCGGGACGATCGCGGCTGCGGAGGTGATCCAGGTGATGGGCTCGCAGATTTCCGAGGAACGCTGGGAAATAATTAATAAACAATTGGAATTATAATAAAAAAAGAGGAGAATCCAGATGGATTATAAGGTAGCGGATTTATCCCTGGCTGATTTCGGGCGCAAGGAGCTGGAAATCGCCGAACACGAAATGCCCGGCCTGATGGCCACCCGCCGGAAATACGGTAAGGAGCAGCCGCTTAAAGGGGTTAAAATAACGGGCAGTCTGCACATGACGATTCAGACCGCGGTGCTGATCGAGACCCTGACTGCGCTCGGGGCGGAGGTGCGCTGGGCCTCATGCAATATTTTTTCCACTCAGAATCATGCCGCTGCGGCCATTGCCGAAGCGGGAATTCCGGTTTTCGCCTGGAAAGGCGAAACCCTCGAAGAATATTGGGACTGCACTTACCGGGCTCTGACCTGGCCGGACGGCAGCGGCCCGCAGCAGATCGTCGATGACGGCGGCGACGCCACGCTGCTGATTCACCGCGGTTACCGGGCTGAAAACGACCCATCGATTCTCGATGCGCCTACCGATAATGCCGAATTGCAGATCATCAACCGGCTGCTGAAAAAGATACTGGCTGAGGACCCGCGGCACTGGCATAAGGTAGCCGCCGCCGTAGTCGGGGTTTCCGAGGAAACCACTACCGGAGTGCACCGGCTGGCGCAGATGCAGGAACGGGGCGAATTATTGTTCCAGGCGGTCAATGTGAACGATTCGGTTACCAAAAGCAAGTTCGACAATATTTACGGCTGCCGCCATTCCCTGACCGACGGCCTCAAACGCGCCCTGGACGTGCTGATCGCCGGTAAAACCGCCCTGGTCTGCGGTTACGGCGATGTCGGCAAAGGCTGCGCCGAGGCCCTGAGTAATGAACGGGCTCAAGTCATGGTCAGTGAAATCGATCCCATTTGCGCGTTGCAGGCGTGTATGGCCGGGATTAAAGTCTGCACCGTCGAGGATACCTTGCCGCAGGCGGATATCTATGTAACCACTACCGGTAATAAGGATGTTATCACCGCCGAACATATGAGCCGGATGAAAGACCAGGCGATCGTCTGCAATATCGGCCATTTCGATAACGAAATCCAGGTTGCCAAACTGGAAAAATGGCCGGGAATCAGGAAAGAGGTCATCAAAGGCAGCGACTGCCCGGTACAGCGTTATACCTTCCCGGACGGTCATTGTATCTATCTGCTGGCCGAAGGCCGGCTGGTGAATCTCGGTTGCGCGACCGGTCATCCGAGTTTCGTGATGTCCAGCAGTTTCACCAACCAGACCCTGGCCCAGATCGACATTGCTCTGAATCCGACCCGGGAAATCGGAGTTTACCGGCTGGCGAAAAAACTCGATGAAGAAGTCGCGGCGCTGCACCTGCCGCAGCTCGGCGCCAAACTGACCCGGATGACTCCGGAACAGGCCGCCTACTTGGGGGTGCCGGTTGACGGACCTTACAAGCCGGAACATTACCGTTATTGAGTTTACCGGCGGTTTATAACCTTAACTTTGAGGTGTTTTTTGTTTTCTCCGCTTACTGTTGCCGGTCAACGGATCGGGCGCAGCTTTGCTCGCTTTGAAGCGCTGGTTGAACGTTGTCTGCCGGCCGCGGCCTCCGAACCGCCGCCGCCGGAAGCGGTCGTTCGAAAACTTTTTTTCTGGTTTTGCGGCGGCTGGTTGCTGCTGTGGAGCGTCCTGCCGATAATTTCGCTGGATAATGATTTCGTCGATATTCTGGAAAATATTGTCTGGGGACGGCACTTCCAGTTCGGTTATGATAAAAATCCCTATATCGGCGCCTGGCTTGGGCATTTTTTCTATCGGCTCAGCGGCAAGTCGCTCTGGATAAATTATTTCTTAAGTCAGCTATTTGTTCTGACCGGTCTGGTTTCCGTGTGGAAACTGTCCCGCCGCCTGCTGCCCGCCGCCGGGGCCAGCGTGGCCGCGCTGCTGTTGCTGCCGATCACCTTTTACGGCATGAAGGCGGTGGAATTGTGCGATGACGTCATTGAACTCGGTTTGTGGCCGCTGACAATACTGTTTTTTTATCAGGCGCTCCGGGATAAGGATAATTGGTACAACTGGCCGTTGGTCGGGGTATTTGCCGGGTTGTCGTTCATGACCAAATATTACGGCGCGGTGCTGTTCGCTTCCATGGGACTGGTGCTGCTGGTAACGCCGGAGGGGCGGAATTCGTTCAAACATGCCGGCATCTATCTGGCCGCGTTGATCTTCATCCTGATTTCAGCTCCTAATATGCTCTGGTTATGGCAGAACGGTTTCGTCGCGGTAAACTACGCCATGGGACGGGCTAACCTGCAGCCGGAACTGATTTCCGACTGGAAAAACCATCTTGACAATCCGTTATGGGCTTTGAACCGGGCTTTCGGGGTGATTGTCGTGCCGCTGGCGATTTTCCTGGTTTTGTTTTTTCGGAGAGACCCGCAGCGCCGGAAACAGAACGCGTTTGACCGGCGGTTTGTTTCGCTGCTGTGCTGGGGACCGTTCGGCTTGACCCTGATGTTTTCATTTATTTCCGGAGCCAGCATCAATTATTCATGGGTGGTGCCCTGCTTCCCGCTGCTGGGGCTGTTCTGCGTCTTCCTGTATCAGCCCAAGATCGACCGGCTTAATTTCCGGCTTTTTCTCGGGGTGATAGTGATTGTAAGCGTGGTTTTTGCCGTCATTTTTGCGGTGCGTTCACTCTATTATCAGGGTTACCGCAAACGCGGCTGCGATTATGAAAATTATCCGGGAAAACTGGTCAGTCAGATCATTACCGCCGACTGGCGGCGGCGTTTCGGCACGTCTTTGGGTTATGTTATCGGTGAACGGCTGGAAGCCTGTAATGTGGCGCTTTACAGTCCGGATCTGCCGCAGGCCTATTTTTCCGCCAATCCTGCTTTCAGTCAGTGGATTGATGAAACGGATATCCGCCGCCGGGGTGCGGTCATTTTATGGACCCGGGGCTGTGACCGGGCGCAAAGATGGTTGAAACGGTTTCGAAACCCGGAATCGGGATTCAGCCTTACCCCGGTGGTCGAAAAAGATTATCCGCGCGCGGTTCCCGGCTGGTTCCGTACTTTGATCGGCAGGCCGCCGAAAACGGTTGCCATTTATTATTGTTTCATTATTCCCCGGGAAAAGAGCTGATAAACAGTTCAAAAACAAAAAAACAATTTTTTTGTTTTTGAAAACAGTGATGATCTTCGCTTTTGATTGAGCTGTCAAGTTTTGGAGCGTATAAATAGCGAACGAAGTGAGCGGTTTTATGCCTGAAAAAGCGATACTCAACTCGGGACTGCATTTGCGACCTTAACGGTTGGCGTTCCATTACAGATTTTTGAGAAGAACTGATTTTTAGGCTGATACCAATTCGCTCTCATTCATAGACATTTCGATGGTTCTTTTGAGCCGATTTTTGCCATAAATCCTCGCGCGATACTCTGTATCGCTCTGCGGGTTATAACCAAAATCCATCTCAAAATCCGCCATCGCCATTATCTATGACTGATCGCTCATTAGTATGAGTTGCCGGTGGACGAGCCTAAAAGAGCATGTTGCCGTCTTGCGGTCAAAACGAACCGTCGCTGCCTCGGTAGCGCACAGTTCGTTTTAACGCTTCCGGCATCCGCAATAATTCCGGTTTTTACTTGCTCTTAGATTGCAAATCGGTATGAATGCTGCTTTGGTTTTCCTTTAACAACTGGTGCACTTTTCCGACTCCGGGAAAATCCCGGAACAAAAAACCTTTTTGGCGGAAGTAAACGCTGGTTTCGAGCTGTTCAGCCAGGCCGCTGTTGAGCAGTGCCCGGTCTACTCCCAGCAGCAGCGGCAGTTCCGGGTTGGCGGCGCAGAACTCGAGCCGCCGGAGCAGGGCGCCGCGATGCCAGCGGTGAAACAGTTCCAAATACATGACGGCATTATGCCGATTGCGGAAATTGAAATCGGGAAAAATGATTTCCGGACCGGTGTCCCGGATAAAAGGCGTATCGCCGCTGATCTGCCAATCGTCCACTTTTTGTTTGAACAGCCGGTGAAACAGGCGGATTTCTTCCGGAATGTAGGCGCTGAAATTGCGGTAATGCGACACTAAGCCGCTACTGTCATCCAGCTTCAGCCGGTAAACTTTACCGTTCAGTTTGAGGTCGGCTTTCAGTTGCCACTCTTCCAGGGCGCAGACGGCCGGAAAGAACGCCGCCAGTTGGAGGCCGTATTTGCGGCTGTTCTCGAACAGGCTGGCCGGGCCGCTGATTTTCAACAGCATACTTTCTCCGGCGGGACTTTTTTGCCGGGTGATTTCGGCGAGCAGCCGGAAAAATTTGAGATATTTGAACAGCCGCCGCAGGGCCGCCGAATCCCCCGCGGCAACCTTGACTTCCAATTCCGCGGCATTCAACAGCAGCCCTTGTACCTGGGCGCAGTTGTAACGTTCCAGCAGTTCGCGGGGAAACAGCGGCCGGTATTTTACCAGGGTTTCGTTTTCCGGCAAATCCGCGAAAATATCCTGCCGGGCAAAAGCTCCGCAATCCGCATCCTGAATCAAAAGCTGCCGGAACTGTTCATGATCGCCGGAAGTCTGCGGCAATAATTCCGCCGCTTTAAGGAAAATTTCCCGGCGGCGCGCCGGATAATCGAACTTTCCCGCCTGGGCGAATTCGCACCGGTCGGCAATCAGCTTATTGAGCCCCCGCGCCAGTTTCAGGTCTTTATTGGATTTCAGCACCGGTTCGAGAAGTTCGTCGATTTCCCCCCGGCTTAAATATTTCCCCTCCTCCTGATCCCGGTAGACGGTCAGCAGGTTTTCGGCCAGTTGCAGCAATGCGGGATCACTGGCGGCGATGAATCCGGGACGAAGGTATTTGCCGCGGCGGCTGAATTTGAGCAGGTCTTTGGTCAGCATCCGGATTTTCTCCTGAACCAGCGGAATCCCGGTTTCTGATAGGCGCGATGGTCGCGGCGGCGTTTGCTGACCTGTTCCTCGGAAGTCCCGGCGCTGATCAGTTCATACAGGATAGCCCGTTTGCCCTTCCCGGCGCGCAGAATCCGTCCCAGCCGCTGGACATGTTCGCGAATGCTGCCGCTGCCGGAAACAATGATGCCGATGTCGGCTTCGGGGACGTCAACGCCTTCATTGAGCACTTTGCTGGTGATCAGCACCGGGTATCTGCCGGATCGGAAAAAATCGAGCATTTCCTTGCGCTCCGCCACTTTGGTATGATGGGTCAGTACCGGCAGCAAAAAGGTGCGCCCCAGCAGATAGGCGGTTTTATTGTCGGCGGTGAAAATTATTATCCGTCCTCCTCGATGCGCCGTGATCAATTCCCAGACCCGGCGGATTTTAGCGCGGCCGCTGCGGGCGATGCGCCTCTGTTCCAGAAACGCGTTGAACGCCTGCCGGCCGTCCGGCTGCCGCGCGCAGCGCCCCAGAAACTGCGCCCAGCCGTCCCGGGATTGAAAATTGATCCCGTTGCGTTTGACGAAATCCAGATAAATCTGCCGGCTGGAGGTATATGCCGCGGCCTCATCCGCATCCAGGTCAACGCGCAACTGCCGGGTTTCGTAAGGTGCCAGGATTTCGCCTTCCAGTTCATCGATATGGATTTGACAGCACAGCGGGCCGATCAGTTCAGTCATGATCCGTTCATTTTCATCGTCGAGTTCCGGGGTGGCGGTCAGTCCCAGCCGGTAAGGGGCCAGGGACATCGAAGCGGCGGTACGGTTCACCGGCCCGGGCAGGTGGTGGCATTCGTCAAAAACCAGCAGCGCAAAACGGTCGCCGATAAATTCCATGTTCAACACCGCCGAATCATAGGTGGTCACGGTAATTTCCCGGATTTCGCGCGTCCCGCCGCCCAGCATACCGATCCCGGTCTTGAAAGACCGTTCCAGGACGCTCGCCCATTGCTGGAGCAGATCGATGGTCGGTACTGTAATCAGCGTCGGCCGCTGTAAAAAGTTGATCGCCTGTACCGCCAGAAAAGTTTTTCCGGAACCGGTCGGCAACGCGGTTACCGCGCGGCATCGGGAGGCTTTCCAGCGCTCCAATGCCTGGCGCTGATGCGGCCGCGGAGTGAATTCGGAGCTGAGGCGAAGTTTGAGCGGTGAGAAGTTTTTTGCCGTATCGTGATAAGCGGCCTGAGCGGCACGCAGCGCCAGGATCAGCGGCGCGTAATGATAAGCCAGGCAGCGATGACATGCAACGCGCTCATCATATTTGATGTGGCGCAATAAGGGAACGGGCAATTTTTCCAGGGGCAGGCTTTCCAATAATAAGGTACCTGCGTCAAAAATTATTTTCGCTGTCGTCACGCGTCTGTTTCATCCGTTTCATCCGTTTTTCTAACTTTTCGGCGGCCGGAACGTCATAATGCCCCCGAGCATCAGAAATCCGGCAATGAAACCAACTGCCGCATACCCGATTTTTTCTACTCCCCGGCCCAACGGCGCAACAGAAAATACCAAAGCTCCGAAAACACCGCAGGCCATACCGTAAATCAGGCCTTTCTTCCAGTTCGGATAATCCGAAGAAATATCCCGGGGCAGG
The DNA here is from genome assembly GCA_028718375.1 of Victivallaceae bacterium. GTDB lineage: Bacteria > Verrucomicrobiota > Lentisphaeria > Victivallales > Victivallaceae > JAHOYW01. The sequence goes on along the minus strand of JAQULZ010000001.1, from coordinate 42,337 downwards.
GTGATGCCGGGAGGAAGGTCATAGTTGTCATCGTCTTGGTTTTTATCCGTCATGCCGTTTTCGTCCGTTAATACCGAATTGCATCTAAGAGCTCCGCACAAATCCCCTCGGTCTTGCCGACCTTACAGGCTTGACTCGACACTAGCTCTTAGATTGCAAATCGGTATAAAATTCTTTTTCCCTGGAAAGCGCCACGCGTCCGGAACGGGCTAATTTTATTTCCCCGAAATCCGCGAGCAGGGTCACGAAATTATCGATTTTATCGGCCCGTCCCGCAATCTCGATGCCGAATTCATCCTTGAAAACGGTAACAATCTTTCCTTCGAAAATTTCCACCAACTGAATAATCTGCGATTTTTTATTGTCGTCGGTGACGTGAATTTTAATCAGCGCCAGCTCGCGTTCGATGAAATTCCGGTGGGTCAGGTCTTCCACTTTGATGACGTCGATAAGTTTACTGAGCTGGCTGTCAATCTGGTCGATAACCGTTTCGTCGCCTGCGGTAACGATTGTCATTTGGGAGCGGGTCGGATCCTGGGTTTCATTGACGGTCAGAGACATGATGTTATAACCGCGTCCGCTGAACAAACCGGCTACCCGCGCCAGCACGCCGAATTTATTATCCACCAGAACGGAAATGGTATGGGTTTCGATTTTACTCATGATCCACCTTGGAGTTAAGATTGTTATCGGTTTCACGGAGAAACGCCAGTTTGGCATTTTTGACGTAATTGATACATTTTTCCCGGTCGCAAGCCTGGGTTTCAGCATCTTTCAGCCGGTTGCATGCGTCTACCCCGTAAGGCATGGTTTGTTCGATGGCCGCCGCGACATTTTCCTCGGAGAGTCCGCCGGCGATGATTACCGGCAGCGGACATTGACTCACGAATTCCGCGGCTTCCCGCCAGTTGTAGGTCTTGCTGCCGTTTTCCAGGCCAATTAGCGCAGTTTCCTGATTGTAGCAGTCCAGCGTGACGGCGTTGATTACCGGATAAAGCTCTTCCAGATACAACAGGTCTTTCAGGTTTTTGATATATTCCACGACGATTATTTTCCCGTAAGGCGGCAGCAGATCGCGCAGTTTGAAAATCTCTTCGTTGGCGACGCCGTGCAATTGAACCGTATAAATATTCGCCCGCTGCATGATCTCTTCGACCTCTTCGGCCTTGGTTAAATGGGTGACCAGCACCGGCGTCATATAAGGCGGCAGCTGCTGGGCCAGACGGCCGGCGGTACTGGCCAGGATAAAGTTTCTCGACGTATGGAGTTGGCCGACCAGGAAGCCCACCGCGTCCGCTCCGGCGTCGATCGCGGTCTGCAATTCATACTTATTTTGAATGCCGCATATTTTTACCTGCATTTGCAGTTAATCTCCCAGGCTTTCAGTATTCCCTTTAAAGTAAAGTCATCTCCGGCATATTCAATCCCGGAAAGGTTTTTTATGAAAAATCCCGCATCACCGCCGGTGGCGACCACTTTCAAATCCGTGTTCACCGCCCGGCGCATGATGCCGATCAATTCCTTTACCGCTCCGACCAGCCCGATATCCATTCCCAGGCACATTTGTTCCACCGTCGTCGTTCCCGGTCCGGCCGGCGGCGGGATTTCCAGTTCTGCCAGCGGCAGCTGCGCGGTATAATCATGCAGACTGTTGCGCAGCAATTTCCGTCCGGGAACAATCGCGCCGCCGCGAAATACCCGGTTTTCATCCAGCAGTTCAAAAGTGACCGCAGTGCCGAAATCGATGCACAATGCCGGCAGGGGAAAAAACTCCGCCAGAGCGATGACGTTTGCCAGTCGGTCGGCGCCGCAGGTGCTCTGGTCAATCCGGCTCAGGTCAATCCCGCAGGGAAAACCGGGCTCCAGCCAGAAAATCTCACGGCCTTTAAACCGGGCCCGGAATTTCGGGACTACCGTCGCCGCGGCAACCGGAATCCCCGGGGGCAGCATCGCGGCGGTCAGTTCCGCCGTCAGCACTTTCCGGGACGAAAGAATGCCGCCGGCTGCGGCTTCGGCAATTCCGGTATGGGTATTGCCGATATTCAATAATATGACCATTGGTTCACCCGGTATCCATTTCCGAAAACGGTTTAGAGGAATTTGGATAATTCAGGCTTCTGACTGATATTCTGTACCAGTTCCTTGATCCGCTGGGCGGATTTCACGTTGCATACCAGCGTCGCGTCGTCGGTGTGGACAATGATCAGGTCTTCCACATCGATTGCGGCAATCAGGTGCTGAGCGTCGCCGACGATGATATTGTTATAAGAATCCAGGCTTTCGAACAACCCCCGGACGACGTTGTTGTTTTTCCCGGGACGGATCTGGTTGCGCAGCGCAGTCCAGCTGCCGACGTCGTCCCAGTCGAAAGCACATTCCGCGACCATGACGTTTTCAACCTTTTCCATGATGGCGTAATCGATGGAAATCCGCTCGCATTGCTCATATTCGGCCGCCAGCGCGCGCTCAATGGTGTTTTTGACAAACGCTTCACCGAGCCGGTCTGCCATTCCCGCCAGCTGCGGGGCATAGTTATGGAACGCCTCCATAATGGTCTTGACCGACCAGATGAAGATACCGCTGTTCCACTTGTAGTTGCCGTCGGCAAGAAACCGCTTGGCAGTTTCAGCATCGGGTTTTTCCTTGAAACCGAGACTGGTGAAAAATTTCGTATCCATGCCGTCCGCAAGTTGCTCGCCGCATTTAATATAGCCGTAACCGGTACTGGCCGAGGCGGGATTAACGCCGATGGTGACAATGGTATTGCCGTTTTCGGCCAGCCGGGCGCAGTCTTCCAGTTCGCACCGCATGGCGCTGACGTTACGGATGACATGATCCGACGGCAGCAGAAACATGATCGCGTGGTCATTGCCGGCCTTGGCGCGGACTACCCCCGCCGCCAGGGCAATACAGGGGGCGGTATCCAGTCCGACCGGTTCCCCGATGATGTTTTCGGGAGACAGACCGGTCAGCAGCGACCGCATCGGAGCGACGTAATCCTGATTGGTAATGATTAAAATATTTTTTGCGGGAATCAACGGTTTCAACCGTTCGACAGTTTGTTCGATGAGGGTCAGGTTTCCGATCAGGCGCAATAATTGTTTGGGATGATTGCTCCGGCTCTGAGGCCAGAAGCGTTCGCCTTTCCCTCCCGCCATTACTACTGCATAAAAATTATTATTTTCCATGATTTGTCAACAATTCCTTATCCGGGTGATTCAAAAATGATTTTTCAACTCATCTTTTCAATGATTTTAGTAAGCGGCAGGAACAACGCGACCACAATGGTACCGACAATAACCGCCAGCCCTACAATCATCAGGGGTTCAATCAGTGAAGTCAAAGCGCCAACCGCATTATTTACTTCTTCTTCGTAAGTGTCCGCTATTTTTTCAAGCATATCCGGTAATTTACCGGTTTCTTCGCCTACTTCAATCATACTGACCACCATTTCCGGAAAAATTTTAGTAGCGCCGAGCGGCGGAGCAATCCCTTCACCTTCTTTCACCGCATCATGGACTTTGCCGACCGCATTTGCGACCACATCGTTACCGGCGGTTTCCCGGACAATATTCAGCGCTCCCAGAACTCCGACTCCGGAAGCCATCAGCGTTCCGAGCGTTCGGGCAAAACGTGAGATCGCGGTTTTCGCGATAATCGGCCCGAATAACGGCATGTTATATTTAATCCAGTCAAAAACGTATTTTCCCTGTTTGGTTTTACAAATAAGTTTTATCGCAATGATGATTCCCACAATGATCCCGATTACCGTTAAAGCATCGTTCTTCATAACTTCGGAAGCATTCATAACCCATTGCGTGATCGCCGGCAATGGTTCTCCTTTAAGCAAGTCGTCAAAAATTTTCGTGAAGTTGGGAACGATGAAAACCATCAACCCGGCGGTAACGCCCCCGGCTACGACCAGTACCACAATAGGATAAATCAGCGCGGATTTGACTTTCCCGGCAATTCGCGCCGAGCTTTCCATAAAGTTCGCCAGCCGGTTGAGAATGGTTTCCATGGCTCCGGCCGCCTCGCCGGCCCGGATCATGTTCAGGAACAGCCGGTCGAAGGATTTCGGGTTTTTAGCCAGGGATTCGGAGAACGTCGAGCCCGATTCGACCGTTTCGGCAGTTTCCCCGATGATCAGTTTTACAATCGGGTCTCTGGACTGCCTTTCAAGGGTTTTAAGGGAACGGATCAGGGGCAGTCCCGCATCCAACAGAATCGCCAGCTGACGGGTAAAAAGCGTAAGCTGCTTGCGTTTGATTACCGGCGTACCGATAGTCATGCTGAGGGCGCCGCCCTTCTTCTTTTTTCCTTTGGCCGCAGTTTTTTGGGACGGGGCGGTTTTTACCGCTTTAACGGGTTTGATCGAAGTCGGATACAAATCCTGTTTCTTTAAGGCTGCGGCCGCCTGTTCTTCGGTAGGAGAATCGATTTTACCCCGGCGTTCTTTACCGTTTGAATCCATTGCTGTATAGAGAAATTGCGGCATACTGCAGTCTCCTTATTTTATTCCAGACTTGCCAGTTTTTCAATTATTGATTCAGGATCCTCGGATTTCGTAATCAAATCATTATAACTGATCAGGTTTTTCCGGTACAAATCGATTAAATGGGCGTCGAGCGTATTCATTCCGTATTTAGCGCCGGTTTGCAGTTCGGAGGGAATACGGAAAGTCTTGTTATCGCGGATCAGGGCCTGAATGGACGGAGTGGACACCATGATTTCGAAGGCGGCGATCCGCCCGGGTTTATCCGCCCGGGCCAGCAGTACCTGGGAAATCACGGCGACCAGCGAAGTCGCCAGCTGAGTCCTGACCTGTCCCTGCTGCTGGGTAGGAAACGCGTCAATGATCCGGTCGATAGTGCCGACGGCGCTCGAAGTATGCAGCGTTCCGAAGACCAGGTGTCCGGTTTCGGCGGCGGTTATGGCGGCTTCGATCGTTTCCAGGTCGCGCATTTCACCGACCAGGATCACGTCCGGGTCCTGGCGCAGCGCCCGCCGCAGAGCTTCGCTGAAACTGGGGGTGTCAACTCCGATCTCGCGCTGAATAACCATGCTGCGTTTATGGTTGTGATAAAATTCGATCGGGTCTTCAACGGTAATGATATGGCAGGCCATTTCTTCATTAATGACATTCAGCATCGAAGCCAAAGTCGTCGATTTGCCGCTGCCGGTAGGGCCGGTTACCAGAATCATCCCGCGGGGGCGGAATAACAAATCCTTGATGTGCATCGGCAAACCGATTTGCTCCATCGTCAGCAGGGTGTTGGGAATCTGGCGCAGTACCGTACCGAAAAAACCTTTCTGCTTGAAAGCGCTCACCCTGAACCGCGCCTGGTCGCCGAAGGCGAAACCGAAGTCGGCGGAACCGCATTCCTGAACGGTTCTCAATTGAGCTTCAGAGGCAATTGCCTTAACCATGGCTTCCGTTTCTTCGGGAACCAGGGGGTCAACTTCCAGCGGGGTAAGTTCTCCATGAATTCGTAACATCGGAGGAGCTCCGACTTCGACGTGCAAATCACTGGCGCCTTCGTCAACCACCAACTGCAGCAGTTCCGACATGTCGATGCTCATCTGATGCCTCCTTTAAGTATATCTGAGAATCTCGTCAACCGTAGTCAACCCGTTCAAAACAGACTGTATCCCGTCCTCGCGCAGCGTCACCATGCCCTGGGTCCGCGCTTTCTGCCGGATGTTAATGGTCGGCGCGTTCTTTAAGATCAATTCCATCAACTCGGGGGACATTGACAGGAGTTCACAGATTGATTTTCGGCCGCGGTATCCGGTTTCATTGCAGTTCGCGCAGCCTTTGCCGTAGTAAAATTTCCGGTCGCCGGTCTCTTCGCGGGAAATCCCCAGCCGTTCCAGTTCCTCGTCGGTCGGGTCATAAGCCACCCGGCAGTTTTTACAGACTTTCCGGATCAGGCGCTGGCTGAGCACTCCGACAATGGACGAGCAAAGTAAGAACGGCTCCACCCCCATATCCACCAGCCGGGTTATCGTTCCGGCGGCGTCATTGGTATGCAGAGTGCTGAAGACAAAGTGTCCGGTAAGGGACGATTCGATCGCGATTTCGGCGGTTTCCAGGTCCCGGATTTCCCCGATCATGATCCGGTCCGGGTCCTGCCGCAGGAAGGCGCGGAGCGCCCGGTGGAAAGTCATGCCGAAACTCTCGTTGATCGGCAATTGAATAATGCCCTCGATGTCATATTCAACCGGGTCCTCGGCGGTAAGAAGTTTGTCTTCAATCCGGTTGACTTCCTGGAGCGCCGAATAAAGGGTGGTTGTTTTGCCGGAGCCGGTCGGCCCGGTTACCAGCAGGATGCCGTTCGGCAGATGGATTATATCGCGCAGTTTTGCCAGCACGTCGCTGTTTATGCCGAGCGAGTCGAGGTCAAGGTTGACTACTGTCCGGTCCAGAATACGCAGCACCACTGATTCGCCGTAGGAAGTGGGCAAGGTGGAAACGCGCAGGTCAATGGGTTTGCCGCCGATTTTCAGTTGGATGCGGCCGTCCTGAGGCAGCCGCCGTTCGGCAATATTCAGTCCGCTCATAATTTTAACCCGGCTGATGACCGGCACCGCCAGACTGCGGGGCGGCGGCGGCATTTCATAGAGAGTGCCGTCAACCCGGTAACGGATTCTGAAGGATTTTTCAAACGGTTCAAAATGAATGTCGCTGGCCTGGTCTTTGATCGCCTGATAAAGCACTACTTCCACAAAGCGGACGATGGGAGCTTCGTTGGCCGCATTTTCCAGGTCGGTGATATCATCATAGTCCTGTTCTTCGGCGCCGCTGGATTCCGTCATTTCCGAAATGACGTCATGAACGGATGCAACGGTGACCGGATAATATTTTTCAATGGCGGTATCGACCTGGTTCGGCTCAGCCGCCAGCATCTGGACTTCGAGTCCCAGGATGAACTGCAATTCCTCGACGATCTGGTAGTTCATCGGGTTTTTGGCGACGACTTTCAGGCAGTTTCCTTCCTGGGAAACCGGAATCACCCCGTAAGCCCGGGCCGTTTCCGAATCGAGCAGCTCGATTATCTGGCGCGGAATATCTTCGCGTTTGAAGTCGTAGATTTCCGTGCCGAGGCTGGCCGCGAAATGCTGAAGTATCTCCGGTTCCGTCAGAAAACCGTAATTGATAATGACTTCCCGGAATGACTTCCCGGAGCGTTCATGTTCGTCCTCGGCCTCCTGGAGTTGTTCGGCGGTACAAATTCCTTCCGTCAGGAGAATATCTTTCAAGGCTTGGCCTTCAGCATCCAACATACCCAAATTTTCCTTTGTTATTACCTGTTCTGCCGGTCAAATTATGCCGAATCCATCAGCGTGAGACGGATAACTTCCTCAACGCTCGATATTCCCGCCTCTGCTTTACGCATTCCGTCGTCGCGCAGGGAACGCATCCCGTTAGCCCGCGCCCGTTCCCGGATTTTGCTGCTCGGTTCATTGGCAAAAATCAGTTCCCCGATATCGGGGGTAACGATGAAAATCTCATAAATACCGATCCGCCCCCGGTAACCGGTACCGTTACAGGCCGGACATCCTTTACCTTTATAAAACTTGTGATTGGCCAGATATTCCTCGGACAACCCGAGCAGCCGGCATTCGGCCGGGGTAGGCGTTATTTCTTCCATACATTCCTTGCAGTTACGGCGCAGCAGGCGCTGGGCCATGATGGCGCGTACGCCGGAAGCTACCAGGAAGTTTTTGACCCCCATGTCAATTAAACGGGTAATGGCGCCGGGGGCGTCATTGGTGTGCAGAGTGCTGAATACCAGATGCCCGGTAAGCGCGGCGTTGATCGCGATTTCCGCGGTTTCCAGGTCGCGGATTTCTCCAACCATGATGATATTCGGGGCCTGGCGCAGCATGGCGCGCAGCGCCGCCGAGAACGTCATATTGATTTCCCGCGCCACCTGAACCTGGTTAATCCCGGACAACTGATATTCGATCGGGTCTTCGACGGTAATGAGTTTCCGGGTCGGCAGATTGATGGTATTCAGGAAGGCATACAGAGAAGTCGTTTTTCCGGAACCGGTGGGGCCGGTTACCAGGAAAATCCCGTCCGGAAAATTGATGATTTGAGTAATCAGCTTCAGGTCGTCGGCCAGGAAGCCGAGTTTCGGGATGTCCAGTTGGATGCTGGACTTGTCCAGGATTCGCATGACGATGCTTTCACCGTGAGTGGTCGGGATAGTGGAAACCCGCAAATCAATGTCGACATTACCGATTTTCAGTTGGATGCGGCCGTCCTGGGGAACCCGTTTTTCGGTAATATCGAGCCCGGCCATGATTTTCAGGCGGGAAGTCAGGTTAGCCTGTAAATATTTCGGGGGAGCTTCCTGTTCGGCCAGCGCGCCGTCAATCCGATAACGGACCCGGTAACGTTTTTCCATTGGTTCAAGGTGAATGTCGCTGGCGCGCATTTTATAGGCATCGACGATCAGCAGTGAAACCAGTTTAACAATGGGCGTATCGTCATCCGCATAATTTTCAGCCGCTCCGCCGAGCGCGCCCGCGAGCATTTGGGAAGAGGCGGCTTCTTCTTCGGTAAGTTCATCAATATAATGTTCGACGGTGTCCTTGAGGTTCGCATAATTATTATTGATAACTGTCCGGATTTGTTCGGCCGGAGCCGCAACCGCATCGACGTCGCAGCCGAGCAGGTAACGCAATGAATCAATGGTTTCGACATCGCTGGGATCACTGACCGCCACGGTAATCGCATTATCATGTTTCATGACCGGCACGACCTGATACTGGAGAACGACATCGGGAGTTAAGGCATTGATGACTTCCTCGGGGAAAACGTAACTGGACAAATCCACCACTTCCATGCCGTATTGATTGGCGAGCATGGCAAGCAGCTGGTCTTCATCGATGAAACCGAGGATTTTCAAAGCGTCGATGATGTCCAGCTTCCCCTCACTGCCGGCGACTTCCTTCCAGCCTTGAGCAACCTGCTCGTCGGTAACCATGCCGTACTCTTTGAGGAGTTCCAAAATGTAGTTGCTGTCTCTTGCCAAAGTGTGTATTTCCCGATGAAAAATCAAATTTTTCAGTCCAGCCGGCGGCGGCTGCTGCTGCAACGTCTCACAATACCGATTATTTATCCGGATTTCAAGTTTTTTTTAGAAATATTTTTAACCCCGGCCGGTGTCGGGATAAGCCGGCGTCGAAATATCACTGGCGCCGTATTTGAGCAACGCTGAACGAATATTCTCATGACAGGTCAAAACGATCAACTGCCGGTCGCGGGCAAACCCGAAGACCGTCTCCAGCGCCGCTTCCAGGCGGCGGCGGTCGAAATTCACCAGCACATCGTCGAAAATCAGCGGCAGACTTTCGCTTTGTGCTTCATATTGTCCGATCAGTCCCAGACGCATGGCCAGATAAAGCTGTTCCCGGGTGCCCCGGCTCAGTTCGATTACCCGGCGGATCGCCCCGTCGGCTTCCGCCAGCAGCAGTTCGTCCGTTTCCGCCGGTTTGCGGATGCTTGCGTAACGCCCTCCGGTGAGTTCCCGGAAGATTTCCGCTGCCCGGCTGATAACTTCCGGCTGGCGTTCGCGTTCATATTGATTTACGGCGCGGTCGATCAGCAGCTCCGCCGTCTTATATTCGGCCCAGCGCAAGGCGTGATTCCGGAGCTGCTCGATACAGCGCTCATGCTCGTTATGCAGCATTGCCAGTTCGTCCGCTGAAACCAACTGTTTTTTTTCGTTATTCAGTTCTCCCTGCCGCCGGTTCAGTTCATCCAACTGCCGCTGCAAGTCGTTTTTCCGTTCCTCCAGTCCGGCGAGTTCCGCTTCGGCATGGTCGCGGGAAAAGTTTTCCAGTTGAGCACGAATTTTCGCCATCTGCGCCCCCAGCCCGAAAATGGTTTTTAACCGGTCCCGGGTTTCTGCAAGTTTTTCCTGTAAAATCCGGCGGTCGCGGCTATGGCCGAGCATGCGGCGCAAATCCGGCAGATCCGCAGCCCGGAACTCAGCTAGCCGGTGTTCGAGTGCGGCGGCGCAATTTTTAACCGCGGTCCCGGCGGAAGCCAGTTGTTTGTCAACGATTTTGAGTTCCGCCTGTAAATGCTGCTGTTCGGCGGCCGCTTTTTCGTTCTCCCGGAACTGCCGGGAGAGCAGTTCAATATCCGCCGCCGCGTCCGAAATCAGAGTGCGGCGGTCGACTGTCGCCGCGGCTTTGGCCAGCAGTTCCTCAATATCGGTCAGCCAGCGCCGTTTTTCTTCCAGTTCCCGTTCCAGAGCGGTGCGGGACGCCTGATCTTTCAGGTAAGTTTTGCAGATGCCGGCGCATTTCAATAAATCCTCCGGCGTCAACGTATTCTTGAAATGCTTTTGCGTCAGCAGTTCCCGCCAGCATTCCTGAAGCCGGAGCAGTTTTTCTTCCGGCGGAACGGCAGTCCCGGCTGCGCGAGGTTTTGCGATAACCCCTTTCACCGCGGCCGCAGCGGTAAACGCCAGAGCGGCGGCGGCAATGCCAATCAAAAACGGCATGTCTGCCGCCATTCCGGCTGCGATCAGGACAGCTTCCAGAACTGCCGCCAGCCCCAATAACGCGAGCTGTTTTCCGGACTGCCGGAATCCCGGCGCCGCTTGCGCCGCCAGCACGGCGGCGGTGAGCTGCTGCTGCCGCAGGGCGCTGAATTCGCGTTCGAATTCCTCGATCCGGCCGGTGAACTCCAGATCGAAACTGAATTGATCGGGAAGGCGGTTTTCCTGCCAGAGGCGGGCGATTTCCTGCCGGGTTGCGGCCAGTTGGCTTTCGAGTTCTCCGCACCGCGCCGCCTGTTCCTTCACCGCGCGGCAGTCGGCGCGGTAACGCTCGGAGGAGCGTTCCAGCAGCGCAAGTTCGGGGGCGAGGCCGAGCAACGCGGAATTTACCTTGACTGCCCGAAGTTTTTCCTGCAGTTCAAACTGTTTTTTTTCCGCTTGCCGCAGTTCGGCGGCGGCGGCTTTGAGTTCTCCGGTCAGTTCTTGGGCGGCATCGACATCATCCTGAGTTACCGCCGGACAGGCGGGAATTGCTTCGAGTTTGAGGGTCAACGCCTCGGAGTTGATGAATTCGCTCAGGCCGGCGCATTGGCCGGTAAGCTCCGAACTCCGCGCGGCGATTTCCTTCAGGGTCCGCCGCAGCGCTTCGATTTTTTCGCGGTTGGCCTCCTGCTCAGTCAGGATTTCCTCATAACGGCTGAGGCCGGCGGCGGCGGCCTTGATCCGCTGTTCGTAATCCCGGCGCTGCTCGTCCAGTTTGTGTACCGGCTGATTCCGGCCCTTGTCTTTGAACAATGCCTCGGCGGCAGTCTGAAATTGTTTCCGGATTGCCGCCAGAGAAACGCCGCCCAGGTCTAACCCGGCGCCGTAAATCCGACTCCGAATATCTTCCTCATTGAGCGACTTCACCGAATAAAGCTCGTCGATGGTGATCGCGTAAACGTTCCGGTAAAACGCTTCTCCGGCCCGCAGCAGTTCATTCAATTCCTGCTGACTGTCCGAGCTGCGCCCGCCGGGGAGACTGAGCGTCAGCGCCCCGCCTTTCCGCCAGCCCGTCCGCTCGATGGTAATTTCCTCCCCGGAATCCAGGACGCAGACCAGCCGGCCACCGGGTTGAGCTTTATTGACCGGTTCAAAATAATTTTCCTCGGACCTGCGGTAGGAGGGAAAGCCGAACAGCATTCTCCGGACAAATTCGAGCAGCGTCGTCTTGCCGTGCTCGTTGGGACCGTAAATGACGTTCACCCCCCCGGTCAGGCCGGTGAACGCGCGCCCGGAATATTTCCCGTAGTTGGCGATATGGATGGCTTTGATAATCACGTTCCGCCGTCCCCCAGAAGTTGATCGAGCGCCAGGTACTTCGCGTTCTCGACGATGGCGCGCAGTTCTTCGACACTAAACGGCGGCAGGGCGCGGCATTTCCGGTAAATCGGTTCCAGTTCTGCAACCACTCCGGTTGCGCCGGCGGGATCGGTGAGCAGGGTGTCCGCACCGGCCAGCAGATCGGCGATAAAACCGCTCCCCCGGCTGAAAGTTTCCGGATTGTAATCCTCCCGCGTCGCCAGTTCGACCCGGTTCAGGAACAGTGTTTCACCCAACGCTCCGAGCTCTTTTTCGAAATGTTCCGTCAGCTCGTTGTTCTTATCCTCGGCGCGCAGCTCCCGATTTAAGCGGCTGCGCCCGGAAAGTTTCAGCCGCAACACGGTTTTACGGCCGCCGTTTTCAACAATGATTTTTTCTCCGGCTTCATTCACCGCGGCAAATAAATCCTCAAACGTTTCCATGCCGGTAATATTCAGCTCCCGGAACGCGTAACGGATCATATCCACCGCCAGCGCTTCAATCTGCGGAGCAGAGCCGGGTTGCAGCTGCACCAGACAGCAGCTTTTAGCTCCGGTTTCGCGCGGGCTGGTGCCCTGCGGACAGCCGGGGTAAACCACGGCGGGAAAGGCGGGATTCAGAATCGCGAACGAATGGGCATGGCCCAGCGCCCAGTAATCGAAATTGTTTTGGGTCAGGCCGGTGAGATCGCTGAGCTGCGCCGGAGCGTAGTCATTGCCGCCGGCGCTGTTGACAGCGGCGTGAAGCAGGGCGACGGCGGGAAGATCGGAACGCTCGCGTTTAAACCGGGCGGCCAGGTTGGCGGTAACGGCGCCGGTTTCGAAACTTGTGCCGCAAATCGTCGCCAGTTCATGGCCGTGGCGCTCAACAGTAAAGGTCTGGGGTACGCCGGCGTCAAAAATTACCGTGTTGTCAGGCAGACCGACGGTCTGCGACCAGGAACGGAGCGGGTCGTGGTTGCCGCAGACGATGAAACAGCGAATCCCGGCCTCCTCCAGCCGTTCGAGCCGGTTCTTGAAAAACAACCGGCTGCGGAGACTGTGGTCTTCCGCGTCGAAAACGTCACCGGCGATAAGCAGGAAATCCGCGTCATGGTCGAGCGCCGCATCAATGATATTGGCGAAAGCGTCGAAGGTCGCCGCCGCCAGCGCCGCTCCCAAGGCCGGATTGCCGCTGCTGATTCCCTTAAACGGACTGCCGAGATGCAAGTCCGCGCAATGGATGAATTTCACCGTCCGCATCGCACTCGCCGGTTAAAACAATAACAGTAGCCACGAAATACCCGAAAAAATAGAATAATAAACAATAGCACTCGAAGTTTGAAGCACAAACCGTTTTTTCAAAGTTAAGGCTGGTTTTATTGCCGGAATGAACTGTTGGTCAGGAAAGGCGAGAGCGCAATTTCCTTATATTTTTTTGGCTTATCGGCAAACTGTAATAAAATACCTCATTTATGAAATTTCAACGGGTAAATTTTTCTAATTCGCCTCATAACTTTTATCTATAAAGATTTTTGCCCGATTGAAATCATTCATGTCGGCTATGGTAATTTCAAGGTTGCCGGTACCAAAGTGGCCGATATTTCTTACATCCCTGGTAAATCCCTTTTCCGGTTTGATGGAATCCAGGTCGACCTTGACAAATAAAATAATATGCCGGGTTTGCGGATGAACTTCCATACAGACAAAATTTTTAATCCGCTTAAAGGCAAAATAATATTTCAGGGTAACGAATTGGACATCATCGCCAAGTGCCAGCAAGTATTGCTTGATATTTTCAAATAATTCCTTGATTTCAGGAGTCGCGTTAGCCAGAGATTCCATCACCGTCGTATAACGAGTTTTTTTCTTCCTTCCGTCGTTGCTTTCCGGAATAATCTCGGCCGCAACTACGGAATTTACCTGTTCCAGCAACAGAAGTTCGTCATTGTACTTGCAGTATTTTATCAGTTCTATGTTCCGACCGATCTGGGATACGGCACGAGGGTCATATTTAGTGAAATCTCCGGCGATACAAAGTAAACGGGGTTTGCTCCATTCGATAGTGTCAGCCAAAGTTCTTCCGCATTGTTTTTGAACAAGCAGTTCGAATTCGGCTTTATGATCCAACAGCCAGTCAAGATAAAAGAGTCCCTGATTAATGACATTTTCATTAAGACTGCGCTTGTATTCGATAATGACCGGATAGCCGTTCTCGTCAATTCCCAAGGTATCAATTCTGCCGACATGGGTTTTCCCGGTAGAATATTCGGAAGCCAGAAACTTGATGCCCAAGAATATTTCCAGGTTATTTTCAATTAAGGTTTGCAAACCTTTTTCCAACGCGACTGAAAAGCCAGGCAGTTCTTCTATTTTTCCGGTTTTGATCCGAAAAATTTTTGTATCACCCATTTTTTCGCCCCCAGCAACAGTTTTTAAGAAAGTATCGAATGAGCTAAAAATAGCAGAATAATAATATCGATTCAAGCCGGGTTAATAAAATCGGTAAAAGAATAGAACACCGATAGTAATTCGGTCAGTTAGGATTATGTAAGGAAAGCGGTGCGGGTGCAGGATATTATCCTGCACTCCCGGCGCGAACTGCCGGGCAGCTTCGCATGCGAAGCCAAACAGTTTGGCTTGCTCTGCAAGCGGCCAGCGCTTCGCCGTTGGATTATTTGGCGGCGGACAAAGCCCGCCCTAAGCTATAACTATTTTTGCATTTTTTTCGGCGCGGGCCTGTTTGAAAAAATTTTGCATAACGGTACGGCATTCGGTTTCCAGCACGCCGGATTTGACTTCCACCTTCCACAACATGCCTTTGAAACCGGTAACGTCGAGCGCCGAAGCGCAGGCTCCGCTGCGCGGGTCGGGCATGCCGAAGATTACTTTCCGGACGTGGGAATTAACCATCGCGCCGGCGCACATGGCACAGGGTTCCTTGGTCACGTAAATATCCACTTCATCCAGCCGCCAGTCGCCGAGCGCGTTGGCCGCTCCGGTGATGACCAGCATTTCCGCATGGGCGGTGGCGTCGTGAAGCAGTTCCACCTGGTTATAAGCGCGGGCAATGATGCAGTCATTTTTTACCGCGACGGCGCCGACCGGCACTTCGCCGGCCTCGAAAGCGATTTTCGCCTGCCGCAACGCCTGGCGCATGAAATATTCATCATCGAATTTCAGCATCTGATACCGGTTCCGGTCAATATCGGTTAATTTGTTTTATCGGTGCATTCCGAGGAAATTATGGCGTTGTTGTAACGGGTGAAAACGAACCGTATCCGTTTGTCCTGATAACGGTAAAGATAAATTATCGTCTGTTTTTCAAAATGCTTTGAGCCCAGGCGGGCGTCGTTCGCTCCGAATATCTTTTCCAGGGTCTCCAGGTCGCGCACAAACGAAAAATCGACGTTTTTATACAGGATCAAAGCCGCCTCGTATTTAAGTTTCGAGTCGGGCCGGAGCGCCGTATTGTGGAGCGTGGCGATTTCGTTGGCGAACTTGGTATAAATGTCGATGTCCCCGGCCGGCAGTTTCTCCGGCGCCGGGGAACAACAGCCCGAAATCAGCATGATCAGGCCGGCCAAATAAAACAGTTTTACTTTCATTGCCGCAATTCCTAATTTTTACCGGTACTGCCGAAACCGCCGGCGCCGCGGGTTGACTCGGATAACTGATCGGCGCATGCCAGGGTTACTTCCGGCAGTTCGCAGATCACCATCTGGGCGATGCGTTCCCCGCGTTTGATCGCGAAAGTTGCGCTGCCGTGATTGTACATGATTATCCCGACTTCCCCGCGATAGCCGGCGTCGATGGTGCCGGGAGAGTTGGTCAAGGTCAGATCGTGCTTGAGCGCCAGTCCGCTGCGCGGCCGGATCTGGGCTTCAAAGCCTGCCGGCAGTTCAATAAAAAGCCCCGTCGGCACCAGCAGACTCCGCCCCGGAATCAGATCAATATCGACCCGCGACCGCAGATCAAAGGCCGCGTCATCATGGTGCGCCTTCTTCGGCATTAAGTCTTCGCAGCCGGGTTTCATGCTGCATTTAACCGTCACTCTGGTTTTCATAAGCGCTCCGATATTTGGTGAATTCGATTTGCTAATCTAAGTATCGTCATGTACTTTAATATGGAAGTTGAAAAAAATCAACCTTCAATGGAATACAGCGGTCAGGCGGGGATAGAACGGCATGCGCATCGAGGAATTGCTTCAGGAAGTTTCGGGTTCAAATGCTTCGGATTTATTCATTACCGGAGGAAAAGTCCCGTATCAGCGCCGTTTCGGCCGGGTGTTGCCGCTGGATGAAAACCCGGTAGAAAATGAGGATATTGACGCTTTCCGGCGCGAAGTCCTGTTGCCGGAGGCGGAAAAGGTCTATCGGGAAACCGGCAGTTTCGATGCCGGACTGACCATGAAGGACGGCCGGCGGTTCCGGTTGAATTTTCTTACTCAG
This sequence comes from Victivallaceae bacterium, assembly GCA_028718375.1. Taxonomy (GTDB): domain Bacteria; phylum Verrucomicrobiota; class Lentisphaeria; order Victivallales; family Victivallaceae; genus JAHOYW01. Next base: position 26,044 of record JAQULZ010000001.1, on the reverse strand, counting down.
CAGGGTGCGCCCGCGCTGGTGGCGCGGCCGGTGCCGTCCGCGGATACGCTTTCCTTTGCCGGCCTGAATCTGCCGGAAACCCTCCAGTCCCTGGCCGACGAACCGCGCGGTCTCATCCTGATCGCCGGCGCCGCCGGCAGCGGCAAGTCCACCACGCTGGCGGCGCTGGTCAATTACATCAACCAGCGTTATGAAAAGCACATCGTCTGTATCGAAGACCCGATCGAATACGTTCATCACGATAAAAAATCCCTGATCACTCAGCGCGAAGTAGGGGCGGATACGGCCAATTTCCATGAAGCGCTGCGCAATGTCGTGCGGGAAAGCCCGGACGTTATCGTTATCGGGGAAATGCGCGATCTCGATACCATGCAGACTGCGATCACTGCCGCTCTGACCGGGCATCTGGTATTTTCGACCGTTCATACCGCGGACAGCGTTCAGTCCGTCGAGCGCATTATCAGCAATTTTCCGGAACACCTGCGCAGTCAGGCCGCTCAGGATTTATCGCTGGCGCTGCGGGGCATCATTGCCCAGCGGCTGTTGCCCGGCGCTGACGGCCGGGGTATGATTCCCGCGGTGGAGATCATGAAAGGCACTCCCGCGATCAGCAATATCATTGCCGACCGCAATTTCGAGGAGCTCGAAGAAGCCATCAAACGCGGCGGCAACGAAGGTATGATCACCTTTAACCGCTGTCTGTTCCAGTTGGTCAGGAACGGCCGGATCACTGCCGCGGCCGGGGCCGGCGCGGCTTCCAACCGCGAAGAATTCCTGTTGCTGGTGCGCGGCATGGAAAGCGGCATCGAAACCTTCCGGGACAGTTTCAGCAGCCTGTCCGGCGACCGCGAGCTCATCAATATGAAACAGCTGCTGCAGGCGGCCATCGCCAACGGCGCGAGTGATCTCCTGATTACCACCGACGCCCGGCCGACGCTGCGGGTCAACGGCGGTCTGGTGCCGCTGGACACCGAATTGCTCACGCCGGCGGATACTCAACGGCTGCTGTTCAGTATTCTGACCCCGCATCAGCGCGCCCGGTTTGAGGAAGAGCGGGAAATTGATTTCGCGCTGTCGATCAGCATGAAGATTCACTCCACCGATGCCCAGGCGGCGCAGTATCGTTTCCGGGTGAACGGTTTTTATCAGCGCGGCAATATCGGGGCTGCTTTGCGGGTCATTCCCAAACGTATCCCGTCCGTCGAGGAACTGAAACTGCCGCCGGTATTGGTGAAAATGGCGGAAAAGAAGAGCGGCCTGATTCTGATCACCGGCCCCACCGGGCACGGCAAAAGCACTACCCAAGCGAGTCTGATCGACCGGATCAATTCCGAGTCGGACTGCCATATCGTCACCGTCGAAGACCCGATCGAATACGTCCATTCCAATAAAAAAGCGGTGATTGAACAACGCGAATTCGGCGCGGACACCCTGAGTTTCGCCAATGCCCTGAAGTACGTGCTGCGCCAGGACCCGGACGTGATCCTGGTGGGCGAAATGCGCGACATCGAGACCATCGCCGCGACCCTGACTGCCGCGGAAACCGGCCACCTCGTACTGGCTACGCTGCACACCAACAACGCCCCGCAGACTGTTGACCGGATCATCGATTCTTTCCCGGCGTACCAGCAAAACCAGGTAAAACTGCAACTGGCCGGAGTGTTGCTCGGCGTGATCGCTCAGCGGCTGATTCCGCTCAAAAGCGGGGAAGGGCGGGTAGCCGCTTTCGAAGTGATGGTCGGCACTCCGGCGGTTCAGGCGCTGGTGCGCGACGGCAAGACCAGCCAATTGCAGTCGGTCATGGAAACCAGTTTCAAGGACGGCATGGTAACCATGGCCAAAGCGACCGAAGAGCTTTATAATAAAGGCGTGATAACTAAAAAGGATTATGAATCCTTGAATAAAACCTTCAAAACAACTAAAGGATATTAAAAGATCATGTTCAGGATCGGTTACGGTTATGACGTTCATTGTCTGGAACCGGGCAGAGAATTGATTTTGGGCGGGGTCAACATCCCGCATTCCACAGGACTTGACGGACACAGTGACGCGGACGTGGTCATTCATGCGCTGATGGATGCCATGCTCGGCGCCTTGGCCGCGGGAGATCTCGGCGCCTGGTTTCCGCCTTCGGACCCGCGCTTCAAGGGGGCGGACAGTATAAAACTGCTGGCGAAAATCTGGAAGGATGAAAAATACGCCGCCTATGAACTGGGCAATTGCGATATTACGATTGTCGCCCAGCAGCCGAAACTGAGTCCGTATATACTCCGGATGAGGGAGAACATCAGCAAAGTGCTCAATTGCCGTTTATGTCAGGTTTCGGTAAAGGCCACTACCACTGAAGGACTGGGATTCTGCGGCCGGCAGCAGGGGATAGCGGCCAGTGCCGTGGTACTGTTGAAAAAGAAAGCGCGGGAAGAATGAAAATAAGAGTCAGTAAATCGACTGTCAATGGAGAGGTGGCGGTACCCGGTTCGAAATCGCATACCATCCGGGCGCTGGCCGCTGCATTGATGGCCGATGGCGCCAGCGTCGTACGGGCGCCGCTGGACGCTGCCGACACCCGTTCGGCGCTCAATGCCGTAAAACTGCTCGGCGCCCGGGTCCGCGAATTTCCCGGCCGCTGGGAAATCGCCGGTACTGCGGGCAAAATCATTTCACCCGCCCGGCCGATCGATATGGGCAATTCCGGCACCGGCCTGCGGATTCTGAGCGCCCTGGCCGCAACCGGCAGGACTGAAATCGTTTTTGACGGAGATGCGTCGCTGCGGTCGCGCCCGATGGGGCAGTTGACTGACGCCCTGAGCAATCTGGGCGCGAAGGTCGTGACGTGCGGCGGCAAATGCCCGGTACGGATCACCGGGCCATTGCGGGGCGGCAGAACCGAAGTCGTCGGGACGAGTTCGCAATTTCTGACCGCCTTGCTGTTCGCGAGTCCGTTCGCGCCGCGCGATTCCGAAATAATCCCGGTTGCTTTACAGGAAAAGCCTTATGTCGAAATTACCCTCGGCTGGCTGAACCGCCTCGGTGTGGAGTTTGAAGCCGCACCCGATATGAGGTATTTCAGAATTCCCGGCCGGCAGCGTTTCCGGGCTTTCGACTGGACGATTCCGGCGGATTTTTCGACCGCGGCTTTTCCGTTGGGGGCCGGGGTGCTCGCCGGCGGCGAGGTGAAAATAAAAAATCTGGATTTTACCGATCTGCAGGGCGACAAAGCGGTGTTTGATTTCATCGAAAAGTTCGGCGCCCGAATTGAACGGCTGCCGCGGTATACCCGGGTTTTGCCGGGCCGGCTGCACGGAGTGGAACTGGACTTGAACGCCACCCCGGACGCTTTGCCGATTTTGGCCGTGATCGCTGCCGGCGCTCAGGGGGTGACGCGCCTTTTCAATGTTGCCCAGGCCCGGATCAAGGAAACCGACCGGATTGCCTGTATGACGCGCGAATTGCGGAAAATGGGGATAGCCGCAGCCGAACTGCCCGACGGCATGATCATTCCCGGCGGCAGACTGCGGGGCGCGGAACTCGAAAGTTACGATGATCACCGGATTGCCATGGCATTGACGGTAGCCGCGCTGGCCGCCGACGGCGATTCGCTGATTGAAAAAGCGGAAAGCGCCGCCGTAACTTATCCGGATTTCATTGCCGATTTCAAAGCTCTCGGCGCCGCTATTGAGGTTATAGACTAATGAATCTGATCCACCAGCCCGGCAATCGCGTTGTCCTTGAAGTTGACCTGGATAAAGTCCGGCGCAACTTCCGGAAAATCTGTGCTTTCGTGGCCCCCAGCCGGGTTACCGCGGTGCTCAAGGCTAACGCTTACGGATTGGGGGTGATGGAGGTCGCGCGCGTCTGCAAAGAGTCCGGGGCGGACAGTTTCGGCGTCGCCGACCTCAACGAAGCGGTGGAATTGCGGGCCCTGGGCCTGCCGGTGATGGTGCTCGGAAATATTCTTCCCGATGAAATTCCCGCCGGGGTTGAAGCCGGCATCATCCTGCCGGTCAATGATTTCGAGGATGCCCGGCGGATCAGCGTCGAGGCCGAACGCCAGCATGCTTCGGTCCGCTGTCAGATACTGGTCGATTCCGGGATGGGAAGACTCGGCATGCTGATTCGCGACGCGCTCCGGGAAATCAGAAGAATTGTCGAATTGCCGCACTTGGAGTGGATCGGCATTTATTCGCATTTCCCGGTCGCCGATGAGCTTGAAAGCGAATACACGCAAGAACAGATCAGAAGTTTGCAGTTGCTGGTGGATGATCTGGAGGCCGCCGGTATTTTTTTTCGGGATGTCCACGCCGCCGGCAGTGACGGTATCGGCAATTATCCGCAGGCTTGTCGAATTCCTTTCAACCGCGTTCGTCCGGGATTGAGTATTTACGGCTGCGGCGGATCCGCCAGGTCCGGGCTGGAGGAAGTCGTTTCACTGAAAAGCCGGCTGGTTCTGGTGCGGAAGCTGCCGGCCGGATCGTTCATCGGTTATGGCCGGACGCATTGTCTGAAGCAGGATACTTTGGTCGGTACCGTTGCCGCCGGTTATGCCGACGGTTTGCCGCTGGCGCTGTCGAATCGGGGACACCTCCTGGTGCGGGGCCGGCAATGTCCGGTTTTGGGACGGGTGTCGATGGACTACACCACGGTTGATCTGGGAGCGGTGCCCGAAGCCGGGTGCGGCGACGAAGTGGTTTGCATCGGCAGACAGGGGGGGGAAATCATTTCAATCCGGGATTGGGCGGTTATAAAGAATACCCACGCCCATGATATTCTGTGTGCCATCAGTCCCCGGGTCAAACGCGTTTATAAGGATGATAACGGGTAAAAGGAGAATGAACAATGATCAGCCTTGCCCCGGTAAAATCAAAGTATGAACTTTTCGGCAAACATCCGGGTTATTTGCAGGAACACCGGAACGACACGGCGATCCGGCTGGAAATGCTGTCCTTCAATACGCAAAGCATTGAACGGGTAAAAGCGGTTTCTTTACGCGAGGCGTTGTCGCACCGCAGCCATGACCGGATTAACTGGATTATCTGTCACGGCATTCCCCCGGCGGACGAACTGGAATTTGCCGGCCGGGAGTTCAAACTCGATTCGCTGATTCTTGAGGACATTCAGAATTGTACGATTATCCGTCCCGGCTATACGGCAGCGAACGACTATTTTTTTGCGATGCTGAATTTTCCCTTTCAAGTCGGAGAAGCGGAATTTAAAATGATTCCATTAGGGTTTGTCGCTTCCGGAAACACTCTTGTCACCTTTCAGAACGGGGATGACGCCTCTCTTGAACCGCTGATTGACCGGGTGGAAAACCGCAAAGGACGGATTTGCGATAAGGGCGTCGATTATCTGGCGTTTTGCCATTTGGATCTGGCGGTGGACTATTATTTCATGTTCATCAATAAATTAAGCGGCAATCTGGAGCAGATCGAGGGGCGGATAATTTCCTTTCCGTCGCCCGATTTGCTGCCTGAACTGCAGAAATTCAAACGCATCGCCGCTTCGATGCGGAAATCAGTCTGGCCGCTGCGGGAAATGATTCATGCAATCCGCAGCAACGACACCTGGTTTATTTCCGGGGACACGGAAAAATATTATCAGGACCTCGACAGTCACATGCTGCTGATTTTCGATAATGCCGAGTCGGTACGGGAAATGATTTCCGGTCTGCTGGAAATTTACCTTTCCAGCGTCAGTAACCGGATGAATGAGATCATGAAAGTGCTTACGCTCATCGCAACCATATTTATTCCGCTGACCTTTGTGGCCGGAGTGTACGGGATGAATTTCGCGAACATGCCGGAACTCAGATGGCGCTACGGTTATTTTCTCGTTCTGACCGGCATGGGAATCATGGCAGTCATTATGCTGATCTTTTTCCGCCGCAGGAAATGGCTGTAACCTTTCGCCAGCGGCGCTGGTGAAGGATTTCGATTAGAGATTCCTTCTTGTCATAAAGTTCACCCGGCAATATTTATTTATTTGTAAACTAGTAAAACCGGAAAAACGGTTTATATTAGCTTTTTATGAAGATTTTACTGATCAACGGTCCGAATATGCGGCTGCTGGGACAGCGGGAGCCGGAAATATACGGCAGGCTTACTTTGGACGGGCTTCAGCGCCATCTGAAGGAGGTGGCCGCCGCTTTGGAGGTCGACCTGGTCTGTTATCAGTCCAATCACGAGGGCGATATCGTCGATACGATCGGTAACGCGGTTAAGGACGGCGTCGATGCCATCATTATTAACCCCGCCGCCTACACCCACACCAGCGTGGCGATTCATGACGCGCTGAAAGCCGTCGCTTTGCCGGCGGTGGAGGTGCATATCAGCAATATCGGCGCCCGCGAGGAGTTTCGTCATACTTCCCTGACCGCTCCGGCCTGCACCGCCGTTATCGCGGGACTCGGGGCCGATGGTTATGAATGGGCTTTACGGGCTCTGGTTAAATTGAATAAGGGATAATTGCGAAAGATAAAGATAAGGATGTTTCTTTTATGAAAATTGATGAAATCAAAACAATCGTGAAGATGATGGCGGAAAATGATTTGACCGAATTCAAAATCGAGGCCGAAGAATATAATCTCTGCATTAAGCGCGGCGGCGACAAGACTCATGTCTGTACCAGTGCTCCGACGGTTTCCCACGCCCCGGCCGCTCCCGCCGCCGTCAGTGCGGCTCCGGCTGCTTCGTCTGCCCTCGATGCGGCTCCAGCCAAGGTTGAAAATACCATTAATTCCCCGATTGTCGGAACTTTTTATGCCGCCCCCTCGCCCGACGCCCAGCCGTTCGTCAAAGTCGGCGACAAGGTTACCGTCGAAACGGTGGTGTGTATCGTGGAAGCCATGAAGGTCATGAATGAGATCAAAGCGGAAAAAGACGGAGTTATCGGGGAAATACTGGTGCAGAACGCCACTCCCGTAGAGTACGGACAGGCGCTTTTCGTCATCGAATAACTCTCACCTGGAAAGTAAATATGTTCAATAAAATACTTATTGCCAACCGCGGTGAGATCGCTTTGCGCATCGTTCGCGCCTGCCGCGAACTTGGCGTCAAAACCGTGGTCGTTTATTCGGAAGCGGATAAGGATTCCCTTCCCGTCCGGCTGGCCGACGAAGCCGTCTGTATCGGGCCGCCCCAGCCGCTCAAGAGCTATCTGTTGATCGAACGGATCATCAGCGTCGCGGAAATCTGCGACGTCGATGCCATTCATCCGGGTTACGGTTTTTTGGCCGAAAACGCTCATTTTGCCGAAGTGTGCGGCGATTGCAATATAACCTTCATCGGCCCGTCCCCCGATGCCATGCGGGCTCTCGGCGACAAAGCCGTCGCCCGGGATACGATGAAAGCTGCCGGAGTACCCGTTACCCCGGGCAGCGAAGGGCTTATTCACCACGAAAAAGACGCTCTTAAAATAGCCCATAAATTAGGCTATCCGGTCATTATCAAAGCGACCGCCGGCGGCGGCGGGCGCGGGATGCGCATTGCCCATAACGACGCCAGCCTGATTCAGGGGTATCACTCTGCCCGTACCGAAGCGGAAAACGCCTTCGGCAACGGCGCCGTCTATATGGAAAAATTTCTGGTTAATCCCAAGCATATCGAAGTCCAGATACTTGCCGACAACCACGGCAATGTCGTTCACCTCGGGGAACGGGACTGCTCGATTCAGCGCCGCCAGCAGAAACTTATCGAGGAAGCTCCATCGCCGGTAATAAGCGATAAACTGCGGGAAAAAATGGGGCGCGCCGCCGTAAAGGCCGCCAAAGCGGCTAAATACAATAACGCCGGCACCATTGAATTCCTGTTCACCGGCGATGAATTCTACTTTATGGAAATGAACACCCGGATTCAGGTGGAGCATTGCGTTACCGAAGAAGTTACCGGAATCGATCTGATCAAGGAACAAATCCGCGTGGCTGCCGGTGAAAAATTGTCTTTCGCCCAAAAGGACATTAAAATCACCGGGCATGCCATTGAGTGCCGGATTAACGCCGAGAATCCCGGGAAAAATTTCACTCCCAATCCCGGTAAAGTCGATTTGTTCATTCCGGCCGGCGGTCTGGGAGTGCGGATTGATTCGCACGTTTATTCCGGCTATATTATTCCGCCGTATTACGACAGCATGCTCGGCAAACTGATCGTTTACGGCCGCAACCGCCGCGAAGCCCTTGAAAGATGCCGGCGCGCGCTGGAAGAATTCATTGTCGAAGGGGTCAGTACTACCATCCCGTTTACGCTGGAAGTACTCAACAAGAAGGATTTTATTCAGGGACAGTTCGATACCGGTTTCCTGGAGAAGATGCTTCAGGAGAAAATCAGTAATTAGCGGCTTCAGTCGCGGAATAGAGATTGAATCGGGGAAGTCGGCAGATATTTAAGGATAGTGATTTTGACCAAAGCTCAACTAAAAGAAGGAGAATTCGTATGAAACAGGCAGTTTCGAAACAGGCAGTTCCAAAACCGGAAAAACCCGCTACGGCACCGGAAGCTACCGCTTGCGAAAAGGGTACCGAACTCGGCCTTATTAAGATTCATGGCAACGTCGTTTCTTCAATCGTCCGCCGGGCCGCTTTATCGATTCCGGGGGTTTCCAGATTATCCGGGAGTTCTTTCGTGGATAACATCGCCGAGATTGTCGGCAGCCGCAAAATCCACGACCGTGCGATTGCAATTGAAATAGATGAAGATAAAGTGGCGGTAGAAGTGAAATTGAATATCATTTTCGGCTACAGTGTGCCGGAAGTGGCGGGACAGGTTCAATCCGCGATCATTGAGGAAGTCGAGAAAGTTACCGGGATGACGGTGACCCGGGTCAACGTCATTATTCAGGAAATCGAAGATGCTCCGGTAACCGAATCGCCTGAAACGGAAGAATAGGCATTTTGGTCGTCGTACCGGTGCTTGTTCCTTTTTCAGGATAATCTTTAACGTTTAAATTGAAAAACAGGAATATGGTAAAATGCTGCACTTTGTTAAAAGTATTCTGGCGGCGCTGGACTTGCCGGTCACCGATTTCAATTTAGGTTATTTCTTTGCCTTGACGGTGGTCGCGCTGGCCTTGCTGGTCCTACTGGTAATCCGGATCATAATCAAGATTATTTTCCGGAAAAAGCGTTGTCATACCATCAGGATAAAAGCTGATAACGGCAATGCGTTCATTTCCGGCGCCGCAGTCATGGCGGTGATCAAGGCTCTGGAAAAAGAGTTCAGGGCATTGACCATCAATAAGGTCAATTTGTTCCGCTGCCGGAATAAACCGTTTATGGAAGTGAATCTGGATTTCGATGCCTCAAAAGGCGGGCTGCCCGACTATGCCGATAAGTTCAAACTGCGGGTTATCGAATCCCTGGACGCCCTGTTCGGGATTAAAAATATCAAGCAGGTGCATCTGCATTTGCGCCATATCCGGTTGAACGGTTCTGGAATCATGAAAACCGCGGAAGCTGCCGATGACGCCGATGACACCCTGAGAATTCCGGAAACCGTCAGCGAGATTCCCGCACCGGCTGAAACGCCGGTCAAGATCAAACTTGAAAAATAATCCGCTGCGCCTGATTTTAGCTTCGCGTTCCGAGCGCCGCAGCCGGCTGCTGACGGAAATGGGATTGGATTTCATCCGGGTCCCGGCGGCGGTGGAGGAACTGGATGGCGCGATTTACTGTTCCCGGGCGGCGACTCTTAACGCCGTCCGCAAGGCCGGGGAGGTGGCCGCCCGGTATCCGGATGCTTTGGTGATCGGCGCCGACACCGTAATTGAATACCGGGACAAGATAATCGGCAAACCGGCTGATCCGGCGGATGCCGAACGTATTTTGCTGGAGCTTTCCGGCGCCGTTCATACTGTGGTGAGCGGGGTAAGCCTGCAGGCGGTAAACCGGAAAATCCGCTGTACTTTCGCCGTCTGTACCGAAGTCCGTTTCAAACCCTTTACGGTTTCCGTCATCCGGGAATATCTCTCCCGGGTTCAGGTATTGGATAAAGCCGGAGCCTATGCGATCCAGGAACACGGCGAAATGCTGATCGAAGCGATCGAAGGTCCGCTGGACAACGTGGTCGGTCTCCCCTGCCGGGCTTTGCAGCAGGCTTTGGACGCGATATTCCGCCTGGAACAACCGGAATCATAAGCGGCTGATTGAAAAAATGTTGATATTTTCCGTTTCGCGACGTATTTTATACAGACATGGAAAGATTTCGGGAAACGAAAATTATGAAACTCCTGAAAACAGCAGGATTGATATTGCTTGCCGCGAGCGTTTATGGCGATCCGGAAGTGCCGGTTATGCGTTTTGTGCCGGGTATTATGGAAATGCCCGGTCCGGAATCGCATTGTTACGATTACGCCGTTTCCGGGTATTCGTTTCCGGTTCCCGAGGGCGATTATTGTTTTTCCGAGAACGGCAAACTCTATTTTCTGTTCCGGGAACGGCCCGAGCCGGTCAATCTGTTCCATGAAATCGGCGGTTCCGATCCGCTGGAGGGCTTTAACCGGGTATCCTTCTCCGTCTGCGATTTTCTGCTCCGGTGGGCCGTTCGCCCGCTGGGCATGGTTTACTCTACCTTAGTCCCGCGCCCCGCCATCAAGGCGGTCAATAACGTCACCAATCACGTGGCTTTTCCAAAACGTTTCCTGAGCTGTCTGCTCCAGGGAAAATTTACGGACGGCGGACTGTCCCTGACCCGTTTCGCCGTCAATTCGACTGCCGGGGTCGGCGGCCTTTGGGACGCTTCGGATTATCTGTTCGGCATCAAGGAGCGGGACGAGGATTTCGGCCAGGTGTTCGCCAGTTGGGGGATCGGCCCGGGATGTTACATCTTTCTCCCCGGTGAAGGCCCCTGCAACCTCCGGGACGCGGTCGGCAAAATATTCGATTATGCCGTGGATATCAAAAGTTATGTCAGCGGCGTACAGGCCGCCTCCGGATTCCTCCGGCTGGTTGACCAATATGAAGACTATGATGCAATCACCCGGACTTCCGGCGACCCTTACCGCCTGATCAAGAATTTCTGGAGTCTCCAGCGCCTGAATAAGGCCGAAGACCGGCAATTACAGCTCAAAGTGGCCGAAAAACGCCAGTTGCCGGTTCCGTCCGGTGATTCCGGGGTGAAGCCGGATTGTATAAAGATGAATGCCTATGGTTCTCAGGGACCCGCCATCGACAGTCTGAAAGTGATGTTTTTTCATGTCCAGAAAGAAAAGCAAAGTCTCTGGGGATATCTGTCGTTTTTCAATACGGATTTCGTCAATCAGGCGGTTGTGCGTTCAGTGAAACTGCAAAAGAATAAAGACGAGATGGAATATCGCTTCTGGAAACAGGAAGACAAACCGGACGCGCCGCTGATTCTGCTGATTCCCGGACTGGGGGCGCATTACCGGGACGGACAGGTGACGGCCATGGCTGAAATGCTGTATAATAAAGGTTTTGCGGTGGCGGTAATTTCCAGCACTTTCAACTGGGAATTCATGGAAACCGCCGCTTCGACCGATGCCCCCGGCTTTCTGCCGCGGGACGCCGCGGACACCCGCCGCGCCTGGCAGAAAATAATCCCTCAGTTGGAGAAAAAGGACGGGATCAAACCGCAGCGGATAATCATGCTGGGTTATTCCATGGGCGCGATCCAGTCGTTGTATATCGCCAAGCTGGAAGAACAGCGCAACACTCTGGGAGTGGATCGTTATCTGGCGATTAATCCGCCGGTAGATTTGATGTACGGCGTCAGCCAGCTTGACAATTATTATGATTCTCACAGAAAATGGACGCGGGAACAGCTGATTGAACACGGCGCCGCGGCGTTCGGGAAAATGATGCAGATCATTCAGATTCCCTACCAGTATCATGCGGTGCGCCAGGGTAAACCGAATCCGGACGAATGGACTCACCATGGATTGACGATCACTCAGGACGAGGCGCGGTTTATAATCGGTTACAGCTTTAAAATGACCTTGCAGGATGCCGTGATATCCATGTACCGCCGGGGCCGGCTGACCGGTCTGAAAACCCAGTACCGGTGGTACAATAAAACGGATATTTATAATGAAATCCTGAAGATGAGTTTCCGGGATTATCTGAAAAAAATCCTGATGTATTATTATAAAGGTCATTTTGACGACCATGTTTCCGAGCCGGAATTCATGGAGAAGTTTGCCGAGGTGTCGAGTCTGCAGTCTTTCAAAAACCACCTGGCGGATAATCCGGATATCCGGATCGTCCATACCCGCGATGATTTCTTATTGAACGAGGAAGACCGCGGCTGGCTGAAAGATATTTTTAAAGAGAAAATCGCCTTTTTCGAACACGGCAGCCATTTGGGGTATCTGCATTTCCGGAAAGTACACGATCAGGTAATAACCTTCCTCCAGCCGGGGACGGTCATTACTCCCGAACAGCAAAATTATTATCGGGAACATTATGCGTCGCTGGCGGCGCCTTACAGTGTGCCTTCGGTCCCGCCGCTGAATTCGGAATTTCACAATCCGCGCTGACAATTTCGACGCGGGTGCCAAAAGTCAAATACGCCAACCTCGGATTTTTTCGGATTTTTTTGTTTTAAGGCCTTGCTTTTTATTGACTTAGGCATTATTCTCCTTATTAAGGGATGTTTTTATTTTTTTCATATATCACCGGAAGCCGTGATTATGAATGAATATGAACTCAGTTTGGATCGGGTATTTTTTTTCGACACGCAAATCGTCGTCGAGGATAAGCGGAGATATATTGCGTCAATTGTCTGGCTGTATAATTTCCAATGGCATTCCTGGGTCCTGGGCATGGATGACGACGAGGTTTTGGCCGGGCAGTGGAATCAGGCGGATGCGGTCGTATCCTTCAATGAAAATGCGCGGCTGATGGCGCTCATGAAATCCGAATTCAATCTGACCCACAACAGTTATATTAATCTGGTGGATTACTGCGATAACCGGTTGACGGACGCAGCCGCTGAAATCGGTATTGACTACCCCCCGGAACTGGAGCATTTCGATGAAGCGCTGGCTACCCGATGGTGGACGGATTTTGATCGCGGCAATAATGACGCGCTGAATTCGCTGCTCTTTCTCGGCGCCTGGAATACGGCCTTGATTTATAAGATTTTTTTCCGGGCCTGCGAAGGTACTGTTCCGGTTGAAGTTTCCATCCCGTTTGCGCCGGGAATATTGGATTCGCCCGCCCAAAAGCCGGCTGAGGAAGCTAAAACGTCCGATGAGACATTATATCAAACGCTGCAAAACTCCTATGATTTTTCCGGTCCCGGAGATCTTCTGCAGTAATACCAAGTTGCGGGATGAAAAACCGCTCCATCAGCATCCGCTGTAACCGCTTGTTTTTCCCGGTACCGATTCGGTTTCATACCGGTCCTTTTGATTCTCCTGTCCCCTGCGGTTCCGGTTCGGCAAAGAATTTCCGGATAATGTCGCGGGATTCCGGCGTGACGAGATAATACGGGTCGTCCTGAATGCGCGGAGCGATAAAATCATAAATATCCTGAGCCCGAGCCGTCATAATTTTGCTTAACCCGGCATTAGCCGTTTTAATCAGCCCGGCATCCAGCATTTGCTCCTCGCAAAATTCGAAATTGTTTCTCACCCCGGGAATGAACGTCCGGTAGAACGGAAAAGTCTTGAATTCAGTCACGCCCTGATCAACGACCGTGCCGCTGAAATTCTGCCATTGCCGGTACGGCACCTGGAATTTTTCCTCCAGCAGATGAAACAGCGTACAGCGGCTGAACGAAACCCCTGCCATGACAATGGCGGCATTGAGCTCAATCAGCCGCGCGAACGGACTGTCGTCAGAGAAATCCGTAAGATTATAGCGTTCGGTCAAATCTTCGGCCAGCCGGCCCACCGCCGCGATCGGGTGCGGCGCATGCGGGCTGCGTTTCGCAGCCGGATGCAAGCGTACCGCTTCACAAATGACGCCGGTGGTCGACGGAGTCCGCTGCCGGTCCCATACCTGAGACGGAGAATCCCAGAAATAAGTACTGAAAGTAGGAACCGCCAGCGTGCCGTCTGCGCCCAGGACTTTGAGCAAGGCATTGACCACGGTCGGTGCCCCGCCCTCGACGTAACCGAACGATTTCAGCGAGGAATGAAGAAATACCACATCACCCGCTTTTATCCCCAGTTTTTCCAGCGCATTAACGATTATTTGTTCCGTAACGATGAGTTCACCCATAAAAAATCCTTCCGGAACTGAAATTTTATTCGGAAAACGGTAGGTGCCCATATAAACTCCTCACTTGCCATTATAAAGTACCGAGCTGCCGCTTCAGATTTTCATCCTGAAGCGCATCGAGGATTTCATCCCCGTACAGCGACCGCATCAGTTTGGCGTTGAATTCGTAAAACACCTGCGGATCCGGTTTGGCAAAAACTTCCGCCCGGGTCATATCCAGCATCCGTTTGCGTTTTTTCATGTCCTCCTGGTAAATCTGCAGATAACGGATCAGAGTACGGGGACTGAGTTCCTCGAATTTGCGCTGGCCGAAATCTTCGATGTAATCCGCGGCGATCACCAGTTCCAGATTCGGATTGCGATGCTTCAAACCGCGGCTTTTCAGGAATTCCTCGATCATCTCCAGGCAGCGGATTTCATCAAAAACCGGAAATCTCACCGCCCGGCCGCGGCTGAGAATGTTGGCCGGAAACTCGAAATTCGAAGCGATCACGATCGAAACGTTGTCCGGCAGCGAAAAACTGCCGCCGACGTTAGCGCGGAAATAATACCAGTTAATTTTGGCGGGATCGACGTCATCGAAAAAAATGATGAAACGGCGGTCTTTGCGTCCGGCGAGTTTTTCGACCAGGGGCTGAAGCGGCTTTTCCAAGTCTTCCGGCTCCGGCAGGATCAGAGTCAGGTTGGCGTACTTCAGAGTGTAAGCAATGGTAAAATGAGTTTTTCCGAGACCGGGCAGACTGCAAACCAGTAACGGCAGATTTGACTTCAAACGGGAAAAATCCCGAAAATGCGCTTCAAAAGTCTGCCGCACCCGGCCATAACCGAAGAATTCCTCGACCGGACGAATGGAAGTAAGTTCCGCCGGTACGAACGCCCCGTGCAGATAACGGAAAGCCTTGCCGCCGCTGAACGGATCGGCCGCCAGCGCCTTCCGTTTCAACAGTTCCATGGTTTCCGAAGAAATTTTGCCGTCCGGCAGTTTGAAACAGTTCTCACCTTGCAGCAGTCGGTCCATTCCCGGCCGCAGCCGCAGCAGCCGGTTATCGCCTCCGGCTTCCCGGCGCAGCAACGCGATGAACGCGGCAATCATTGCCGCACCGGAACATATCCGCGCCGCGTGCCGGATGAAAAAAACCGCATCATCAGTCAAATCGTCCAGATGCGCCAGGATGTCATGAATAATCAGGGCGTCGAAAACCGCCTCTTCCAAACATTGGCTCAGGGGCTTTCCCCGGCAATCGATGAACAACTGATTAAGCGCGTCGATCGAGTCCGCGGCCGGGCTCGAGATGGCCAGAAGGCGCCGGCCGCTTTTCGGATCAGCGGAAAACAATTCCAGGTCAGCTGATATTTTATCCAGCGTGATGAGATAATTCCGGATAAAATCACGCCGGAAAATATTGATAAATTCCGTCCTGCCGTTTTTAAGCCCGGTAAACAGCAGCCTGATACTTGACCCGGCAGCAGTAAGCGAGTCTTTCAGGGCGCTTATCTCTGAAACTCTTGTGGCGGAATCATCCATGCCCATACCTTTCGAAAATAATTACCTTTTAGTTTTCGTTACCCGCTCAAAGTCGATTTTCGGTTCACTCACCTGGTCTTTGGCAGAAATCATCCGGCCATACTCCAAATCCCAGAAGTCTTTTTTCTGGGGCAGACTGAACTGGTCAAGTTTTTTGGCGTCGATCCCGGCGGCAATGCTGAATTTGCATTTATCTTTCAACAAGGGCTTGCACCAGAAATTGATGAAATTAATCAGAAAAGGCAGGTCGGCGCGCAGCAGTTCCCCATTGCCGAACAGAAACGAATAAGCCTCGGCATCGTACCCCAGCAGCATCAGCGCGTTGGCCTGCATCAGGACGGCGATATTTTTCAAAGAATTATAATCAGCATTCTTTTCGTGTTTTTTCAGCAGTTCATTAAGCTTGAAAGCCGCAAAAGCCTGGGTGGTTCCCTGCCCGGCGAGTCCGGCTGAAATACCGTACCCGATCCAGAATCCGGGGTTGTTCGACTCCTGTTTTTCAACCGCTTTGAACAGCAGTCCCGCCCATAACAGCGGCAGTCCGTTGTCATAAATCTGATACCAGTCGTTATTCAGGAAAAACGGCAGCGGGTTATACGCCAGCCGTTCCTCGAAAAGTTTACGGCTGGCCGAAATAATGCCCGCCTTGAACCCCTGCAGAATCCGGTCGATCTCCGAAGCGGCGAGCAAAATATTCTCCGCTCCGTAAATCTTCCTCCAGGAATACTTCACCGGAAAAAATAATCCGGTCCTGTTGTCCAACTCGAGGATCAGTTTCCGGATCCGGGGATCATCCGGCCGGATTTTCAGGGCGAGCTGATAAAGAATCATTTCCTTGGGCGGATTGGGATTGATTTGATTATCCAGCAGTTTCGCATATTGAATCATGGCCGGGACGGAACTGTGTTCCGCGGCTTTTTTTATCCATTTCAGCTTTTCTTCGGTACCGGACAGGCCGTCGGCAATGACCAGCATGGCAGGGGCATAACCTTCGCCGGCCGCGGCTTTAAACAATTTGTCGGCCCGGGCAGAATCAGTTTTTGAATATTCTTCAGCGAGCCGGAACATGGCGGGCGGGAAACCGCCTTCGACGGAACGTCTCAGATGTTCCATCGCCGCCTGGTGTTTACCGCGCTCAAAATAATATCCGGCAAGATAGTACTGGGCCCGGGGATAATTATATGATGCAGCTTCGATCAGCAGGGATTTCGCCCGGTCGGGATGGCGCTGGATTTTTTCGCCGGTCAACAGGATGACGCCCAGATTCTCAATCGCCGCCGGCCAGTGGTTCCGGACGCAGTATTCAAACATTTTCAACGCCCGCTGCCGATCCGGCTCGACGCCGCGCCCGTAATAATACATTTCCGCCAGAATATCGACGTATCTCAGGTTGCCTTGTTTCGCCTGGTCATGGGCGGATTTAAGAACGCTTTTATAATGGCGGTCGGCGCGCATCCGGTCGGGGATTATCTTACCGAACCCGTACTGATACATCACCCCCAGATAATAAGCCGCCACGCTGTCGTTGTTAGCGGCCCCGTGGCGCAACCAGTAGTAAGCGCGTTCATAATTTATTATTGTCCCGTTACCGGTAAGATACATACTGCCCAGAATGCCCTGCGCCTGCGCATCACCCTGTTCCGCCTGGGCCAGGCAACGGTCTTTAACGGAGACGCAGCCGCCCAAAGCCAGAATACCGCTGACTGCCGCCGGAATTATTGCAGATTTTAAAGTAAGTCTCATCTTTTTTTTCTCCAGTCGGATTGCAGGCGGGAATCAGCTACACCCGGCTGCCGACCGCAAAGTTATAACGATTGAAAAAAACACCTGGATTTACATTAGTCTTTTCCATGTAAAAATTCAACTATCCTTTCGGCAAAAATTCGCCCCGCCCCCGGAATCTTCTCCCTGATCTCCTGCACCCCGGCCTGACGCAGCCGGCGGATCGAACCGAACTGCTGGAGCAGCAACCGCTTGCGTTTGGGACCGACGCCGGGAATCTCGTCCAGCAGTGATTCCTGCAGGCGCCGGGCGCGCAGCCGGCGGTGATAACCGACAGCGAAACGATGCGCCTCGTCCCGCATCGCCTGCAAGAGCCGCAACGCCGGGGAATGACGGTCAAGTACCAGAGCTTCACTTCGGCCGGGCAGAAATATTTCCTCATTTTTCTTCGCCAGTCCGGCGACCGCCGGCAACGGACAATTGATTTCTGCCAGAGCTTCCAGCGCGGCGGACAACTGACCTCTGCCGCCGTCAACCAGCAGCAAATCCGGCAGCGGCAGTTGATGGTGCAATTTACGGGAATAATGGCGTTTGACCGCCTCGCGCAGCATCGCAAAATCGTCGATCCGGTCAACGGAGCGGATTTTAAACCGCCGGTATTGGTCCCGGGCGGGACGGCCGTCTTCAAAGCAAACCATGCCGGCTACAGCCAGGGTGCCGAGAATGTTCGAAACGTCAAAACATTCGACCCGGGCCGGCGGGGAAGCCAAATTGAGCACCCGCCGCAACGCTTCGACCGCGGCGGCGCCGGGCGGCGCCGGGAGCGCCGCATAGCGGAATGACCGGTTTTTCCGGCCGAAAACGGCCGCGATATTGGTAATGACATCGCGCAGCCGGGCGGCCAGTTCAAACTGTTTTTTTTCGGCAGCGGCGGCCATTTGCCCTTCAAGTTCGCCGATGATCGGGGAAATATTGCCGTTCAGCAGTTGCAGCATTTTTTCCACCTGCTGCCGGTATCGGGCTTTAGTTATTCTGCCGGCACAGGGTTCGAGGCAGTCATTCACGCTGCGTTTCAGACAATGCCGCCGGGTATGCTCATCCGGGAAATTGACTTTACAGGTGCGCAGCCCGAAATAAGCGCTGAGAAATTCAATCGTCGACCGCAGCGCGGAACCCCGGGGAAACGGGCCGAAATATTTGCAGCCGTCGTCCTTCCGGATTCGCGCCAGGTCGAGCCGCGGAAAATCTTTTTTCAAATCGATTTTGACCAGCAGGAAACGCTTGTCGTCCCGCATCAGAACATTGTACTGAGGCGCGTATTCCTTGATCAGGCGGGATTCCAGCAGCAAGGCTTCGTCTTCGTTGCCGACCACAAAAAAATCCCAGTCATAAATCGAATTCAGCAATGAGCGCAGCCGGGGATCGGCACCCTTCAGCCGTCCCGGCTGAAAGTACTGACTCATGCGATGGCGCAGGTCAGCGGCCTTGCCGACGTAAATAACCGTCCCGAAACGATCGCGGTAAACGTATACTCCCGGTTTGGCCGGAACGTCGCCGGGATGAAATGGTTTGGCTTCCGGATTCATGTGATCAGTTTAACTCCGCTCCGGCCTGACACCGGGCATGTTCAATGCGCCCGGCAGCAGGGGGGCGCAATATTTCCGCGGCCCGCAATCATGAACTCAAAGGCAGTTATAAATACTCCGTCATTTTTCCGTCATTTTTTTATTTAACTATATAATTACAAATCAATTAAGATATAAAACAAAATCCGTCATGCTCTTTGAGGGTCCTAGTTCATTTAACAGTATTTTAAAACACCTTCAATTTCAAGCGATAATCTCAAATATCCGGTTTTTATCAGAAATATTAGATAAAAAAATTTGCAAATATCCGTTTACCGGCATATAGTAAAATCTGGCGTGGAATCGACTGGTGTTTTTTCAGGGTTCAATGCTATGACATATATTTTATTAACAAAGATTGCCCGGAAGCGGGACAATTGCCGGTTAAAAAATGTATATTTTTATTCGCCACGGCGTTTTTTTGAGGGGTGGCGTTAGATATTTTAGATTATAATGGAATGTACAGGAAATGTTGATGAAGCTAGAATTTATATTTACGGACTTAGCTGGAACTTCAGCGGATGCGTTACGCTCCCGTTCCTGACCATTTAATCTAATTATATATGTTTTTTTAACGGCTGTCGCTTCCCGGCCTTAATGCAGGCGCGGAATGGAACAGTTCGATTTTTATCAGGAAACTCCGGTCGGAAAAAATAACTCCGGCGATTCCGGCAGCCCGTTGCTGCCGCTGGCGGCCCGGATGCGGCCGGCTTCCCTGGATGACTATGTCGGTCAGCGCCATATCCTGGCTCCGGATAAATTACTGCACCGCGCCATTACCGCCGACCGGTTCACTTCGATTATTCTTTCCGGCCCTCCCGGAACCGGTAAAACCAGTCTGGCGGAACTCATCGCCCGCACCACCAATTCCGAATTCGTCCGGCTGTCCGGCGTCACCTGCACCGTGGCGGACATCCGCAAACAGGTGAAAATCGCGATCGAACGCCGGCTGGCGGTAAAGCGCAACACCATTTTGTTCATCGATGAAATTCACCGTTTCAACAAGGCCCAGCAGGATTCACTGTTGCCGGATGTGGAGAACGGCAACATCCGGCTGGTCGGGGCAACTACTCACAATCCGCAGTTTTATATTATCGGTGCGCTGCTGTCCCGTTCCCTGGCCTTCACCCTCGAGCCACTCTCTTCCGAAGACATCCGGACTTTATTGCAGCGCGCGATTACCCACGAAAACGGCTTCGGAGCATTGAAACTCGAAATAAATGGAAAAGCGCTGGATTTTCTTGCGGCTATCTGCGAGGGGGACGCGCGCAAGGCCCTGACGGCCCTGGAAATTGCGGTGCTGACGACCGCCCCGGACCAAGACGGGGTGATCCGGATCGGCGAGGCGGAAGCCTCCGACTCGATCCAGCGCAAAATCATCGATTACGGCGATGACGGCCATTATGATACCGCCAGCGCGTTTATCAAAAGTATGCGCGGCAGCGACCCCGACGCCGCGGTTTACTGGCTGGCCAAAATGCTGCACGCCGGTGAAGACATCCGGTTCATTGCCCGGCGCATCGTGATTTTCGCTGCGGAAGACATCGGCAATGCCGATCCGCGGGCGCTCACTCTGGCGACTTCGGCGATGCAGGCAATTGAGCTGATCGGCCTGCCGGAAGCCCGGATCATTTTAGCTCAGGCAGTTACTTATTGCGCCACCGCCCCGAAAAGCAATGCCGCTTATGCCGCAATCGACGCGGCCCTGGATGATATTCAAAATGAACGGGTACAAACAGTACCGGTGCATCTCCGCGACCCGCATTCCGCGGGCGCTGCCGAAAAACAGCGGCAGGGCGCCGCTTATCAGTATCCCCATGATTTTCCGGATGGTTTCACCGCTCAGGATTATCTCGGAGTGGCGAAGGAGTATTATCAGCCCGCCGGAACGGGATATGAGGAAAAGATTAAACAGCGGCTCGACTATTGGCGGCAGCGCCGCTCGGGAGCAAACGCGTCATGATCCGGGAAGCCAAAAAACAACTGCGGAAACAGCATCTGGAAAAACGGGCATCCCTGGAGGCGGCGGCGCGCGCGGCAGCGGACGCGGCAATCAATGCGGCGCTGGGCACTTTGCCGGAAGTGCGGGCGGCGGAACGGATTGCAGCCTATATCTCGGATGGCACTGAAGTAAATTTAGCGGCGCTTCTGGAGGAATGCCGGAAAGCCGGCAAACAAGTTTTTTTACCACGACATGCCGCTTTTTCGGATGCGGGCTATGAAATGGTTGAAATAAATGATTTGTCCCGGGATTTAGTCCCCGGAAAATACGGACTCATGGAACCCGCACCGGAATTGCCGGCGGCGGCCGCGGGACAACTCAATGACCTGCTCTGGCTGGTTCCGGGCGTAGCATTCGATCCTGCGGGCGCGCGGCTCGGACGCGGCAGGGGCGTTTACGACCGGCTGCTGGGTAATTCCGGCGGCCTGGCGATCGGGGTCTTTTACGACTGTCAGCGGGCGGATCGCATTCCGGCCGCCGAACATGACCGTAAGCTGGATCTGATAGTTACTGAAACAACGATCATCAAACTGAAAAAATCAACTGAGGGAGAATTATGATGAGTGAAATAACGGCCTATCTTATCGGCGCCGGAGGCGTGGTCGCAGGAATTATCGCCGGAACGCTGTTCCAGAAAATGCGCAAAGCGGCAGCCAGCCAGCTGGCTACGAAAATCCGGGAGGATGCGGAAAAGGAAGCCGCTCACATTCAGCGCGAAGCCAAAGTTACCGCCAAAGCCGAACTGATGAAAATACGCGACGAATTCGAAGAAGAACTGAATGAGCGCCGGAAAGAACAATTCGCCATTGAAAAACGTCTGAACCAGCGGGAGGAAACCTTGCAGCGGAAAGCCGATGTTCTCGATGAAAAAATAGTCCATCTGGAACGTAAGGAAAAGGAAATTGAAGGTTTGCGCGAACGCTTGAGCAACCGGGAGAAGGACTTACAGCAAAATATCTCAAAACAGATCGACGAACTGGAACGGATCGCCCTGATGGACCGCGAAAGCGCCAAGGAAATACTGCTGGACAAATTGAAGAATGAGGTTAAAAATGAATCCGGCATCCTGGTACGGGACGTGCTCGAGGAAGCCAAGGAAAAGGCCGAACGGGAATCCCGCCGCATTCTGACTTATGCGATCCAGCGTTACGCTTCGGACTGCACTTACGAACGGACGACGGCGACGATTCCGTTGCCCAACGATGAAATGAAAGGCCGGATCATCGGGCGGGAAGGACGCAATATCCGGGCACTGGAAGCCGCTACGGGGGTAAGCATCCTGATTGACGACACTCCGGAAGCGGTAGTGATCTCCTGTTTCGACCCGATCCGCAAGGAAGTCGCCCGGCAGTTGCTGGAACGGCTGATCAACGACGGCCGGATTCATCCGACCCGGATTGAAGAGCTGACTCAGAAGATTGCCAAAGAGATCGAGGATAACATTTTCAGTACCGGTGAAAACGCGGTGCTCGAAGCCGGAATTCAGGGCGTTCCGCCGCAGATTATAAAAATCCTGGGACGATTGAAATACCGTTACAGTTTTTCTCAAAACGTCTTGCAGCATTCTCTGGAAACCGCTTATTTCATGGGCATGATTGCCGCCGAACTGAGACTCGACGAGCATAAGGCTAAACGCATCGGGCTGTTTCACGACATCGGCAAAGCCGTCGATCACGAACTGGAAGGTTCGCACGCTAAGCTCGGCGCGGACATCCTCCGTAAACACGGCGAAGCCGAAGACGTGATCCACGCGGTGGCAGCGCACCATGAGGAAATCGATGCGACCAGCATTTATGATACTCTGATCAACGCCTGCGACACCTTGAGCGCGTCGCGGCCGGGAGCCCGCAGCGCCACTACGGAAATATACTTGAAACGCCTTGAACAACTGGAGGCTATCGCGCACGATTTCAAAGGCGTCGAAAGCTGTTTCGCGCTCCAGGCCGGACGGGAAATCCGCGTAGTAGTAAATCCGGAAGCCATTTCCGAAGGCGAATCCCAAATGCTGGCCAAGGAAATCTGCGAACGCATTGAAAAAGAAATGAATTATCCCGGCCAGATCAAAATAACTATTATCCGCGAAACCCGCTCGGTAGAATACGCGAAATAAGCTTACGGCCGGGAGTCCGGATGTTTGCAGCTCCGGACGGTAAAGGCGGGAAGAAACGTGAGCAGAAACAAACCGCAGATCAGGATGATGACCTGACTGGTGACAATCCAGTCGATGATTTTACAAAACAGGCTTGCCAGTACCAGTACGACTACGTAACTGAAACTGCGGGCGGCTTTTTCGGCGTGTCCGGACATGATCACTTTGCCGTGCAGCCAGGCGCCGACCGGGAAACCGATAAAACCGCCAGCCGCCATCAGCAGGCCGAGCAGCAGTGAATCCGTTCCCGGATCACCGGGCTTAAAGCTCTGAATCTGCAGGAGATAGGAAGCCGTCCCCGAAACTGCGGTAATGAATACCGCCAGGCGGGCGATTTTACCGGTGAATACTTCGGGAACCTGCAGGTAGCTCAGCATCACCGGGCGGGTGATGGTCCCGCCGCCGATACCCAGCAGCGAAGATAAAACCCCGACCAGGAAACCGGTAACCCCGGTAACGGCGGTACTGGTTACGGAAACCGTTCTTGGCGCAACCGGGTCCGCCGGGGCGGGAGATTTATGCCGCAACGTTTTATACAAGATAAAGCCCAGCAGGATGAGATAAAGACACTGATGCGGTTTCCGGCTGTGAAACATTTCCTGGATGAGCGCGCCGGCCGGCCGGCCGAAAAAACCGCCGAGAAACGCCATTCCGCACAACGGCAGGGCAACGGTCAGTCCCCACGAATTTTTTCCCCAGCCGATACTTCTGAATTGACGTACCACCGTCAGAAAAGTGCTCGGAATCATCTGCAGCAGGCTGGCGCCGGCCGCAACCGGATTACTGATTCCCAGAGTAAGCAGGACGGGGACTGCGAACCAGCCGCCGCCCAGCCCCCAGAAACCACCCGCCAACATGGCAACAAACCCCACCAGCGGCGCCAGATAATAAACGTAATTCATCATTTTTTTCCAAGACCTAAAAGCCGTAAAACGGAATTAAAGCCATTTATTTTTGAGGGAAAAGTTTAGTTTTCCCGGATTTTATCGCCCCGGCGGCGCTGCAATTCAGGCAGAATTTCCGCCGGAACCCGCAGTTCGCCGTAACCGGTACCCAGGGAAATGTCCGGCTGATGCGCGCCGTGATAATCGCTGCCGCCCGCCAGCGCGATACCGAATTCGGCGGCCAGTTCCCGGATAATCCGGGTCTGGGACTCATCAAACTGCGGATAATACGCTTCGATCGCGTCCAGCCCGGCGGGAACGAGCCGTCTTAATATCCGGCGGCACCAGGAACGCTCCTTGCTGCGCCGGTAAATCGGATGCGCCCACACCGCTATACCTCCGGCCCGGCGAATGACTTCTATCGCGGCTTCCGGGAACGGCAGAGGACGGCCGACATAAGCCGGGGCATCCCGTTTGAGCAGTTTGTCAAAAACTTCCCGGGCGTTCGCGAAATCGTAATTTTTCAAAAGATGCTCGGCAAAATGCGGCCGCCCGATGATTTTCCCTTTCGCCTGTTTGCTGACGGCTTCAAGGTCCGCAGCATAACCTAAGGCCGCCAGTTTTTCGGCCAGGCGTTCATTGCGCCGCCGGCGTTTGAGCTGGAGGTCATTTAAAAAATCCAGCAGCCCGGGGTTTTCGTGATCTAAAAAAAGACCGATAATATGGAGTTCACGGCCGGAACAAAGAGTTGAAATCTCGACCCCGGGAATCGCGGCCACTTCCGGATACCGGACCGCCGCTTGTAAAAAGTCAGGTATTCCCGCCACCGTATCATGATCTGTCAGGGCCAGGGCCTGCAGACCGATTTTCCGGGCGGCGCACAATAATTCCTCCGGAGTCAGAGTACCGTCGGAATAAGTGCTGTGGCTGTGCAAATCTATAGTATTTAACTTCATCCCGGTAAATCAGGGTTACGGAATCATCAATGACCGTGATGCGGTCAGAATAACAGTAATATTATTTTCCAATATCCAATCGGTAATTTAATTCGTCAAAGCGAAAATTTCAACTTTACTGCATCCCAGTAAAACCGGAGACTTGATTTTTTTGGATAATAATGCTATATTGAGCGTTTAAGCATTTGGATTTACTAACTTATTTTTAACTTATAACCCGTATAGATCAGGAGAACATTTATGCCCCTCTCGTATTTGAAGAATTTACCTAAATTTTCAAAGGAAGAGCAAAAATATTTTGATTCCTTGATGGCCGCCCGCGAAATTGTTTTAACTCAGATGAACCATCATGCTTCAGTAGCGCTGAACAACGGCGGTACCAAGCATGGGGCGGTTACCCATATGGCCGATTACGGCGGGGAAAACTTCAGGCGCGACATCGAACTGCAGATGCTCACTGAAGATGGAAATGTTCTTGAACTGATCGAGGACGCGATAAAACGGCTGGTCAACGGAGAGTTCGGCAAATGCGTCGACTGCAGCGAGAACATTTCCAAAGGCCGGCTGGAAGTTAAACCTTACGCTCTTTACTGCACCAAGTGTAAAGCCATACGGGAAGCAAACAACGGGATAAACCCTAACGTTGATTAATCTCTTTGCCAGGTCTATGCCCCACAGCCGGTCGGAACGCAGGATCATTGTTTTTTCAGTGATCGTCGCCGGGCTGCTGCTGCTCGCTGACCAGGTGAGCAAAGTTGTGGTCGCCGACCGTTTTCGGCTGGGTGAAAGCGTCCTGGTGGTGAAAAATTTTTTTTCCCTCACTTATGTTACCAATGAAGGCGCGGCCTGGGGCATCATGACCGGATACGGCTGGCTGCTGCTGGTGGTCGCGGCGGCGGTGACCAGCGCGGCGATATTTCTTCTGCGCTGGCTGACGGAAGGATTCAACGAACGTTATCTGGCTTTGACCATGGTAGTCAGCGGCATTATCGGCAACTCGATCGACCG